>DATFAX010000135.1:0-58024 GCA_035254125.1 Holophagaceae bacterium | reverse complement strand
CCCGAGACCAGCCTCCAGCGGGTGGAGGTGCGCAACCTGGCCCTGGAAGGCTTCAACGAGACCCGCTTCGACGCGGCCCACGTGGACTTCCACCGCCGGGTGCGCGCCCGCTTCCTGGCCATCGCCGACCGCGAGCCCAACCGGGTGGCCGTGGTGCCCGCCCGGGAAGGCGTGGATGCCGTGGAGGCCGATATCTGGGCCCGGGTGGCGCCGCTGCTGCGGAACGCCGGATTCCAGGTGGACTGATGTTCGACCCCCGCATCCAAGGTCACCACGCCATCCGCTCGAAACTCCTGGAACGCCTTCAGGCCGGAAAGCTGCCCGGCACGCTACTGCTCACGGGGCCCGAGGGCATCGGCAAGCGGCGGGTGGCCCTGGAGCTGGCCCAGCGGGAGCTCTGTTTCCGGAAGACCGCCTGCGGCGACTGCGAGGGCTGCCAACTCTTCCACTCGGATCCCCTGCCCGTCGAGCTGCCCAACCTCCTGCGCATCGCCCCCGAGGGCAAGGCCGGTCTCATCAAGGTGGGCATGATCCGCGAGGACGACCTCGTGGAGGGCGGCGTCATCGCCTGGGCCAGCCTCAGCCCCGCCCCGGGCTGCCACCGCTGGATCCTCATCGAGGATGCCCACCGCCTCAACGGCGCCTCCGCCAACATCCTCCTCAAGACCCTGGAGGAGCCGCCGCCGGGCACCCGCTTCCTGCTCGTCACCCATCGTCCGGAAGCCGTGCTGCAGACCATCCGCAGCCGAGCCCAGCGCATCGCCTTCGCCCCCCTCGCCCCCAAGGAGGCCTGGGCCGTGGCCTCGTCCAAGGGCTGGCACGAGGGCTCCAAGCAACGGTGGATGGCCCTCAGCGAAGGCACCCTGCGCTACCTGGAGGAGGATGCCTTCCAGCGGGCCCAAGCCCAGCTCGAGGCCTGGATGCTGCTCATGGAGGGCGGATCCTTCCCTTCGGCCTCGGAGCCGCTGCTGCCCGAGAAGGACGCCGAGAAGGCCCAGAACGAACAGCTGCGGGAGGCCCTGGAAGTGCTCCTGCGCCTCGTCACGGATGTCGCCCGCGTGCGCAGCGGCAAGGAACCCGTGCTCACGCCCTGGGCGGACCGCCTCCGCAAGCTCGCCGTGAAGCCCCTGGACCTGCGCGGTCCCCAGGACCTCATCCACGAGGCCCTGCGCAACCTCGCCCGGAATCCCAACGGCGAGCCCCTGCTGCGGGAAGTGGCGCTGAGCCTGGTCTAGGCGCCCGGGCTAATCCAGCGTCAACCGGTCCCGGCCGGCTTCCTTGGCGCGGTAGAGCGCGTGATCCGCGGCGGCCAGGAGGTCATCCGGGTGGGTGTGGGCGGGTCCGAGTTCCGCCAGGCCCATGCTGGCGGTGAAGCCCTCCAGGCGGGCGCCGTCGGGTAGGTCCAGGGCCATGCACCGCACCTGTTCGAGCACCCGGTCCAGGCACACGCGCGCCTCGGCGGCGCCCACGTGGGTGAAGAGCACGCAGAACTCATCGCCCCCGAAGCGGGCGGCGAGATCCTCCCGTCGAAGGGCCCCGGCCACGGCATGGCCGAAGGCCTGGATGGCGCGGTCGCCGGCGGCGTGGCCGTGGGCGTCGTTGAGGGCCTTGAGGTGGTCCAGATCGCAGAAGGCCACCGACATGGGATGGCCATGGCGGCGGGCGCCGTGGAAGGCCTTGGTGAGGGCCTCCAGGTAGGCGCGGCGGTTGCCGAGGCCCGTGAGGGGATCGCGGGTGGCCTCGGCCTGGAGGTGATCCTGCAGTTCCTTCATGGGCGTGATGTCCACGAGGGAGGCCACCACCCCGGAGACTTCGCCCCCGGGACCGCAGAGCGGAATGGCGTTCACGCTGATCCAGCGGATCCGGCCCCCGGCGCGCGGCAGGCCCTGAATGAGGCCCAGGCAGGGCTTCCCCGTGCGCAGGGCCACGCGGCTGGGGTGCTCCTCGTCGGAGTAGATGCCGCCATCCTCCTTGAGCGCGTAGAAGTAGCCCGGATCCACGGTGGGGCGCCCCACGATGTCGCCGGCGCGGATCTCCAGGATGCGCTCGGCTGCCGGGTTGCACTGCAGGGCCATCCCGCGGCCATCGATGAAGATCACGCCTTCGTGCAGGTTGTCGAGCAGCACCTGGTAGTGCATCTCGGCTAGCACGCCGAGCCGCACGCGCGCCAAGGCTCGCCAGGTCCGTTCCAGGGCGCGCTTGAGGCGGGGGGTGGTGGGCGGGGAGGGCACGAACCCCGCATCGGCGGGTCCGTGGGGAGTTGATTAGATCCGCGCGGCCAATTCGGCGCCCTGGCGGATGGCCCGCTTGGCGTCCAGCTCCGAGGCGAGATCTGCCCCGCCGATGAGGTGCACGGGCTGCCCGGCGGACTGCAAGGGCGCCAACAGGTCGCGATTGGAGAGCTGGCCCGCGCAGTTCACCACGGTGTCCACCTCGAGGCAGCGGGCTTCGGGGGCGCCGGACTCGCGGATCCAGAGGCCCGCGTCGTCCACGCGCTCATAGGTGACGCCGCTGAGCATCTTCACCTTGTAGGCCTTGAGGCTGGCGCGGTGGATCCACCCGGTGGTCTTGCCCAGGGAGCCGCCCATGCGGTCGGACTTGCGCTGGCACAGGAACACCTGCCGCGCGGGTTTCGGAGGTTCGGGCTTCTCCAGCAGGCCGCCGCGGGTGGCGTGGGCGGGGTCCACCCCCCACTCCTTGAGGTAGGCCTCGGTGCTGGGGCCATGGCCGCCTTGCACGAGGAACTCCGCCACGTCGAAGCCGATGCCGCCGGCACCGATGATGGCCACCTTCGCGCCCGCCACTTTCCGTCCGAGGAGGAGGTCCGGGTAGCTCACCACTTTGGGGTGGTCGATGCCGGGCAGTTCCGGCACCCGGGGGGTGACGCCCGTGGCGAGGACGATCTCATCAAAGGCCGCGAGGGCCTTCACATCGGCGCGGGTGTTCAGGCGCACGTCCACACCCGCCACGGCGAGGCGACGGGCGAAGTAGCGCAGGGTCTCGAAGAACTCCTCCTTGCCGGGCACCTGCTTGGCGATGTTGAGCTGCCCACCCAGTTCCGGGGCCGCTTCGAAGAGGGTCACGGCGTGGCCCCGCTCCGCGGCGTGGGCCGCGAAGCTCATGCCCGCGGCACCGCCGCCCACCACGGCGAGGTTCTTGGGCGTGATGGCCTTCGGAAAGGTCAGTTCCGTCTCGTAGCAGGCGCGGGGGTTCACGAGGCAGGTGGCGCGCTTCTGCTCGAACACGTGATCCAGGCAGGCCTGGTTGCAGGCGATGCAGGTGTTGATCTCGTCGGAGCGACCGGCCATGGCCTTCATCACGAAGTCCGCGTCCGCCAGCAGGGGCCGGGCCATGCTCACCATGTCGGCGTCGCCGCGGGCGAGGATCTCCTCACCCACTTCCGGCATGTTGATGCGGTTGGTGGTGACGAGGGGGATGCCCACTTCGCCCTTCAGCTTGCGGGTGACCCAGGTGTAGGCCCCGCGGGGGACCATGGTGGCGATGGTGGGGACGCGGGCCTCGTGCCAGCCGATGCCCGTGTTGAGGATCGTGGCGCCTGCCGCTTCGAGGGCCTTCGCCAGCTGCACCACCTCCTCCCAGGTGGAGCCGTCGGGCACGAGGTCCAACATGGAGAGTCGGAAGATGAGGATGAAGTCGCGGCCCACGGCGGCGCGGGTGCGACGCACGATCTCCGTGGCGAAGCGCATGCGGTGTTCATAAGGGCCGCCCCATTGGTCCGTGCGCCGGTTCGTGCGTGTCACGAGGAACTGGTTGATGAGGTAGCCCTCGCTCCCCATGATCTCCACGCCGTCGTAGCCCGCATCCTGGGCCCGACGCGCGCAGTCCACGTAGTCCTGGATCGTCTTCTCCACACCCCGGGCGCTCAGCGCGGAGGGCTTGAAGGGCGTGATGGGGCTCTTCACGGCCGAGGCGCTCACCGAGAACGGGTGGTAGCTGTAGCGGCCCCCATGGAGGATCTGCATGGCGATCTTGCCGCCTTCGGCATGCACGGCTTCGGTGATGGGCCGGTGCCGCTTCGTCTGCCACCACCACGCCAGCTCGCTGCCGAAGGGCGTGAGCCGCCCCCGCAGGTTCGGCGCGATGCCGCCGGTGACGATGAGGCCCACGCCGCCCTTGGCACGCTCGGCGTAAAAGGCGGCCATCTTGCGGAAGCCGTCCTTCTCCTCCTCGAGGCCCGTGTGCATGGAGCCCATGAGCACGCGGTTGCGCAGGCGCGTGAAGCCGAGGTCGAGGGGCGCGAGGAGGTGGGGGTAGCTCATGGGCCGTCCGGAAGGATCGCCCAGTGTAGGGTGAGGACCCGGCTACCCGGAGACAGGTCCTAGTCGTGATGCGCCAGGGCGAAGTCCAGGGCCGCGCGCACCGCCGCCACCTGGGCGGCATTGCATTGCTCGGGGGTGGCCCGGGGGCTGTCGGGGTACACCTCGGTGGTGGTGCGGAAGGGGGCGTCGGTGATGCCGGCGCACAGGCCCAGTTCCCGGAAGGCGTAGCGGATCACGCCGGGGGCCACCACCGGGGACCCGATGATCTCCCCCTTCGCATCGGCGGGGGCGATGTGGGTGACGCGGGCCACCGCCGCGAGGATGGCCTCCTGGAAGGCGGGCTCGGGGTGGTCCCGGTCGTCCACCAGGTAGAACCCGTCGGGGATGCCTTCCGCCTCGAAGGGCTTGCCGTCCCGCGCGGCGAGGCTGGGCCCGAATTCCGTTTCGTCGGTGTCGGTGGTCTCGTGCAGGTCGATGTGCACGAGGATGCGCTCCCGCACAGGGGCCAGGAGGTCCAGCAGGGCGGTGCATTCACCCGCGGGGCTGCCGGGGCGGAAATTGCGGTTGGGGTCGATGGCGAAGGGGTTCCACCGGTGGATGCGCTCGTAGGCCCAGGGGCTGATGCAGGGGGTGACGAGCAGGTTGAGCCGGCCGTCGTAGTCGGTCCCGTGCTGATCCAGGAAGCGCAGCGCGCCCTGCACGCCGCTGGTCTCGTAGCCGTGCACGCCGCCCGTCACCAGGGCGATGGGCAGGTCCTCGCGCCAGGCCCGGCTCCGCGCGGCGAAGAGCGGATAGCTGCCGTCGGGGGCGTAGTCCAGGCGACCGTATTCGCGGATGTCGAAGCGGCCGCACAGGGCGTCGACCTTCGCCACCACCTCCTGGGCGTAGCTGCGCTGGAAGCGCTGGCGGGAACGCCATTCGCGTTTCTCAGCCTCGCCCCAGGGCTGGCCGGGGGTTCCGATGGGTGCATGTGCGTCAAGGGTCACGGGGGCCGCCTGGAAAGGCTCCAGTGTATCGGGTGGCCCTCCGGCCCTGGGTGCCCACCCGGATCGGCGAAGGGTCTCGGGATCTACCGCGCCAGGGCCGCCCACTTCGCGGCCAGGGCCTCGGCCCCGCACTCCCGGGCCAGCATGGCGGCCTGTTCGGCGAGCTTGGACCGCGGCACGCGGCCGTAGGCGGCCATGAAGATGCGGTCGGCCTCCTCGAAGCGCGACAGCCGGAGCTTGGCCTCCACCAGCAGCGCCAGCTCCCCGGTCCATCCGCCGAAGCCGAAGGCGGCGCCCAGGTCCACCTGGGTGATCGAGGCGGGCGCATCGCGTCGGGCCGCGTCCTCCATGGCCTGGATGAAGGCCAGGCTCTGGCGATAGGCCTCCTCGAGCATGGGCTCCACGGTCCTCCAGTCGTTCTGCAGGCGGGCATCCTCCACGTAGGCGTCCAGGGCCGCCTGAGGTGGCCAGGTCCGGCTGCCCGGGAGGGGCGGGATGCCCGCCAGCACCTCGTGGGGCCGGCTGCCGGGCACGGCGGCGCGCAGGGAGAGCCACACCTTCCAGCGCCGGGGATCCTCGGGGCGGCGGCGGAGGTGGGATTCCACCTCCGGGAGCAGCTGCTCGGCCAGGGCGCGCAGTCGGGGGCTGCGGGGGGCCGCGTCGCTGAGGGCCGCGGCGAGGGGCAGGGGACCGGTTGCCTCGGCGGTGCGCCGCCAGGCCCCGGAGGTCATCAGGCGCTCGTACTGGTCGGCGTAGGCACCCCAAATGCGGTCGTCCGCTTCAGAGGAGAGCCGGGGCTGGGGCTGTCCCGGGTCCTTGGGAGGAGGCGCCTGCCGCTCGGTGCGCAGCTCCGCGGGGCCGCGCAGGGCCAGCACCAGCTGGGCCCGGGCTTCGTCGTGATCCGGGTGGTCGCGCAGGAAGGCCTCGAGCACGCCCACCCGCGTGGGCAGGCCGCTGGCCCGGTGGGCCTGGGCCAGGGCCTCGGCCGTGGGGGGGTCGATTCCTTCGGCGAGGATGCGAGGGCCGGGACCCAGGAGGGCCCAGTGGGGCGTCTCGGGGCTCCACCCCTTGAGCCCCAGCAGCTCGCGGCCGGCGGGCTGGGTGAGGGTCAGGTCATGGAGGTCCAGCTGCAGGTCCAGGAGGGCTTCCTGGGATCCCAGGGCGAGCAGGCCCCCATGGAGGCTGCGACCGGTGGCGGAGGGCAGGCACACCAACACCCCTTCGGGGTGCCCCTGCAGGAGGTGGGCCAGGCGGATCCGGGCATCGCCCGTGGCGAAGAGGGTCTGGGCCTGGGCCGGGAGGGCGAGGGCCAGAATGCCCACCATGAGGAGGAGGCGGCGGAAGCTCATGGGCGGACCAGGCCCCAGCGGGCGGCGAGGGAGGGGTGGCCGCAGGCCTGGGCCAGGGCCGCGGCCTTGGCGGGGAGCGAGGCCCAGCGGGTCTTCAGGAGGGCCTCCTGGAAGTCGGCTTCGGCGATCCCGAGATCCCGGGCCCCGAGGGCGCTCTCCAGGAGGGGGCCGAGGGTCTGCTCCCACAGGGGCTCCAGGGCCGTGGGCTGGTCGGGGATGGCCTCGGGCACGGGCAGGGCGTCCCAGCGGGCGCGGTAGGCCTCATGGATCACCCGCCAATCATCCGGGGTGCGGGCGGTGGCCCGGAGGGCGTGCAAGGCGGGCTCCGGCGGCCACTGGTCCGGGGGGCTGGTGGGGCAGGGCACGAGGCGGGCCATGAGCAGGCGGAGGCGCGAGCCGCCCGTGGCGGCCTGCATCCAGCGCCAGAGGGGCCAGAGGGACTCGGATTCCGGCTGCCGGGGCAGGGCCGCTTCCACGGTGGGGAGCCAGCGGGTGTAGAGGCCGCGCAGGGTGGGGCTGGCCCCATCCAGGGGACGCCCCTCCTGGGTCCATGTGAAGGTCATCTCCTGCCAGACCCCCAATCGGAAGGCCTCATCCAGGGCCTGGGCGAAGGGACCCCACGCGTCCAGGTCCTCGGCGGGTTCCAGGGTGCGGGCGGCGGTGAGGTCGGCGGTGGCAGGGTCCCCCAGGGCCTTCCGCCAGGCCGCCAGGTCGCCCCGTCCCAGGCGCTCGCGGGGGGTCTCCACCGTGATCCCCAGCAGCCGCTGGGCGGTGCGCTCGCCGCGAGCCCGGAGCTCCGCGATCAGGGCCTCGCGGGCGGAGAGGGATTCGGGCGCCTGCTTCAGGTAGGCCTCCAGCGCCCGGGCCCGGTCCTGGAACCCCGCGTCCTGCAGGGCCCGGGCGAAGGACTCCGCATCGGGCACATCGATTCCCTTCGCCTTCACCTGACCGCCGGCCCCCACGAGGAGCCACTGGGCCTTGGGGGCGCATCGGTGGGCGGCGGCCTGTTCCCGACCGAGGGCCGTCCCCAGGTCGAAGCCTTCGAGGGGCACCTGGAAGCCCCGCAGGGCCTGGGCCTGCAGAAGGGTACGGAACCCGCCCTGCAGCGCCTTGGAGCCCGGGGCTTCGAGGAGCACGAGGTGGGCCGGCGCCACGGGGGCCTGACGGTCCAGGTGGGTCCGGAGCATCTCCGTCTGGCCCCGCAACGGGAGCCAGGCGAGGCTCAGGAGGAGGATCGGGATGGGACGCATGGGCAGCATCAGGATGGCCCAATCCCGGGCCCGGAGGCGAGGGATTGGGCCGGGGTGAGGGAGGATCCGATCAGGGCAGGTAGCCGCCGGAGAGCACCTGGAACGGTGCGGTGATGAGACCGCGGTAGTCGAAGGGCTTGGTGCCGGAGGCCTTGAACCAGGAGGGGTAGACGAAGTCGCTCATCAGGATGGAGTTGATGCGGTAGCCCTGGGCGTTGGTCTCGCAGGCGTCGCAGACTTCCACGTAGCCGGTGCTGCCGTCGGGGCGGCGGTAGGTGGTGTTCACGTACGGATCGCCGCGCAGCTCCAGCACCTCGTGGGACACGGAGTTCGTCCAGTAGTCGGTGCTCACGCCGCTCACGTGCACGTAGCCCACGGGGGTGCCGGCGCTGGTGGTGGTGTGGTAGTCGCCCTTGGTCTGGCCCACGTAGATGTTCCAGTAGCTGCTGCTCGTGCTCTGACTCTTGCCGACGAAGACGAAGGTGGCATCGGTGCCCCACTTCGCCTTCCACTCGTTGTGGACCTGCTGGGCCACGGCGGTCATGACGTTCTTCAGCGTGGCGTCGGACACGCTGGTGGTGCGGTTGACGATGGCGATGGTCTGGGCCTGGGCCAACGTGGCGCCGGCCAGGACCAGGGCGGAAAACAGCTTCATGGTGCGTCCTCCATGAGGAAGTGGAACGTTATGGGAGCTGTCGGGATCATTCCCGGGGTTTGGTAGGACTCTAGCGGTGGCGCGGGGGGCTGTTTGTGAAGTGATGTGAAGACATGTGAAGCCCTGTGTGGATCCGTACCAGGTCAACGAAAGACGCCCCTTGCGGGGCGTCGATTCGGGGGCTTGGCGGGGGGCTCAGGGCAGGTAGCCGCCGGGCAGCACCTGGAAGGGCGCGGTGATGAGGCCGCGGTAGTCGTACGGGGAGGTCCCATTCGCCTTGAACCAGCTGGGGTAGACGAAGTCGCTCATCAGGATGGTGTTGATGCGGTAGCCCTGGTCGTTGGTCTCGCAGGCGTCGCACACTTCCACGTACCCCGTGGAGCCGTCGGGGCGGGTGTAGGTGGTGTTGACGAAGGCATCGGCGCGCAGCTCCAGCACCTCGTGGGAGATGGTGTTGGTCCAGTAATCCACGGAGACGCCGTTCACGTGGCAGTAGCCCACGGGGACGCCCCGGGACACCGTGTGGTAGTCACCCTTGCGCTCGTCGATGTAGACGTTCCAGTCCGAGGCGGACACGGTCTGGTTCTTCCCCACGAACTTGAAGGTGGCGTCGTAGCCCCACTTGGCCTTGAACTCGTTGTGCACCTGCTGGGCCACGGCGGCCATGACCCCCTGCAGGGTGGCGTCGGACACGCCTTTGGTTCGGTTGACGATGGCGATGGTCTGGGCCTGGGCGAAGGTGACGCCGGCCAGCAACAACGCGGAGAGGAGCTTCATGGGAGACCTCCTGGAGGTGATGCGTTATGGGGGCTGTCGGGGTTGACCCGGGGTAGTTGGGACCACTCTAGTCCTGCGATTGAGATTCGATTGTTAAAAAATGTTAAGAAGCGCCCCGCCCGAGGACTTTGCCCTGGCCACTCTCGGACAGGGGCCGGGTACCCTGGCCCATGCGCCGAATCCAACTCCTGACCTTGCTCGGGCTTCCAACCGTTCTGGGGGCCCAGGCACCCGTGCCCAAGCCTCAGGCGCCCCGGGTCGCGGTGCTCCCCTTCGACGGTGGCAAGGGCGCCGAGGCGGAGGAGGTGGGTGCGGCCCTGCAGGCCATGGTCATCACGGACCTGGCGGCGGTGCCCGACCTGCGCCTCCTGGAGCGGGCCCGCATCAAAGACCTGCTGGCGGAGCAGGAGCTGGGCCTCAGCGGCGCCCTGGATCCGGCCACGGCGGCCCAGACCTGCAAGATCCTCGGCGCCACCCACCTGCTGGTGGGCCGCTGCACGGTGGTGGGTGCGAAGATGCGGCTGGATGCGCGCCTGCTTCGGGCCCAGGCGGGCGACGTGGTGGTGGCCGCGTCCATCGAGGGGGAGAAGGAGGCCTTCTTCGAGCTGGAGAAGGACCTGGTGAACCGCCTCATCACGGCCATGGGGGTGAAGCTGCTGCCCAAGGCCCGGGCCGAGGTGGCCAAGGTGCACACGGCGGACTACGAGGCCTTCCGCACCTTCGGCAAGGGCCTGCGCCTCCATGACGCGAAGCAGGTGGAGGGCGCCCTGGCCGCCCTGCGGGAGGCCCTGACCAAGGATCGCGACTTCAAGCTCGCCGCCCTCACGCTGGATGAGTACCAGCGCATCGTCACCACCCTGCGCACCCAGGCCGAGGACCTGCAGGCCGCCCAGGCCGCCCTGGCGCGCGCCAAGCACGACCAGGCCGCCGCAGCGGAGGCCGAGCTCGTGACCCGCCTCCAGAAGCTGGCCCAGAGCCGCGACCGCGACGACCGCCTCACGGCCCTGCACAGCCTCGCCATCGCCCTGGGCAACGTGGGCAGCCGCCCGAACATGCTCTCCCATCTGCGCAAGGTGGAAGACCGCTTCGCCCTGCGCCGTCAGGCGGAGGCCGCCGCCGCCCGCTACGTCACCGAGGCCCTGGCCGCCTTCCCCGCGGCCCCCCTCACGGTGGACGACAGCCGCACCGCCCATGGCCTCACGGAGAACCTGGGGGACTTCGACCGGGAGTGGGCCTGGGCCAAGAAGCGGCTCCTGGGGATCGGCGACATCGAGGAGAACCGCCGCAACGCCCTGCTCGACAGCACGCGCTACGTCGAGACCACCGCCGCCCTCCTGCTCCTGGACGCGCGGCAGACCGTGGCCTTCCACCAGCAGCTCTTCGACCTCACGGTGAAGCTGAAGCCGGGCGACACCCACCTGAAGGAGCAGCGGGAGGCCCTGGCCAAGCAGTGGCGGCAGGTGCTGGACCTGGACAAGAGCACGGCCCTCTTCGCGGAGCTGAGCCGCGGCACCGACAACCCCTGGGCCCTGAAGGGCCTCGCCTCGGAGATCGAGCAGAACCGCGACTTGGCGAAGCTCCTGCAGGACTCCCCCACCCCCACCCTCGTGCGGGAGTACCTGCTGCTGGGCGGCAACCCCGGCGGCGCCAAGGCCCTCTTCGGCCCCGAGAAGACACCCACCTTGCGGGCCCAGCAGGAGCTCTCCCGCAAGCGGGACTGGCCGCGGGACACCTTCCTCTGGATCGGCGACCAGCCCTGCTGGAGCCTCAATTCGAACTTCTTCCTGAGCACGGGGCCGCGCACGGATCTGCACCGCACGGAGGAGCTGCGGGTCTTCCATCCGTCAGACCGCACGAAGGATCCCGAACCCTTCATCGTGATCGGTGCCGCCGCCCGCACCGCCTTCACCGCCAAGTTCACTTTGGGGTTCACGGTGCCCGTGGACTTCCAGGTCCGGATGGCCGAATCCCAGGGCCCCCTCCCCCGACCCGAGGTGACCTTCTGCTTCGGGCTCCAGGACCTGGACTGCCCCAAGGGGGAGGATCCCACCCTGAAGAAGGAGGTCCTCCTGAGGCCTGCGAAGGGCTATGGGCTCGTCATCGGTGAAGGCGCTGTGTCCCTGGTGAGCCTCGTGGAAGCGGAGCGCGACACCTGGGGCCGCAAGACCCGCTTCGAGGTGAAGGAACTGGCCCGCAAGGCCCTCGACCTCGGGGCGGACCGCCTGCCCGTGACCGTGAAGGTGGTGGGCACCCAAGCCACCGTGGAGGTCGGAGGCCGCAAGGCGGTGTTTCCGCTGCCGGCGACCCTCCAGGGGTACACGGGCCTGCGGGTGGGTGGGCCGGGCTTCGTCGCCCTGTCCACGCTCGGGGTCACCGCGGCCAGATGAAGCCCTGAACGCGCACGCGCCCGGCGGACCGGGCGCGTGGGGTGGTGCGGGGCGGGTTACTGGCCGTTGGGGGCTGTCACCTGGAGCAGGGCGTCATTGGTGATCACCACCAGATCCCCGGTGGGGGTCAGTGCCAGGGACTGGGGAGCGATCAGGCCCGCGGGCAGGGCGCCCAGGGACACGCCCACCCGGATGGGGGCGCCGTTGGCGTTGTAGAGGGTCGACCCCTGGCCCACCAGGGTGGAGACGGTGCCGGCGGTATCCACCTTGCGGATGGCGTGGTTGCTCGCGTCCGCCACGTAGAGGTTGCCAGTGGCGTCGATGTCCAGGCCCTGGGGGGTGTTGAGCTTGGCGGTGCCCACCGCGCCATCCACGAACCCATAGGGGGTGGCGGGTAGGGTGGCGGTGGCGATGCCCGTGAAGGTGCTCACGGCGTAGCTGCTGCCCTTCGTGAGCTTGCGGATGCAGTTGTTCCCGCGGTCCGCCACGTAGAGGTTGCCAGCCGCATCGGCCACGATGCCGCTGAAGCCGTTGAAGCGGAACCGGGCCGTGCCCGCGGCGCCATCCACGTAGCCGGCGGTACCCGTGCCCACGGCCGTGCCCAGGGTGTTGGTGCCCAGGTTCAGGGGGAGGACCTTGTTGCTGCCGTCGGTGATCCAAAGGTAGTTGGTGCCGGAGGGATCCAGCGCCAATCCGTAGGGGTTGTTGAGCCCGGCGGCCACCAGGGTGGTCACGGTGCCATCGGTGGCGATCTTCCGGATGGATTTGTTGCCGGTGTCGGCCACATAGATCACGCCGGTGGCCTTGTCCACGGTGATCCCCTGGGGGCTCTTGAAGCTGGGGGTGCCCCCTGCGGTGTCCACGGCTCCGGAAGTGCCCGGGGTGCCGGCCACCAGGGTCGTGGTGCCATCCACGGCGACCTTGCGGATCACGTGGTTGGCCGTGTCGGCGACGTAGGCGTTGCCAGTGGCGTCCACCGCTACGCCCACAGGGGCGTTCAGCTTCACGGCGGCGCCGGTGCCGTTGAGGTAGCCCAGCACGCGGGGGGTGCCCGCCAGGGTGCTGGTGGCGTAGGCGGCGGCGGTGTCCACGGAGCGGATCGTGCCGTTGCCGGCGTCGGTGACCACGAGGGAACTGCCGGCGAGGAGCAGGCCCTGGGGGGTCTTGAAGCCCGCCGAGGTGCCGGTGGCGGCGTCCGAGCCGCCGGCGGTGGTGCTGCCGGCCACGGTGGTCACCACACCGGCGGCGTTGGCGAGGGTGGGTACGTCCACGCGGCGGATGCAGTTGTTCCCGGAATCCGCGATGTAGACGGTGCTGCCCGAGGCGTCCACCACCAGGCCCGTGGGGTTGTTGAACTTGGCTGCGGTGCCGGTCCCGTCGGCATACCCAAAGGTGTTGGAAGTGATGCCGCTGGCGGGGCCCGCGATCGAGAACACGCTGCCGGTCATGCCGCTGGTCGTGGTGGCTTTCACCGTGGCGGGGCCATTGTAGGTCACCGCCCGGAGGCAGTTGATGTAGTAGTCCATGACGAAGAGCACGGGCTGGCCGCCCACGGTCCCGAAGGCGAGGGCCGCGGGATTGTCGAACTTGGCGCTGCCCAGGAAGGTGTTGCTCACGTCCACGTGGCCGAAGGCGCTTCCGGCGTAGGTGATGGTGTTGCCGGTGGCGACGTCGACCTGGCGGATGAGGCCGATGTAGTAGTCGGCCACGTAGAGGTACTGGGGCGTGGTGGTGGAATCCAGGGCCAGGCCGGAGGGGTTGTCGAACTGGGCCACGCCGGGGGCGCCATCGTTGGCGCCGAAGGTGCCGGGGGTGCCGGCGAGGGTGCTGACGGTCCAGGCGTTTCCGGACTTCACGAGCTTGCGGATGCTGTGGCTGTTGTAGTCGGCCACGTAGAGGACGCTGCCATCGGCGTGGGCGGCGATGCCGCGGGGCGCGTTGAAGAGGGCCGTTCCGAGACTGCCATCGGCGGTGCCGGGGGTGCCCACGACCCCGGCGATGGTGGTGACGTTACCCGCGGGATCCATCATGCGGATCACGTGGGAGAGGGTGTCGGCAATGTAGAGGTTGCCGGCGGCATCCCGGGCCACGGCGAAGGGGCCGTTGAACTGGGCGGAGGCGCCCTGGGCGTCGCGGTAGCCGGGGCCGGAGTAGTGGCCGGCCACGAGGTCCAGACCCTGGGCGGCCAGCGTGAGGGACTTGCTGTCCGTGTGCTCGGAGGTGAGGCCGTTGGCGCCCGCGAGGGTGAAGGTCTGCCGACGCACGGGAACAGGCGAGGCGGAGAGGTTGCCCAGCACCGAATTCCCGTTGAGGGTGAGGGTCACGGGCACGCCGCTCAGGGTCCAGGCCAGGTTGGCGTTGGAGCCGTAGGGCACCACGTTGTTCACGGCGGTGGTGGTGAAGGTGTTGATGGCGAAGGGGGTGGCGTCCACGGTCACGGTGGCGGGCGCCGGGGAGAAGGTTCCGCCGCCCACCAGGGTGGCGGTGAGGGTGTAGGTGGTGCTGGTGGTGGGGCTCACGGGGAAGGCGCCGGACCGCACGGAGGTGGTGTCGAGCGGGGTGGACTGCACGCCGTTGTCCACGGTGATGCTGGCGACGCTGGCGTCCACGGTCCAGTTCAGCACCGTGCCGCCGCCCAGGCCGATGGTGGGGGAGGCCGCGGAGAAGCTCGCCGAGGGCTGGGCGGCCACCGTGAGGTGGAGGTCAAAGGTGGCGCTGCCCCCAGAGTTCGTGGCGGCGACGTGGTAGGTGTTGGCCGCGGTGGCCGCGGTGGGGGTGCCGGAGATCCGGCCCGTGGCCGGGTCCAGGGTGAGGCCGGCGGGCAGGCCCGGGTTCACGGTGAAGGCCTGCACGGGGTCGCCCCCGGTGACCGTGGCCGTGAGGGGCGTCAGGGGCACGCTGGCGTAGGCGGTGAGGTTGGCGGTGCCATAGCTCAGGGTGCCGGGCGGGTTGGCGTTCACCACCATCGAGCCGTTGCCGATGGCCGAAGTGCCCGCCGCGTTCTTGACCGTGCACTTGAGTTGCAGGGACCCGGCGGCCCCGGCGGCGCCCGCGCTGCCGGCGGTGAAGGTCACCACGGGGCCCGTGGCGCCGGCGGTGATGGTGCCGTTGGTGAGCTCCCAGAGGTAGGTGGACCCGGCGACATTGGCCACGCTGGCCTGGAGGCCGGTGGTGCCCGTGATGGCGGCGGCGGGCGCGGTGATGGTGGCGTCCGGTGTCGCCACCACATTCACGGTGACGTTCCGGGAGGCATGGTGCCCCTGGGCATCGGTCACGGTGAGCGTGAAGGTGGTCGTCGTCGTGAGGGGGCCCACGGCGAGGGGCTGGCCGGTCTCGGCGGGGAGGTTGCCGGGCGTGATGAGGGCGGAGCCCCCGGCGCTGGCGAAGGTCCCCTTGAGGTAGATGGTGCCGCCGGAGGTGAGGTTCACGGGGGCTTGGTCCACCGCGGCGTTCCAGGCGGCGGGCGTGTTGGCCGTGGCCGCCTTGAGGGAGGAGATGGCGGGCTGGAGGTTCTCAACCTTGTCCTTGGCCGGGGTGCTGCAGGCCAGGCCCAGGGCGAGGAGGCCGAGGGCGGAGGCGAGGGCCGCGGACCGGGTGAGCGGAGTGGCAGGATGCATGGGGACTCCCGAGGGGGAAGGCGTTCGATCGCGAGGGGTCATGGGCTCAGAACTTCAGGCGGAGGCCGAACTGGACTTCGCGGGAGCGCTTGTCCGTCACGTTGATGGCGCCGAAGGGGGCCGTGGCGCTGGGGTTGTCGACCGAGTAGAGGTTGGTGGTCTGGTTGGCCCAATTGAAGGGGTTGTAGACCTCCATGGCCCCATCCAGGCGCAGGTCTTTGCGCAGGCGCCATTCGCGGCTGAACTTGAAGTTCAGGGAGCGGCTGGAAGGTTGGCGCATGCTGTTGCGGCCGCCCAGGGCAGGGTCATTGAAGTAGCCGTCGCCGTTGATGTCGTTGTAGTAACGGGGCGTCCAGGGATAGCCCTTGGCGTAGGTGAAGGTGGCGGAGCTGCGGACCCCCCACACCCGGGGGAAGGTGGCGGTCAGCACGCCCCGGAAGGGGATGTCGTTGTCGCCGCGACCTTCGGCGGTGGGATTCGAGGGATCGATGGGGTTGGAGGCCACGGACTGCGCCGTATTGCGCTCGTTGGAATTGCTGTCCCGGGAGCTGGAGAAGGTGGCGTTGGCCCGGATCCCCATGCCGCCCTTGGCGACCTTCTCGAATTCCACGATGAGGGCGCGGTAGTGCCCGGTGCCGTCGAAGCGGGAGAGGCCTACGGCACCGTACCCGGCGAGGTCGAGGTTGCGGCCCGCCACCACGGCCCGGCCGGGCCGGTTGTTGGTGGTGCCCGTGGCGAACTGGTTGAACCGGAAGGGGTAGCCGTCCTGGTAGTAGATGCTCGGATCCCAGTTGCCGGAGGCGGGATCCTTCTGCTCGAGGTTGATGTCCATGAAGTACTGCAGGTGCGTGAACCGCTTCTGGATGCCGCGCACCTTCAGCAGGTAGCCATTGCCGAAGTCGTGTTCCACGCCCAGGAGGATGTTGCGGGAATGGGCCATGCGGGCCCGGGGATCGATGAGGGTCATCTGGATGGAGCTGGGGACGTTCTGGTTCCAGGTGCTGCCAGGCCCGATCAGGCTCGCGTCCATGGCCGTGATGTGCCCGGAGGTGGCGTCATAGCGGTTGTCCCGGCCCAGCAGGCCCGCGGCCTGGAAGTAGGGGAGGGTTCCGCTGTTGAGCACAACCTTGTAGGGCAGGGTGTTCTGGCCGTTCTGCAGGAAGGCGCTGGCCACGTTCTGGGCGGGGTTGGCGGTGCTGAAGTAACCGTAACCGCCGCGGATCACCGTGCGGCCGTCGCCGAAGAGGTCCAGGGCGAAGCCGGCCCGGGGATCCCAGGAACCGTTGTCGGGCATCTGGTCCAGGCCCTGGACGCGGGGATTGGGATTGGGGTTGGCGTCGTACATCTCCCGCGTGTAGCGGAGGCCCAGGTTGAGGGTGAGGCGCTTCCCGAAGAAGCCCCCATACTGGGCGGAGAGGTAATTGGCCAGGAGCTTCTCACCGTAGGAGACGGCGCCGTTGGTGTTGCTCCAGGTCTGGTAGTAGGTGATGGTGTTGGAGCCCGTGAGCGGGGTCAGGCCGAACCAGGCGTTGGCGTCCCCGTAATTGCGGAAGGAGTACTCGCCGTGGCCATCCGGGAAGAAGGTGTTCCGGTAGCGGATGAACTGCCAATCGATGCCGCCCTTGAAGGTCCAGTCGCCGGTGAGCCAGGTGACGTTGTCCACCACCTGGGTCGTCAGTTCGTCGGTGCCGCGGGGGTCGATGTAGTAGTTGCCCGCCGTGAAGCCGGGGAAGGCCAGGGAGGTGGACACAGTGCTGTTGGGCGTCTCGGGGCGGCGCTCGGTGGAGACCTGCAGCAGGGCCTGGTTCAGCAGGTTCCCAGGCAGCACCGAGTTCAGTTCGACCACCCAGCTCAGGGTCTGGTAGTTGATGGAGCTGTTGTTGCTCTCGGCGATGTTGGTCTTGATGGTGCCGGCGTAGATGTCGTTCTTGGCGTCGTAGTTCTGGACATTGAGGCGGAACGTGGCGCGGTGGTTCTCGTTCACCGCCCAGTCCAGGCGCGCCATGGCGGCCAGGTGCTTCTCCTCGTTGGTCCAGGGCTTGGTGGATTCCTGGAGCAGGGTGAGACCGGAGTTGGCTGCGCTCACCAGCTGACCCATGCCCGTGGGCCCCCAGAAGAGATCCCAGTCGGCCCGGGCGGAGACGGACGTGGGCGGGTTCACCACCGGCCGGCTGCCCTGGCTGAAGTGGACGTAATCCACGTTCACGAAGTAGTGGAGCTTGTCCTTCACGATGGGGCCGCCCACGTTGAATCCGTACTCCTGGGTGCTGTAGCTGCGCTCCAGAGCCGAGGAGGTGTTGGTGCCGCCGGAATCGAAGGGGACGGGACGCAGTTTGGCGACGCCCCAGCCCGGGCGGAGCTGGGTGAAGACGCCGCCAGTGAACTCATTGGTGCCGCTCTTGGTGATGGCGTTGATGATGCCGCCGGAAGCGTCACCGTATTGGACGTCGAAGGGGTTCGTGATGACCTGCAGTTCCCGGATGGAATCCAGACCGAAGGCGAAGGGGATGCGGGTGCCGCCGCGCTGCTCGCCATTGAACTTCGAGTTGTAGCTGGTGCCGTCGATCATGAGGTTGTTCATGATTCCGCGGGCGCCCTCGATGGCGGTTCGGTAGCCCTGGGTGTTGGGAGGGGCGCCGGGCGTGAGCTGCACCAGGTCGGTGAAATTGCGGCCATTGAGGGGGATGGCCTGGATCAGCTCCTCCGTCACGTTGGCGTTGGTGGTCACCGAGGTGGTGTCCACCATCGGGGCCTCGGCGACGATCTCCACGGTGGCGGAGGCCTCCGCCGAATCCAGATCGAAGTTGAGGGTGGTGGCTTCCGCCAGGTTCACGCGGAGGTCCCGGTGCTGGAGGGCCTTCATGCCGGGGGCGGATACGGAGACCTCGTAGGAGCCTACGGGCAGGAAGCTCAGGAGGTAGGCGCCCTGGGCATCGGTGAGGGCGGTGCGGGTGAGGCCGGTCTCACGGTTGCGGACCTGCACGGTGGCACCGGCCAGGACCTTGCCTTTGCGCACCCGCACGGTGCCCCTGAGGGCGCCGGAGGTGGGGCTGGTCTGGGCGTGGGCTGCCATGGCGCAGACCAGGCTGGTCACGAGGGCGCGGCTGAGGGTGTTCGGACGCATTCCTTCTCCTTGCCCCGGGGCAGGCGTGGGCGGTTGTGGCGAATCCCCGAAATTCCCACGGAATGGCCATGATCCCAATCAAAAATCGTCCAGCAGGGGCGGCTGGGGGACGGAATTGACGGGGATGCACCAAAAAAGGTGCGATTTGTTCACGCTGTCAGCTGACCCGAGGTAGGTGTTGCGTCGGATCCCGATTTGGGGAAGACCCCTACTTCGGCCACAGCCACCCGAACATGCCGCCCACCACCATGCCGTACACGAGGCTGTCGATGAACTGCTCGAGGGTGGCGGCCCAGGGCTTCCCGCGCCAGATGCTGTCGGGCACGGTGTGGAAGGCGAAGGCGAGGGTGGTGCAGGCGCCGGCGAGGCGGTAGACGTGGCGGTAGTGGGCGCCGAAGGGCAGGGTGTGGCCCACCACGTAGGCCACGAAGACCATCACCATGGCGAGGAAACCGAAGTACTGGAGCAGGGCCTTCCCGGCGCTGTACTCACCGGGATTGCGCAGCACGAGGTAGCCGATGGGGCCCCGGCGCACCTCGGCCTTGCGGGCCTCGTCCATGCGGGCCCAGTCCACGGCGGGCAGGGCCCACTGACCCGAGGGAGCCTTCTGGAGGGTGGCGAGGATCTCGGCCTCGTTCTCCAGACGGCCGTAGCCCTTGCGGCGCCAGAAGGGGATGGCGATCCAGAGCAGGGTGCTGGCCACGGAGATGGCGAGGGTGGAAACGGCGATGGCCTTCCACAGGTCCAGGAGCCCGGGGTGGTGCAGGGGCAGATCAGGCGCGGTCTGGGCCAGCAGCAGCATGGGCGCACTCCTGGGGCCAGTGTAGGGGCGGCCCGCGGAAGGGTCCATGGGATGCTGGAAGGTCTTGATCCCCGTTGGAGCCTTCATGCGTCGCGTCACGCCCTTCGCCCTCCTCCTCGTCGCCCCGCTCCTCGGGCAGGCGCCCCTGCCGAAGCCCACGCCCACGGAGGCCCAGAAGCTGAAGGCCCTGCTGGACGCGTTCTGGGAGGAGACCCTCCAGCGGAACCCCCTCCAGGCGACGGCCATCGGGGACGATCGCTACAACGACCGCTTCCCCAATTCCCTCTCGCCCGCCTGGCAGGCCGAGGACCGCGCCCTCACCGCGAAGTGGCTGAAGGCCTTCGAGGGCCTCGATCGGGCCCAGCTCAGGGGCCAGGACCTCCTCAGCCGCGACATCCTCGTACGGGATCTGAGGGAGGGGCTCGAGGGGTACCGCTTCCCGAGCCACCTCCTCCCCCTGAACCAGGCGGGGTCCATGGCCACTTTCTTCGGGCAGCTGGGCTCGGGCCAGGGCTTCCAGCCCTTCCACACGGCCAAGGACTACGCCGACTGGCTGAAGCGGGCCGATGGCATCGTGGCCTGGATGGACCAGGCCATCGTGAACATGCGCGAGGGCATGGCCAAGGGGGTGGTGCAGCCCAAGGTGGCCATGGTGAAGGTGGTGCCCCAGCTCAGCGCCCTCATCGCCGAGGATCCGGAGAAGAGCGTGTTCTGGGGGCCCGTGGTGGCCCTGCCCAAGACGGCCATCCCCGCGGCCGAACAAACCCGCATCGCCGCCGAGTACCGCACCGCCATCACGGCGCGCATCAACCCCGCCTACCGTCGCCTGCGGGACTTCATCCAGAAGGAGTACCTCCCCGCCTGCCGCGACACCGTGGGCTACGGCGCCCTGCCCGACGGCCAGGCCTGGTACGCCTTCCGCGTGAAGGCCATGACCACCACGGACCTCAGCCCGGACACCATCCACGAGATGGGGCGCAAGGAGGTCACGCGCATCCTCGGCGAGATGGAGGCCGTGCGCAAGCAGGTGGGCTTCAAGGGCGACCTGCCCGCCTTCTTCCGGCACCTCGACTCGGATCCCCAGTTCTATTTCACCAAGGCCGAAGATCTCCTGTCCGGCTACCGCGATCTGCAGCGGAAGATCGACGCCCTGCTGCCGAAGCTCTTCGATGTGTTCCCGAAGGCGAACTACGAGGTGCGCGCCGTGGAGGCCTTCCGCGCCGAGAGCGCCGCGGGCGGCTCCTACGAGGCGGGCTCCCCCGATGGCAAGCGCCCCGGCATCTTCTACTGCAACACCTTCAACCTGAAGGCCCAGCCCAAGTTCGGCATGGAGACCCTCTCCCTTCATGAGGCGAGCCCCGGCCACCACTTCCAGATCTCCATCGCCCAGGAGGTGGAGGGCCTGCCCATGTTCCGCCGCTTCGGCGGCTACGTGGCCTACCAGGAGGGCTGGGCCCTCTACGCCGAGTCCCTGGGCAGGGAGCTCGGGGTCTTCACAGATCCCTACCAGTGGTACGGCCGCCTCGCCGACGAGCAGCTGCGGGCCATGCGCCTCGTGGTGGACACGGGCCTCCACGCCAAGGGCTGGACCCGGGAGCAGGCCATCCGCTTCATGCGGGAGAACTCCTCCATGGCCGAGAGCGACGTGGTGAGCGAAGTGGAGCGCTACATCGTGTGGCCCGGTCAGGCCCTGGGCTACAAGCTGGGCCAGTTCGCCATCCGCGACCTGCGCACCGAGGCCGAACAGGCCCTCGGGAAGAGGTTCGACGTGAAGGCTTTCCACCGGCAGGTGCTCATCGACGGCGCCCTGCCCCTGGACGTGCTGAAGACGAAGCTGCGGGCCTGGATCGCCGCGGAGAAGGCCAAGGGCTGAGCCCCGGGAACACGGGGGCGCTTCCGGCATCCCCTCCCCGGGTCCATGCTGGAGGGCCCCCGGAGTCCCCATGGCCGAGCCCAAGTCCAAACCCAAGGTCGACACCGCCCGCGCCTGGCGGGAGGCCAAGGCCCTCCTGCGCGAGCACCGGGGCTCCCTGGCCCTGGGCCTGCTCCTCATGCTCATCAGCCGTCTGGCGGGGCTGGTGCTGCCCGCCAGCACCAAATACCTCATCGATGAGGTGCTGGGGAAGCGCAACGTCCACCTGCTCCTGCCCCTGGCCCTGGGCGCCGGCGCCGCCACCCTGATCCAGGCCCTCACCAGCTACGCCAACTCCCAGGTGGTGAGCGTGGCGGCCCAGCGGGCCATCATGACCATGCGGCAGCGGGTGCAGGACCACATGCTGCGCCTGCCCATCCGCTACTTCGATGGCACCAAGAGCGGCGTGGTCATCTCCCGGGTCATGAACGACGCGGAAGGCATCCGCAACCTGGTGGGTACGGGGCTCATCCAGCTGGTGGGCGGGGCGCTCACGGCCCTCATCGCCCTCTCGGTGCTCTTCTGGCTGAACTGGAAGCTCACCCTCGCCACGGTGCTCTTCCTGGGGCTCTTCGGCGGCGCCATGGCCCTGGCCTTCCGCAAGCTGCGCCCCCTCTTCCGGAAGCGCAACGAGATCACCGCCGACATCACGGGCCGCCTCACGGAGTCCATCGGCGGGGTGCGTATCCTCAAGGTCTACGTCGCCGAGGAACGGGAGCGGAAGATCTTTGCGGAGGGCACCGAGCGCCTCTTCACCAACATCGCCAGCACCCTCACGGGCACCAGCGCCATCACGGCCTTCGGCACGGCCATCGTGGGCGCCCTGGGCGTGCTCATCATGATCCTGGGGGGCAAGGCCATCTTCGCCGGGACCATGACCTTGGGCGACCTCATCATGTACACCTTCTTCGTGGGGCTCATGGCCGCCCCCGTGGTGCAGATCGCCAACATCGGCACCCAGGTGAGCGAGGCCTTCGCGGGGCTGGACCGCATTCGCGAGATCCTGGACATGCCCACCGAGGACCAGGAGGACGCGACCCGGACCCCCCTGCCCACCGTGGAGGGCGCCGTGGCCTTCCGGGGCGTGCGCTTCGCCTACGAGGAGGGCGCCGATGTGCTGCAGGGCATCTCCTTCGACGTGCCCGCGGGCAGCACCGTGGCGCTGGTGGGTTCCAGCGGCGGCGGCAAGAGCACGATCCTCTCCCTCGTGATGGCCTTCAACCATCCCCAGGAAGGGCAGGTGCTCGTGGACGGCCAGGACGTGCACACCCTCAAGCTGCGGGAGTACCGATCCAAGCTGGGCGTGGTCATGCAGGACAACTTCCTCTTCGATGGCACCGTGGCCGACAACATCGGCTTCGCCAAGCCCGGTGCCTCCCGCGCGGAAATCGAGGCCGTGGGCCGCATCGCCCACGTCAACGAGTTCGTGGACCGCTTCGAGAAGGGCTACGACACCGTGGTGGGCGAGCGGGGCGTCAAACTCTCCGGCGGTCAGCGCCAGCGCGTGGCCATCGCCCGGGCCATCCTCGCCGACCCGCGCATCCTCCTCCTGGACGAGGCGACCTCCAGCCTCGACAGCGAGAGCGAGGCCCTCATCCGCGACGGCCTGCGCCGCCTGCGGGCCGGGCGCACCACCTTCGTCATCGCCCACCGCCTCAGCACCATCGAGAGCGCCGACCAGATCCTCGTGGTGGAGAAGGGGCGGATCGTGGAGCGCGGCACCCACGCCGAGCTGCTGGCGCTGAACGGCCGCTACAAGCAACTCCACGACCGCCAGCATGGCCTGGAGATGGACCAGTTCATCAATCCCGGCGAGGACTTCAGCGTGCCCGGCACGGCCCGCTGAGGCCGCGCCGGGGGCAAACCCCACGTGCCCCTCCGTGGGGCCAGGTATGATCCCCGGAGCCCCTCCGGAGCTCCCCATGGTCCGCACCACCCTGCTGCTCCTCGCCTGCTCTGTCCTGGCCTCCGCCGGGGATCCCGCCAAGCTGCAGACCTTCTTCCAGCGGTGGCGCGCCTTCCAGAAGCCCAGGCTCATCGCGGGGGTGCCGGACTATTCCCCCGCCGCCATGGCGCGCCAGCACCGGGAGCTCCTCGACATGCAGCAGGCCTTCCAGGCCCTGGAACCCAAGGGCGGGTCCATCCGGGAGCAGGTGGACGGGCACATCCTCCGCGCCGAGATGGCCGGCCTCGACTTCGACCACCGGGTGTTGCGCCCCTGGGCCAACAACCCCGCCTTCTACGTCACCGTGTTCTGGGAACGCAGCGACCAACCCGCCCGGGAGGGCCCCTTTGCCGTGGGCGCCGTGGAGCTGTGGCAGCTCGCCTTCCCATTGAAGGCGGCGGACGCCGCGGCCCTGGAAGCGCAGCTGGCGTCCATCCCGGGCCTGCTGAAGCAGGCGGAGTCGAACTTGGTGGGCAACGGCCGCGACCTCTGGGTGTACGGCGCCCGGGCGCTGCGGGCCCAAGCCGACGACCTCGGCAAGCTGGTGGCCCGCCTCACGGCGCCGGGCGCGCCGGCCCAACCTTCCCTGGTGGCGGCGGCCCGGCGCGCGCAGGCGGCCACGACGGGCCTCGCCGCCTGGGTGGAGGCGAAGCTTCCCCATAAGACCGGCCCCTCCGCCATCGGCATCGCCAACTACGACTGGTACCTCACCCACGTGCAGCTGCTGCCCCACACCTGGCGGGACGAGGTGACCCTCCTGGAGCGGGAGCTGGCCCGGGCCCAGACCCTACTCGCCCTCGAGGAGCACCGCAACGCCAAGCTCCCCCAGCCCGTGCCCGTGGCCAGCGCCGAGGAACACGGGCGGTGCTTCCCCGAAGCCGTGCACCGCTACATGGCCTTCCTGAAGGACCACGACCTGATGACGGTGGCGCCCTACCTGGAGCCGGCGCTGCTCGCGGAAGTGGGCACCTTCCAGCCGGGCCCCCGGGAGTTCTTCACGGAGGTGGACTACCGCGATCCCAGGGTGATGCGCACCCACGGCTACCACTGGTTCGACCTGGCCCGGGAGGAACGGGAACCCCACGCCGACCCCATCCGCCGCGGCGGGCTGCTCTACAACATCTTCAACACCCGCACCGAGGGGAACGCCACGGGCTGGGAGGAGCTGATGCTCCAGGCGGGCATGTTCGACGACCGGCCCCGGTCCCGGGAGCTCATCTACATCCTGCTGGCCCAGCGCGCAGCCCGGGGCCTCGCCTCGCTGCGGCTCATCAGCGGCGAGTTCACGATCGAACAGGCGGCGGCCTTCGCCTCGGCCCACACGCCCCGGGGCTGGCTGAGCCTGCAAGGCCAACTGGTGCGGGCCGAGCAGCACCTCTACCTCCAGCAGCCGGGCTACGGCACCTGCTACATCACCGGCAAGCTCCAGCTGGATCAGCTGCTGGCCCGACGCCGGGAGCAGCTGGGCGAGGCGTTCTCGTTCAAGGCCCACACCGATGCGATCAATGCGGCGGGGCTCATCCCCGCTTCGCTGCTCCGCTGGGAGCTGACGGGGGAGCTGCCCGAGGACGTGGCGCGGATGCTCGCGACGCCCTAGGTCGGAGGGCGGAGGCCGACCAGGAGGAGGTTGCCGGGGTTCAGGCGGTGGGCCACCTCGGAGGCCTCCACCTGGAATCCGGCGGCGCGCAGTTCCTCCGCCCAGGCCTCGCCCGTGCGGAAGGTGGGCTTCCCGCCCCGGTTGAAGCCGAGCGCCAAGGCGAAGCGCTCGAAGGCCCGCGTGAAGCGGGTGCCCCCCTGGCGGCTGGCGTCCGTCTCCCGCACGAGGATGCGCCCCCCGGGCTTCAGCGCCTCGAAGGCGCGGCGCAGGAGGGCGCGTTGCTCGGGGACCTGCAGGTAGTGGAGGACGTCCAGGCAGGTGAGGGTCTGGCAGGCGGGGATGGGGAAGGTGCGGATGTCCCCCAGCTCCAGGTGCACCTGGGGGAGGTCCCGCGTGGCCCGCAGCCCCGCGCGGTGCTTGGTGCGGTCGTATTCCACGCCGAGCACGCGGCGCCCCTCGCCCAGCTGGGCCAGCACGCAGGCCAGCAGGCCGAAGCCGCTGCCGAGGTCCACCGTGAGCGAACTCGGAGGGACCTGGTGCGCCACGGCCCGGTAGCAGGGATCCAGCACCACCTTCCAGGAGGCGTAGCACCAGGTGTTCAGGTTCCAACCGCGGTAGCGGGGGCGCGTGCCTTGGATGGCGGCCTCGAGTCGGGCCTCGAAACCGGGATCGGGAGCGGCGGGCATCGGTCCAGTCTAGACGGCCTCAGCTGGCATTGGGATGCCGCTCCAGCATCTGCCGGAGCACGGTGTTGCGCCGCACCAGATCCTGCCGCCGCAGGTGGGCCACCAGCTGGGGCGGGCAGGCGCTCCAGCGGGCGAGGTTCTGGATGAAGAGGGTGCTGCTGTAGGTGCGGCGGCAGAGCAGGGCCGTGGCTTGGCCGTCCAGGGTGGCGGTGGGCAGGAGGGCGAGGCAGCGGCCCTCGGTGTTCACGATGAGTTCGGCCCGCTCGTCACCCGCCCGCTGGATGAACGTGGTGCGGAGTACCTCCCGGGCCATGGTGCGGGTCTGTTCTGGGGCCTCCTTGGAGGTGGCCACGAGGAACTGCTCGTGGAGGCGGCGGTTGGACCAGAGGCGCCGGTAGAGGGCGGGGGGGAGGATGGGGTTGCGCAGGAGGGCCCGGCGCACCCCGTCGTCGTGGGCGAAGGCCGTGCGACCGACCAGGGCCTCGAGGCCCGCGGTGGTGCGGTGATGGGCCGCCACCAGCCGCGCCTGGAGCCCGGCCATGCGGGGATTCTCGAGCAGGGCCTGGATCACCTCGGCCAGGGGATCGAAGCAGAGGGCGCTGAGGTCGGGCTCCTCCGCCTTCCGGGCCAGGGCCTGGCGCGCATCCCCCGGGAGGCCCTTGAGCAGGGTCTCGAAGCGCTGGCGCTGGGTGGTGGTGGCGGCTTCGTCCTCGACGAGCTCCCCGGTGGTCTCCGGCTCCGCCCCTTCCACGGCCGGAAGGGGGTCCGATGGGGGCGGTGGCAGGGCCCCCTCGGAGGCCTCCAGGGCCCCCAGCCCCCGCAGGTGTTCCAGGAGGTCGCCCACCTCGGCTTCAGTCACGCCCAGGAGGTGGGCCAGATGGGGCACGTCCGTGACGCCGTCCAGCTGGGAGATCAGGAAGCCCTGGCGGGGATCCAGGGGCAGCGTGGTGGGATCCAGGCCTTCTTTCAGGCGGGGCGTCCAGGTCATCTGGGGAGGATACGCCGGTCCCGGGGCCGGGGCGAGTTTGGGGTCGGTCCCTGGCCCTGGCGAGGAGACTCCCTTACCGTGGGCAAGGGCCTCGCCCCGCATTCCATGGACGCTCGATGACCGACTCCCGCCTCAAGCAGACCACCGAGGTCCTCGCCGTGGGCACCGCCCTCTTCGTGAGCTTCTGTACCCTGGCCGTGTACGCCTACCAGGCCAAGGTGATGAAGGAGCAGCAGCACGTCTCCGTGTGGCCCTACCTGGAGTGGGCGACGGGCAACGTGAAGGATTTCCACATCACGGTGAAGAACAAGGGGGTGGGCCCCGCCCTCATCCAGAAGGTGGAGATGACCCTGGATGGCAAACCCGTGCACACGGCCACGGAACTGGTGTCCGCGGTACGCGGCCCCGATTGGTCCTTGCAGGGCCTCATCAACTCGAGCCTGGAAGGGCGGGTGATGTCGCCGGGCGAGGAAGTCTCCCCCATCACCATCACGGACGTCACCGAGGGCCGGGCCTTTGAAGGCCAGCTGCGGAAGCACGCCTTCCAGCTCCGCATCACCTACTGCTCCATCTACGGAGATTGCTGGATCACCGAAGGCCAGCGCGTGAAGCGCCAGCCCAAGGTGGACCTGGGCCTGTATTGATCCGGTCCGCGGGGTTCAGGGGTGCAGCACGCCCTTGATGAAGGCCGCGAGCTCCCGCTTCATCTGCTTCAGCTCGGGTTCGTGGAGGTACATCATGTGGCCCGCCTCGAAGGTCTTCTGCACCACGTGGCTACGGAAGGCGGGGGGCAGGTTGAGGTGGGCCATGGTGTATTCCGTGGCGGCGAAGGGTGTGGCGAGGTCCGTGAGGCCGCTCAGCACGAGCACGCGCAGGTGGGGGTTCGTGAGCAGGGCGTGGGACAGGTCCGGGGTGGTGTCCACCATGCGCTGGGTCACCCCGCCCACCTTGTGGCTGAAGTCCCAGCTGGCGATGGCGTTGGCCCGCACCTGGTAGTCCTTGCCCTCGCCGAATTTCAACTCCCGCTGCACGTAGTCCATGAACGCGGCGGTGAAGGCCGGCGTCACGGCATCGCCGTGGGGATCCCAGGGGGCGCCTTCCGCCAAGGGCTTCTGGTTCGGGCCCGTGAAGCGCGCGTCGATGCGGCCCACGGTGAGGCCGCGGTACCGGAGCAGTTCCTGGCGGAAGGCGCCCGGATCCACCCGCAGGCGGGCCGTGCGGAGGTAGTCCACCGACAACCCCGTGAAGTCGCGCATGCGCTTGGCCAGGGCGTCCAGCTCCGCGTCGGGCAGGGCATCACCCTTGAGGAGGGCCGTGGTGTAGGGGCCCAGGGCGAAGTCCCGCGCCTCCTGCAGGAGGGCCGGGAGGTCCCGGGGCTCCGAGGGCAGGGCGTGGTGGTAGGCGGCCACGGCGGTGTAGGTGGGCAGGAAGAAGGGGTAGGGCCGTTCATTGCCGGGCCACGTGAAGATGCTGCCGAGGTCCATGGCCACAGACACGAGGATGACGCCGTTGAGGTCCAGCCCCAGGTTGGCGTGGAGGTAGTCGGCGATGCCCGCGCCCCGTGTGGTGCCGTAGCTCTCGCCCAGGAGGAACTTGGGGGAGTTCCAGCGCCCGGCGTCCGCGGTGAACTGCGCGATGAAGCGCGCGATGGATTCGATGTCGGGATCCACGGCCCAGAATTCATGGGTGCGGTTCTTGTCGATGGCGGAACTGTAGCCCGTGCCCACGGGGTCGATCATCACGAGGTCGGAGACATCCAGCAGGCTCTCCTCGTTGTCCACGAGTTTGTAGGGGGCGGGAGGCGTGGCTTCGGCGTTCACCGTGACCACGCGGCGGGGCCCCAGGGCCCCCAGGTGCAGCCAGATGGAAGCCGATCCGGGCCCGCCGTTGAAGGCGAAGGTGATGGGCCGACCCGAGGGCTCGGCGCCATCCTTCACGTAGGCGGTGTAGCCCATACGGGCCCAGGGATCGCCCTTGGCGTCGCGCAGGATGAAGGTGCCCACGGTGGCCGTGTAGGCGAGGGCTTGGCCGCCGATGCGGGCGCTGTGCTTCGTGACGGACTTCTCCGCCTTGGCCTCCGGGGGTTTCGCAGTCTCGGCGGGCTTGGCCCCCTCCTGGGCGCCGAGGCCGAGGGAGCCGATCAGAAGGGCGGCGAGCAGGCGTTTCATTTCAGTCCTTCGATGGTGTAGAGCTGGGAGAGCTTCCGCACGAGGTTGTAGGCGTAGCGTCGGCCGTCTCGGGAGGGGAAGAAACCCTGGATGCCGGGCACGCCGGCGGGATCCGTCGGCATGAGCTGAGCCACGGGGGTACGGCGGCCCGTGGCGAGCTCCACCCGTACCACCGCGGCCGGGATCCGGTTCCGGTCCCACACGATGAGGCTGGCGGAATCCGCGCCCCAGGCGGAGATGGCCTCGCCCCGCTTGAGCCAGGTGTAGGTGCGTTCCCCGGTGCCATCGGGGTGCATCACCACGATGGGGTTCACGCCATGGGCGCTCTGGGTGCCATCGAAGAGGGCGAGCCACTGGCCATCGGGGGAGCAGGGCGATTGGAAGAGGAAGGTGGAGATCCCAGTGCGGGTGATCTGCCTTGTCTTCCCCGTTCCCAGGTCCAGGAGGTAGCCCGCGAAGGCCCCGCGGTTGATGCTGCCCCAGATGAGGGCCTGCTGGGCCCCGGGGATGAAATAGGCGCCGATGTCGCCGTTCTCCATGCCGGGCAGCGGGAAGCGGCGGGTGGCGCCGGGGCCCGTGGGGGCGATGACCAGGCTGAACTCCGGGTCGGTGGTGAAGCTGCTGAGCCACTTCCCATCCGGGGAGAGGTTGGGTTGGCGCAGGCCATCCATGCCCATGCGCTGGGCCGGTCCCCCGGCGAGGGGGCGGAGGTAGAGGGAGCCTTCGCTGAGGGACCACTCGCCGAGGTTCGCCAACAGCGCGGACGTCCCATCCGCCGAAATGCCCATGGTGGCCTGGGCCTCCAGCCAGCCCAGATCGCGATCCACGGATTCGCCCTCGATGCGTGCGAAGGTCTGCCGCTGGTAGGTGTGGAGGGCCGCGAGCACCCGGCCCCGGGCATCCACGTCCTGCAGCTCCAGGCGCCCTGCATGCTGCAGCAGCGTCCGCTGCCGACCCTTCAGGTCCAGGGCGAGGATCCGGCTCTCGCCGCGCTGATAGGTGGAGACCCAGACCTCCTCGCCGCCGGGCCCCCAGGCCAGGCCCGTGAAGCCCCGCAGGGCGCCGAGCTCCCGCACGGTGCCCTTGCGGTCGATGAGCTGCAGGACGCCCTCCTCCACGTTGCCCTGCTTCTCCTGGAAGACCGCGAGATGGTCCCCCTGGATCCGCGGTGCCCGCAGCGCGTTGAGGCAGTGGTAGATGGGCCGCCCCAGGGGCCACTCGATGCGGATGTCGCCCCCGTAGGACCCCAGGATGCAGGCCACGTCGCCCGCGCGCTCGCCCTGGTCGCAACCCCAGGCGCCCTCGGTCCACTCCCGGGGACTGCCGCCCACCATGGGCAGGCTGAACAGGCGGCCGGAGAGCTGGCCGTGGGTGAGGAAGGCCTCGGCGAGGGCCAGCACTTCGCCTTCGCGGGTTACGGAGAGGATGGGGCCTTCGCCGCCCGGGATGGTCTGAACGCCGGCCTGGTCCAGCTTCCGCGTGTACCACCGCTCGGCCTGTCCCGCCCAGCGGGCGCTGTAGATGACCTCGGTGGCACTGGGCAGGAAGCGGGCCGCGCTGAGGGTGCCCCGTTCCAGGGTGAGGGGGCGGAAGGTGGGCAGGGGGGCGGGCCCGCCGCGGAGCAGCCAGCCGGCCAGGCCCGCGCCGAGCACGGCCATGGCGGCCAGGGAGGCCCCCAGCCGCCTCCGCGGCGGCGGGGGTGGGGAGGGCGGGGCGGCCGCCGATGGCGCGGCGCCCTCCGAGGCGTTGGAGAGGTTCTCCAAGGCGAAGGCCAGGTCCTGGGCATCCCGGAAGCGGCGGGCGGGCAGCTTCTCGAGGCAGTGGTCCACGATGCGCCGCAGCCCCGGGGGGATGGGGCGACTGCCGTCCTGCACGTCCGGCGGGTCGTCGCGGAGGATGGCGGCCATGGTGTCGCTGGCGGTGTCCCGGGCGAAGGGGCGCCGACCCGTGAGCAGCTCGAAGAGCACGGCCCCGAAGCTGAAGAGGTCGCTGCGGGCATCCACGGTCTCGCCGCGGACCTGCTCGGGGCTCATGTAGCCCAGCGTGCCGAGGATCATCCCTTTCTCGGTGTGGGGACCCGCCTCCATGGCCTCCGTGGGCAGGGCGGAGGCCCCGCTGGCCGTGAAGGTGGGCAGCTGCTTGGCGAGCCCGAAGTCGAGGATCTTGAGGCGGCCCTCGGTGGTGATCCACAGGTTCTCGGGCTTGAGGTCCCGGTGGACGACACCCTTCTCATGGGCCGCCGCCAATCCTTGGGCCAGCTGGATCGCCAGCTCCGTGGCCAGGCGCGGCGAGAGGGGCCCCGACTTCAGCCGGTCCCGGAGCGTCTCACCCTCCAGCAGCTCCATCACGGCGTACACCGTGTCGCCTTCGTTCCCCAGATCGAAGATCCCCGTGATGTTCGGGTGGTTGAGGGCGGCCACGGCCCGGGCCTCCCGCTCGAAGCGGGCCAGGGACTCCGGGTGCTTCGCCAGGTGCTCGGGCAGCACCTTGATGGCCACCAGGCGGTCCAGGCGCGGGTCCTTCGCCTTGTAGACCTCCCCCATCCCGCCCGCGCCAATGGGGGCCATGATTTCGTAGGGGCCGAGCGGAACGCCTTGCCGGAGGGTCATGGGACCTTGGGGAGTGGCCCCATGATAGGCCGACCTCGGGTCAGGAAGGGCGGATTTTCCCCGGCCGGGATCCCGCCCTCAACGGAACTCTCCGAAGCGCACCAGCTGCAGCACCGGCTGTTTGGCGGTGCGGCTGGCATCCAGGTCCACCTCCACCTCCAGGGCCCAGTCGTTGACCTCGTCCGCATCCACGAGCATCTGCTGGACCACGAGGCGGCGCGGGTCCCCGGCCTTGGGCTCCACGTAGGTGTGGCGGGCGTTTCGCCCTTCGGGATCCAGGCGGGGGCCCGCGTGGGTGGCCGTGTAGGCGGCCAGCGTGGCCTTGAGGCGCTCCGCGGTCCAGGGCTCCCCCTCGGCGTCCTCGGGGGGGGCGCCGGCCGCTTCCAGGAGCTGGGCCTCGGCCTCCTCCCAGTCCTCCGTGGCGCAGGCGTGGAGGAAGGCGAAGCAGCGCGCGCGGATCGCGGCGGTGAAGGCCTTGCGGTCGCGGGTGATGTCGCGGTCCTCCAGGCCGGGCATGACCACGGCGGCGGCTTCGCCGGGGATGAAGGCGGGGTTCTGCATCCGCTCCCAGGCCTCCAGCAGGCTGGAGTCCACCTGCTTCAGCATGGCGCCCAGGTAGGCCTCCATCTCGCGCACCTCATCCGTCTTGGCTGCATCGGGTACGGTCTTGGCGAGCACCCGGTAGGTGCTGTTGATGTGGCGCAGCAGGAGCCCTTCGGCCCGCTGCAGCTCGTAGGTGCGCACGTACTCGCCGAAGCTAAGGTAGCGCTCGAACATCTCCCGAACGATGGACTTCGGCCGGATGTTCTCCTGGCCCACCCAGGGGTGCTGATCCGCGAAGGCGTTGAAGGTGCCGTAGATGAAGTCCCGCAGGGGCTTGGGGTACTCCAGCTTCTCCAGCTCCTCCATGCGCTGCTCGTACTCGATGCCGGCCTGCTTCATCTCGGCCACCGCTTCGCCCTTCAGCTTGTGGAGCTGGCTGCGCAGGATGAAGTCGGGGTTCTCGAGGATGCTCTCCACGAGGGTGAGGAGGTCCAGGGCGTAGTCGGCCGACTCGGCCTGCAGCTGGGGGATCGTGTCCAGCAGGTAGAGGCTCAGGGTCTCGTCCATGCCGAAGTCCGCCTGCAGGTCCGCGTTCACGCGCAGCTTGCGGCCGAAGGCGTCCGGGGGCTGGAACTCGACGATGCGGCGCACCACCAGCGTCTTGAAGAGCTGCCAGCCGCGGCGGACATGGGCGGCCTTCTGGTGGGCCGTTTCGTGGCTGTCGCGGATGAGCCGGCGCATGGCCAGGCAGCCGTCCCCCTTGCGGGAGAGCACGTTGAGCAGCATGCCGTGGTTCACCTGGAAACGGCTCACCAGGCGCTCCGGGGCGGCGGCCTGGAGCTTCTCGAAGGTGGTCTTGTCCCAGTGGGCGTAGTTCTTCTCCGGGGCGGGGCGCTTCACGAACTTCTTCCCGGGCTTCTGGGCCAGGCGCATGTTCTCGATGACGTGCTCCGGGGCCTGGGCCACCACGTAGCCCACGGTGTCGAAGCCCTTGCGGCCCGCGCGGCCGCTGATCTGGTGGAAGTCCCGCGCGGTGAGGATGCTCGTCTTCTGGCCCGAGTACTTGCAGAGCTTCGTGAAGAGCACCGTGCGGATGGGCACGTTGATGCCCACGCCCAGGGTGTCGGTGCCGCAGATGACCTTGAGGAGGCCCTTCTGGGCGAGGCGCTCCACGAGGATGCGGTACTTGGGCAGGAGGCCCGCGTGGTGCAGGCCGATGCCCATGCGCATCCAGCGCTTGAGGTCGGGGCCGTAGGGGCTGTTGAACTTGAAGCCTTCCATCTCCGCGGCGATCTGCGCCTTCTCCTCCTTCGAGGTGACGGCGAGGCTCATGAAGTCCTGGGCGCTGGTGGCGGCTTCCGCCTGCGTGAAGTGCACGACGTAGAGGGGGCCCTTGCCCTCCTGCAGCAGGTTCTCCACGGTGCTGGCCAGGGGCAGCTCCGCGTAGGTGAATTCCAGGGGCACGGGTCGGTCCGTGCCCTTCACCGTGACGGAGGGCTTTCCGTTCAGCTTCGTGAGTTCCGTCTCGAAGAAGGAGGTGTCGCCCAGCGTCGCGCTCATGAGGAGGAAGCGCGTCTGGGGCAGCGTGAGGAGGGGCACCTGCCACGCGAAGCCCCGCTCGCGGTCGGCGTAGTAGTGGAACTCGTCCATGACGACGTCGGCCACGTCCAGCTCCGGTCCCTCGCCCAGGGCCATGTTGGCCAGGATCTCCGCCGTGCAGCAGAGGATGGGCGCGTCACGGTTCACCGTGGCGTCCCCTGTGGAGAGGCCGACGTTGTCCGGGCCGAACTCCTGGCACAGGGCCATCCACTTCTCGTTCACCAGGGCCTTGATGGGGCAGGTGTAGACGGAGCGGCGCTTCCCCGCCAGGGCGGCGAAGTGCAGGGCCGAGGCCACCAGCGACTTGCCTGAACCCGTGGGCGTGTTGAGGATGACGTTCTTGCCCTCGAAGAGCTCCAGGATGGCCTCCTCCTGGGCGGGGTAGAGGCCGAGCCCCTTGGCCTGCGCATAGGCCAGGAAGGACCCCAGCAGGGCATCCGGGGAGGTGTCGCCGTCGGCGGGCAGGTGGGAAAGGAGGGACGGCGGCATCAAGGGCTCCGCCCCCATCATCCCAGGGGATGGGGGGAAGGCCAGGGTTCGTGACCCGACCTCCCCCCCCCCAGGGCTTCCTTGGTCGAAGGCGTAGCGGGAGGTTTACTAGCTCACGGTGAGGTGGACGACGAGGGTGCGCACGATGGTTCCATCGGTGGTTTGGACCGTGACCGTCCCCTGGTAGGTGCCCGGAGTCAGATTGGCGGCGCTCACCGTGAGGTTCACGCCAACCGGGCTACCGGATCCGGAGGACATGGAGGGTCCCATCCACGGCTGATCGGTGGTGATCGTCCAGGTGCACCCTTCGGAGGCCAGCAGACCCAGATCGAAGGGGCTCCCCAAGGCGCTGGAGCCCTGGCTGGCCACGGCGTTGATGGGTGTCGTGGTGATCACGAGGCCCTTCGTGACCGTGTAAGTGACGGGGAGATCCACGGTGGTGAGATGGGTCATGTCGCTCTTGCCCGTGACGAATCGGAAGGCCGAGGTGTACTCGTAGGGCGGAGGCCCGGGATGGCTCATGAAGGTGGTGCTGGGCTGGAGGTGGACATCCACGGATTTCCCCGCGCCCTGTACGGCGTCGACGGCCAGCCATCCCGGAATGGGGCTGCCTTGGGGGAACCCCACCACCATGCCATCGCCGGTGTAGGTGGCGTGAACGGTCTGGGTAGCGGGCAGGGGGTCATATTCGCGGGCCGTGAAATGGACCGCTGGGGTGCTCAGGTTCACGACGTAGGCATCCGAGCCTCCGCCGCCGCCGCCGCCGCAGGTGGTGACCGCGGCCAGGCCCAGGACCAGGAACGCGGATTTGAAAAGGGGCCGATGGGCCCGCAGACCTGCGAGGCGTGCGATCACGACGAACTCCTTGGGGGGTTCCCCCACGGTAAGGGCCGCGATCAGGAAAATGCAAGACGAAGCGGTCTGAAATCGGTCATCGCCACACGAGGTCCTAGTGGAGGCCCGGCCCCTAGCTGGATTTCAGCGCCTTGAGGTAGGTGGCGCTCACAGGCAGGGTGTCCCCGCCCTTGAGGTGCAGGAGGCCGCCCTCGCCCTCCTTGCGCTCCAGCCAGGCGATGGCGCGCAGGGCCACGATGGCGCTGCGATGCACCTGCTGGAAGCGGCCGGGATCCAGGCGGGCGGCCAGCGTCTTGATGGGGGTCTCGATGTAGTGGGTGCCGTCCTCGGCATCCACGCGGGTGAGCTTGTCCTCGGCCTGGAAGCAGCGCACCTCGTCCACGCTCACGAGGTGGGTGCGTTTGCCGGAGGTGGCGCGGATCCACTGGAGGGGTTCGGGCTTCGCCTCGAGGCGCGCGCGCAGGGTCTCCAGATCCAGGGCCGCGCGGCGCTCCAGGCGATCCAGCGTCTGCCGCAGGCGCTCGGGGGTGACGGGCTTCAGGAGGTAGTCCACGGCGCCGGCCTCGAAGGCCTCCAGGGTGTGGGCGTCGTAGGCCGTGGTGAAGATGATGCGCGTGGCGGCGGGCAGCCGTGGCGCCAGCTCCAGGCCCGACATGCCGGGCAGCCGGATGTCGAGGAAGGCCAGGTCCGGCGGGTTCGCGGCGGCGAGGGCGAGGGCCTGCTGCGCGTCCCCGGCGGCGTCGAGGCGGGCCCAGGGCCGCGCGGCTTCCAGCAGGGCGATGAGGCCTTCCCGGAGGCGGGGTTCATCTTCGACGACGAGGGCGGAAAGGGTGGACATCACCCTCAGAGTAGAAAAGCGGATCGCGAATGGCGCGAATAAAAGCGCGAATGGCGCGAATGAAAGGTGGGTCGCACCCCCTTCGCGCCATTCGGGTTCTACTTCTTCGCCTCGGGGAAGCTCTGAACCACCTCGCCCTTCTCGTCGAGGAAGCGCAGGCTGGGGGTGCCGTCCGGCTTCACGAGCATCATGATCCGGGCCTTGCCTTGCTTGTCGGCGAGGATCACGGCGGAGCTGTCGCCGCCCGTGCGGCCCACGAAGAGGCGGGAGGTCTGGCGGCCACCGGCGGCGAGCCACTGGGCCTTGAGCTTCTCCTTCTCGGGCCCCTCGGGGGCCTTCTCCATGGCTTCGAAGAGGGGGCCGTAGGCCTTGTTCAGGCCGCGGTCGTAGATGTTGAGGCCCGTGTTCATGCGGCCGGCCTCCTCGTAGTGGCCCAGGGCCAGCTGCTGGTCCCCGCCGAAGCGGTCCATGGAGAGGTGCATGCCGGATTCGGGCTTGCCGTCGGGGCCGAGGTTGCCCTTCCACACGAGGCCGCCGCACTCGTCGCCCGCCTGGTTGTAGAAGATCAGGCCGGGCATGCCGCGGTCCTCGGTCACCGCCTTCCCGTCCACCACCGCCTTGGGCAGGCGCTGGTGGTTGGCGATGACGAGCTCCGTCTTCCCGTCGGTGCTCACGAGGTTGAGGCGCTCCACCTCGAGCTCCGCGAAGCGGGTGCGGGCGGGCTTGGCGGCCACGCTGAGGGCGAGGAGGAGGGCCGTGCCGCCCAGGGCGAGGGCGCCCTTCAGGAGGCGGTTCTGGTGCTGCAGGGACAGGACGAGGTCGTGGCTCATGGGGAGCTCCGGGTGGGAAGGATGAAAAGGGAAGGAGGAAGGATGAAGGCGCGGAGCGCGGCTTCCTCAGGGGAGGGGCAGGTCGAGGGTGACGCGCACGCCGGGATCGGCGTCTTCCAGGGCGAGGCGGGCGCCATCGCCGAAGGCGAGCTTGAGGCGCTGGCGGAGGTTGGATAGGCCCGTGCCGGCGCCGGGGAACTCGGGCAGGCCCACGCCGTCGTCGTGCACCTCCAGGTGGAGGCGACGGGCCTCCAGGCGCCCGCGCACGGAGACGCGCCCGCCCTCGGCCTTGGGTTCGAGGCCGTGCTTCACGGCGTTCTCCACGGGGATGAGCAGGGTGCCCACGGGCACCTCCTGGGTGAGCGCGTCCTCGGGCAGGTCCAGCTCCACGGCGAGGCGGTCGCCGAAGCGCAGGGCCACGAGGGCCGCGTAGCTGCGCACGGTGGCGGCCTCCTCGGCGAGGGCGTGGGCGAGGCGGGTCTGCGTGGCGCTGGCCTGGCGCAGGTGGTCCACGAGGGCATCCACCATGGTGGTGGCCGCGGCGGCGTCGCCCGTGCGCACCAGCTCCCGCAGGTGGGCGAGGGTGTTGAAGAGGTGGTGGGGTTCCACCTGGGCCCGCAGGAGGCGCAGTTCGGCCTGGGCGAGGCGCGCGGCCTGGGCGTCGGCGGCCTGCGCGGCCCGGGCGGCGTCCTGGGCGGCGGTGAGGCGGCCCGCCAGGGACTGCTGGAAGCGGGCGAGGCGCCGGGCGTTGCGGCCGCCGTCCACCCAGAGCACCTGGAAGAGGAAGGCGCTGCGGGGCCCGAAGGTGGCTTCCAGGGCGCCGCCGGGCTCCGCGGGCAGCTGCACGGTGGCTTCATCGGAGCCGGCCCAGCGGCGCAGGCGGCCCGCCCAGGGGCCGGGCTCGAAGGTGGCGCGGAGGGTGTCGCCGACCCGCTGCACGGCGGTGGCGCCCAGGTCCTCCCGCAGGAGGGCCTCCCCTTCCGCGGCGGCTTCCTCGCGGGTCCAGGGCGCCTGGACGGAGGCCCGCACGGGCACCCCCACGGGGCCGGCGCCGGTGCCCCGGGCCTGGCGCCAGGTGCCGAGGGCGGCGGCGGCCAGCGACGTGTAGGGGAAGAGGAGCAGCCCGCCCAGCAGGCCGGCGGAGGCGCCGCCCAGGGCGAGGGCCCCGGTCACCTGGCCCAGGTAGGCCGCGGCGGCGAGGCGGAGGGCGAGGGCGCTGAGGGGGAGGAGGCGGGAGGTCGTCATGGGATCGCTCGGTGGATTCAGCCTCGCCCGGGGCCGCCCCCGGCGGAAGGGGGCACCCGACGAAGGCCGGGATCCGGCCGATGAACGCCCCCCTGGGGCCCGCCCCGCCCCCCGCGCGACTGGCCCCGGGGCCCTCAACGGCCGGCTCCGGCCGCGTAGCCTGTCGATCCCCCCCCGGAGGTTCCATGCTCCTGCTCCTGCCCGCCTTCCTCGCCCCCGCGCCCGCGCCCGCGGACGATGCCGCCGCCCTGGTGGACCTGGCCCGCCGCCATACGGAAGCCCAGCGGGTCCACGATCAGGCCACGCTCACCCGGACCACCGCCGAGGCCTTCGTGGAGGTCTCCCCCGTGGGCGACGTGGATTCCCGGGAGAAGATGCTGAGCTTCTACGGGCCGGACGCCTCGGCCCCCGCGCCGGAGATCGCCCTGGAGGAGCCCGCGGTGCGCGTCTTCGGGGATACGGGCCTCGTCATCGCGAAGATGGCCATCACGATGAAGGCGCCCGATGGCCGCCCCGTGAGCCGGGCCATGCGGGTCACTTTCGTGGCCCGCCGCATGGAGGGGAGCTGGAAGCTCGTGTCCACCCAGTACACGGGGATCCGCCCCGCACCCCCCAAGGCGAACTGAGGGGTCAGCGGGCCCGCTTGCGCTTGGCCTTGGCCCGGGCGTGGCGTTCCAGGAAGGTCTGCAGGTAGCCCAGGCGCTGTTCCATGTCGACCTTCCAGCGATCCAGCTGCGCCCAGCCCTCGGGGGTGAGGGTGTAGACCTTTCGGGCGGGACCCTTGGATTCCGTCTCCCACTGGGAGGTGACCTCGCCCGTCTCCTCCAGTGCGTTCAAGGTGCGGTAGGTGGCGCCCGCGTCGGCCTTGTAGCCGGGCAGCAGCTCCTCCAGCGCGGCGCGAATCCCGTGGCCGTGGAGGGGACCCTCCGCCAGGGTCAGCAGCAGGAAGGCGGGCAGGTGGCGGTTCTGGCGGGCGGGGGCCATGGGTGGGACCTGGGCTAATCGGCGGGGGACAGGGCGGGATCGAGCGCCCGATCCCGCAGCAGGGCTTCCATGAGGAAGCCACAGGCGATGAGGCCTGGCAAGGTCAGCGCGAGCCGCAGCAGGGCGAAGCGGGTACCCAGGTAGGCGCTCTCCATGAGGAGCATGGGCAGCTTGATGGTGGCCCAGGCCCCCAGGAAGATCACGAGATTGGCCACGCGCGCCCCCTTCTCCAGCAGCGTCACGCCGATGGGGAAGGCCGCGTAGATGGGCCCCGCGGCCCCGGTGCCCAGCAGCAGGGCCAGCAGCACGCCCCGGGCCCCGGAATCGCGGCCCAGGTTGCGGGCCACCTGCTCCTTGGGCACCCACACGTTGAAGAGGCCCAGGAGCACGAGCACCGAGGGCACGATGACCAGCACCTGCCCGATCCCCACGATCCAGTTGCGCAGCGAATGCTGGGCCAGGGCGGGGAAGGGCAGCCAGAGGACGAGGTGGAGGGCGAGGCCCATGAGGGCCACCATCAGGCTGCGGAGGAGGTTGGGGTTCATAGCAGGGCTCCCATGAGGGCTCCGACGAGCAGGGCGAGGCCGAGACTCAGCGATTGGCGGAGCAGGGTGAAGCGCCGGCCGAAGGTGCGGATCTCGAGCGGCGCCGTGAGGGTGCCCACCATGGTGAGCGTGGTGAGGAACGCGGCCAGGGCGGGCAGGCTGGCCCCCATGGCGCGCAGGGAACCCAGCATGGGGTAGGCCACGGGGCCCGGGCTCACCATCACGGCGCCCGTGGCCGACAGCAGGAAGAAGCCCAGCACGCCGTGGGAATGGAAGAGCCGGGCCACGGCCGCCGGCGGGATCGCCGCCATGAGGAGGCCCACCGCCGCCAGCACGCCCAGGAGGCTGGGCAGCAGGTTCAGGCCCGACGTGGAGGCCGCGCGCAGGGCGGCCCGGGTGCGTTCACGGTCCTGGATCGCGGAGACCAGCAGGCCCACCACGGCGACCAGGAGGAGCAGGATGGGGAACATGGGGCCTCCGTCGTTGACATCTACATGCGAATAACATCTAGATGCCAATGATGGGCACCCACCCCTTCCCCGTCAAGGGGCGGGTGAAGGTGGGGCCCACGCCCGATCCGGGGCCACCGCTGCGGGCGGGCCCGCCCCGCCGCCAGCGCTCAGGGCGAGGTCCGGGGCCTCAGTGCCCGTAGATCGAGGCGGGGCAGGGGTTCCCCAGCTGCTCCCAGAGGTAGGAGGTGAGGGTGAGGGGGCGGCCGTTGAGGCCGTTGGCCGGGGCGCAGAAGCCCCGGGTGCCCAGGCCGCCGGGGCCGTGGTAGGAGGCCATGTCGGCCTTGATCACGTCCTCGTGGGGGAAGGGGAAGAGGGGCGTGGACGTCACGGTGTTCCAGCCCGGATCGCCATAGAGGGTGCCGGGGGCGCCCACCTGGTAGGTGAGGTCCGCGCCCACCGGGGCGCCGCCCTGCCCGGCGGTCTGCAGCGCGGAGCCGGCCTCGACCCGCAGGGGGTAGAGGAGGCCATGGGTGGTGGGGTCCAGGGTCGTCTGGTCCTGGGCGCCGAGGGCCGGGGCCGTCACGCCATAGTGGCTGCCGGTGGGCGCGGCGTTCTGGAAGTAGACGTTGAAGTTCGAGGTCACGTAGTCGGCCACGCCGTACCGGGCGTTGTGGAGGAAGACGGAGTTCTGGATGGAGGCGGTGATGCCGGGATCCTGCACCCCGAGGCCCGTGCCCCCGGCGGCCACGCCGTTGCCGGGGTCGTAGGTGGGGCCCGTGAGGCCCGCCACGGTCCAGTTCGAGGCGAGGAAGGTGGAGCTGATCTGCGGGTTGGGCGGCAGCAGTACGTTGAACCCGCTCGGGCTGCTGAGGATCACCATGTTCCGCACGGTGTGGGTGCCCGAGATCTTGTCATTGAGCCCGGCGCCGTAGATCGTGGGCCGGAGGTTCACCACCACGTTGCCGTCCAACAGGTTACTGGTGTCGTAGTGGTAGGCGGGCACGGAGTAGTCGGGCTTGTTCTCGAAGTACCAGGCGCCGTAAAGGCCGTTGCCCTGGGCGCAGTTGGCCGTGTCGGAATCCAGGGCCACGTTGTTCATCCAGGCCGTCTGGCTGGAGTCGTAGTTGGTGAAGCAGGCGCACTGCAGCGCATCGTTCCAGTAGTCCACCCGCGCCACGCAGCGCCGCACGATGCAGTGGTCCGAGTGGTAGACGAGGAACTGGTAGCGGCAGCCGCCGTAGGCGTAGCACTCCTCCACCAGGCAGTAGGAGCTGTCGCCCACGCTGACGGAGGCGGCGTTGTTGGTGACCCGGCCGTAGGTGGCGGCGCAGCGGGCCAGGATGATGTGGTCGCTGTACTCGATCTCGATGGGCCCGTTGTTCACGGCCGTCTGGCGGGCCACCACCCGGAAGCCCTGCACCAGCACGTAGGACTTCGAGAGCACGTTGATGCCGTAGATGAAGGTGTCGGGCAGCCCGGAGATGTCCAGCGTCACGCCGAAGTCTGATTCGGCCTTCATGGTGGTGAAGTTCCCCACGCTGCCGCTGGGCATGCCCGTGAGGCTCTGGGTGTAGGTGCCGTTCTTCACGATGAGGTTGTCGCCCCCGTGCATCACGGCGAAGGCGTGGGCGAAGGTGGCCCAGGGGGCGCCGGTGCTGCCGTCGTTTGTGTCGCTGCCCGTGGTCGCCAGGTAGTAGGTGGCGCCGCTCCCCGTGGGCAGGCCCCCGGTGCCGCCCCCGTTCACCAGCGTGAAGGGCGTGGGCGAGGTGGCCGTGCCGCCGGGGGTGGTCACCGCCACGGCACCCGTGCCGGCCCCCAGGGGCACGATGGCCGCCAGGGAGGTGTCCCCGTTCACGGTGAAGGGGGCCGACACGCCGTTCACGGTCACCGCCGTGGCGCCCGTGAAGTGGGCCCCCGTGAGCGTGAGGGTGGTGCCCACGGGGCCCGTGGCCGGGGCGAAGCCGCTGAGGGTGGGCGCGGCCGCCGCGGGGGCGGACCCCCCGCCGGAGCCGCTGCCGCCTCCGCAGGCCACGAGGCCCATCAGCGTGAGCACCAGGGCGGCGAGGACGCACCGCCCTCCCGACCGCGGCAGCTTCGGGGTGAAGGTCAGGTTCAGCATGCGACCCTCCTCGGGCACCCCATCGGGGGTGTCCAGGGTAGCGGGGCCCCGCCCGCGAAGGGGCGAAGGCCGGGACCCCTAGGGCCGGTGCGGAGCCAGGAACCGCAGGTCCACGGCCTCGGCCAGGGCCCGGTAGCCCGCGGCGTTGGGATGGGTGTGGTCCCCGCTGTTGAGCTCCGGCCGCTGGCGGTCCGGGTGGGCCGGATCCCGCACGGCGGCCTCGAAGTCGAAGACGGCGTCGAAGTCCCGGGAGCTGCGGATCCAGGCGTTCACGGCGAGCCGCTGGGTCTCGGCGGCGGGCGTATGGGGCCGGGAGCCGCCGGCCCCGCCCCGGGGCAGCAGCGTGGCGATGGCCACCTTCAGGCCCCGGGCGTGGGCGCGGGCCGCCAGGCTGCGGTACCCGTCGATGAGCTGGGCGGGGGTGATCTGCTCCTCGGGGGCCTTGAGCACGGTGTTGGCGGTGATGTCGTTGATGCCCTGGAAGCAGATCACCCAGCGCACCCCCGCCTGGGCGAGCGCATCCTCGTCGAAGCGGGTGAGGGTGCTCTCTCCGACGAAGGGGTCCACCCCTGCCCGCAGGACGCGGTTGCCGGCGATGCCCGCGTTCACCACGGCCACTTGGCGCAGGCCCGGCTCCCGCTGCAGGCGCTCCGCCAGGGCATCGGGCCAGCGGGTGTCCGTGTCCAGCGTCGAGCCCACGCCGTCGGAGGTGGAATCGCCCACCACCACCACGGCACCCGCCTCGGGGGCCGCGGCCACCTCCACGCCCGTGAGGAAGTAGCGGCTGTCGTCCGTGGTGCCTCCGGCCAAGCGGGCTCCGGCCGTGGCATCGGGGCCGGGGACCCGCTGCACCGTGGCATTGCCGAAGCCGTGGAGGGTGGCGGTATCCGCCCCCTTGGGCAGGAAGAGGCTCACCGTCAGGGTCTGCAGCGGGGCCACGCCCAGCGCGAGGGGGTCGCTGAGCAGGCTGCCGCCGGGGGGGATCAGGGCCGTGGGGCTGCCCGCGAAGGTGACAACCTTCCCGGGGCCGGGTTCCAGGGCCACCCGCAGGGTCCCGAGGGCCAGGGGCGTTTTGCCGAAGCGGTTGGAGAGGCGCAGGCGCACCTGGCTTCCCCCGAGGCTCACCCGCACCCGCTGGCGGAGGGTCATGGGGGCGAGGGCCGGGCCGTCGGAATCCGCGGGCGCCGTCCAGGTGGCGACCCACCGGGTGGGGCCGGGGGCCTGGGCTGGCGCCGGGGTGGCGAGGAGGGCGAGGCCCCAGGCGAGGGCCGCGGAGGGGATCGGGGAACGGGGCATGGGGCTCCGGGGTCGGAAGTCGGGGGTCGAAGGGCTTCAGGGGGAACGCTGAGGGGGGGATGGGCCCCCCACGGCCCTGTTCCCGAGCCTGGGGCCATCCGGGGGAAAGGGCGCGCCAATTCCCTTCAGGCCCCGCCCCGCGGTGGAGATCATGGGGCGAGGCCCGGCCATGACGACGCGCGTTCAGGAGCAGATCCAGACCTACTTCGACGCCCAGCCCGAGCCCAAGCGCGCGGAGCTGGCGGAGCTGCACCGGGCCATCCTCGCCCTGCAGCCCGACGCCCAGCTCTGGTTCCTGGATGGGACGGACGCCACGGGCAAGGTGGTCACCAACCCCAACGTGGGCTACGGCGTGCGCCCCCACACCGCCGGCGGCAAGACGCGCCCCTTCTACCGGGTGGGCCTCAGCGCCACCACCTCGGGGATCTCCGTGTACGTGATGGGCCTCGAGGACAAGACCCACCTGGCCCGCACCTACGGTGCGGATCTGGGGAAGGCCAAGGTCACGGGCTACTGCATCGCGTTCAAGTCGCTGAAGGCCATCCAGCTTCCGGTGCTGCTGGCGGCCATCGCGGAGGGGCTCGGCCGGCGGGATCCCTCCGCTCCCCTGTCCTAAAAGCGGCGATTGGCGGGACCCGCCCCGGTTCCGCGCCGCGCGGAGGGAGCTAAACGCTTCAATGCTTGCCGTTTCAGAATGGTTTCCGATTGGCGCAAATTGTCGTTAAGGTTGAGTCCCATTCGCCCGATGCCACCTCCGTAGCCGCACTGCCGCTTCAGGGAACCGCAACGTGCATCCCAGGGAACCCGAACCCCCACGCCCTCCACCGGACTTCCGCCGGCTCTTCGAGGCGAGCCCGAACCTGTACCTGGTCCTAGACGAGGGGCTCCAGGTGGTGGCCCTCAGCGACGCCTACGCCGCGGCCACGCGGATCCGCCGGGAGGACGTGATCGGCCGGGGCATCTTCGAGGTGTTCCCCGACAATCCGGAGGATCCCGCGGCCACGGGCGTGGCGAACCTCGCCCGCTCCCTGGCGCGGGTGGTGGAGGAGCGGGTGCCCGACGTGATGGCCGTGCAGAAGTACGACATCCAGCTCCCCGCCTCGGAGGGCGGGGGCTTCGTGGCGCGCTACTGGAGCCCCACCAACGTGCCGGTGCTGGGCCCCGCGGGGGAACTGCAGTACATCATCCACCGCGTGGAGGACGTGACCGACTACGTGCGGCTGCACCAGGCGCAGACGGCGAAGGACCAGCTCGCCACGGAACTGGAGACCCGGGCCGACCGCATGGGCATGGAGATCGTGCAGCGGGCCCAGGAACTGCAGGAGGCCAACCACCAGCTGCTGGAGCTCCGCCGCCAGCTGGAATCCCGCGTGCAGGCGAGCGCCACGGACCTGGACCAGGTCCAGGAGGCGCTGCGGCGCAGCGAAGAGGCCCTGCGGCAGACCCAGAAGATGGAGGCCGTCGGGCGCCTGGCGGGGGGCGTGGCCCACGACTTCAACAACCTCGTCACCGTCATCTTCAGCTGCGGCGAGCTGCTGCAGGCGCGCATGGGGCCGGATCCCCAGCTCATGGCCATCCAGATGGCCGCGGAGCGCGCCGCCCGCCTCACGCGCCAGCTCCTGGCCTTCAGCCGCCAGCAGGTGCTGGCCGCCCAGCTGCTCGACCTCGGGGCCCTGGTGGGGGCCACCATGGACATGCTGGCCCGGGTGGTGGGCGAGGACATCGCCCTCAAGGTGGCCTGCGGGCCCGCCCTTCGCCCCGTGCTCGCGGATCCAGGCCAGGTGGAGCAGGTGCTCATGAACCTCGTGGTGAACGCGCGGGATGCCATGCCGGAGGGCGGCACCCTCTCCATCGAGGTGCAGAACGTGGACCTGGATGCGGAGTACGCGGCCGCCCACCCCGAGGTCACCGCGGGACCCCACGTGATGCTGGCCGTGAGCGACACCGGGCTGGGCATGGATGCGGCCACCCGGGAACGCGTGTTCGAACCCTTCTTCACCACCAAGCCCCAGGGCAAGGGCACGGGCCTCGGCCTGGCCACCGTGTTCGGCATCGTGAAGCAGAGCGGGGGCCACATCTGGGTGTACAGCGAGCCCGGCATCGGCACCACCTTCAAGGTGTACTTCCCCGAGGCGGCCCCGGCCTCCGCGCCGCCCGCGGCGACGGGCGACGCGAAGGGGGAGGCGGATCCCGGTGGCGGGGAGACCATCCTACTGGTGGAGGACGAGGACCAGGTGCGCGCCGTGGCCCGGGACTGCCTCACCCGGGCGGGCTACCGGGTGCTGGAGGTGAAGAACGGGCAGGAGGCCATCACCCTCCTCGCCCGGGCCCACTCCCCCGTGGACCTCCTCCTCACCGACGTGATCATGCCGGGGATGAACGGGCGGCTCGTCTCCGAGCTGGCCCAGTCCATCCAACCGGGTCTGCGCGTGCTCTTCATGTCCGGCTACACCGACGATGCCATCCTGCGCCACGGGGTGTTGAAGGAGGGCGTGCCCTTCCTGGAGAAGCCCTTCATGCCCTCGGCCCTGCGCCGCCGGGTGCGGGATGCCCTCGACGCGCCCACCTGAGGGCCCGGGTCCCGCCTAGGGTTGATCCGCCATCCGCACGTAGGTGGGGCCGGGCATGCGGTCCACGGCGGTGACCTGCACGGCCACGGGCTGCCCGTCCTTCAGCTGGAAGCGAAGCCGAAGATCCGGCTCCTCGTCGAAGCGGAACTCGGTGGCCGAGATCGGCGTGATCGGGTCGGGGTCGCTGCCGGGGAAGGCGCTCACGAGGCGGCCCTTGTCGAGGCGGAGGGTGCGGATGCGGGTGCCATGGGCGTAGCGGCCGCAGAGGCGCTGGAGGTCGGCGGCACTCAAGGTCACGGCGGCGGGCTCGGTGTAGGGAAGGCCTGTGGCGATCGCGGCCAGGCGCTTGGCCAGGGGATCCAAGCCCGTGGGCAGGTCCTCGCTGTTGCTGAGCACGGCCACGAAGACGTCCGATGTCGGCAGCACCACCACCTCGCTGTGGAAGCCGGGGATGTCGCCGTTGGCCTGCAGGTAGGCCTCGCCCCGGAAGGTGTGGGGGCGCAGGCCGTAGCCGTAGTGGGTGTCCGTGCCATCGGGCAGGCGGAAGGGCGTGGTCATGGCGCGGTACGTCTCGGGCTTCAGCAGCTTCCCGCCGTGCAGGGCGGCGCTCCAGCGGGCCAGGTCTTCCGTGGTGCTGAAGTAGCTGCCGCCGCCGAAGCCCAGGGCCGGGCTCATGAAGGGCGCGGGGCGGGGGCCGCCAGCGTAGGGATGGGCGAGGCCCTTCACGAGCTGCGGCGCCTGGTCGAAGGTGGTGCGGCTCATGCCCAGCGGCTTGAGGAGCGTGGCCTCCAGGTGGGCCGCGTAGGGCGTGCCCGTGACCTTTTCGATCACCATCGCCAGCAGCGTGTAGTTGGCGGTGGCGTAGGCGAAGCGGGTGCCCGGCGCGCTGGCCAGAGGCTTGGTCTTCATCCACGCGTATAGCTGGGCGGGCGTCCAGTCCTCGCGCTCGTGGGCGCGGAAGCCGGGATCGTTCCAGAGGTTGTCGATGCCCGAGGTGTGCGTGAGCAGGTGCGCGAGCGTGATCCCCGACCAGGCGGGCGGCGCGTCCGGCAGGTAGGTGGCGAGGGGGGCCTGAAGGTCCACCTTCCCCTGCTCCGCCAGCCGCAGCATCGCCACCGCCGTGAACTGCTTGCCCACGCTGGCCACGTGCAGCACCGCGTCCGGCGCCATGGGCACGCCCAGCTCCACGGAGGCGAGGCCGTAGCCCTTCCGCAGCACCACCTTCCCCCCGCGCAGCACCAGCACCGCCGCGCCCGGGGCATCGGCCTTGAAGGTGCGGCTGAGCAGCGCGTCCAGCTCCGTGGGGATGCGCTCCGGCGGCAGGGGCGCCTGGGCCAGGAGGGCCGGGGCGAGGGCGAGGAGGGCGATCGGGTGAAGGCGCATCCCCCCAGTGTGGCGGGGTCCGGGGAAGGGGGGTTGCGAAATCCTAGTTAATTAGTACTAATTGATTAGTAATTTTTGTTCCCCTCCTCATCCCGCGTCCTGGCTGGGTTTGGCCCCCCCCCCGGCCGGGGGGCGGATTCCCCGGGGGTGGGCCCCACCGACCTCACCCCCGGGGATGCAAGGCCCTAGCGAAGCTCGAAGTGATCGCGCCGGTTCTGGCTCCAGCAGGATTCCTTCGCCTCGGTGCAGACGGGCTTCTCCTTGCCGAAGCTGATGAGGGAGAGCCTCGACCCCTCCACGCCGAGGGTGTGGAGGTAGTCCAGCGCGGCGCTGGCCCGGCGGTTGCCCAGCGCCAAGTTGTATTCCGCGGTGCCGCGCTCATCGGCGTTGCCCTGGATCTGGAGCTTGGCGGTGGGGTAGGCGCGGAGGAAGTCCGCGATCTTCTGCAGGCGGGCACGCTCCTCGGCTTTGATGTCGGACTTGTCGTAGTCGAAGTGGACATCCTGCAGGGCCGCGGCGGCCGCCTGGTCGAAGGCGGCCTTCTTCGCGAGCTCGGCGCGGCGGGCGGCTTCCTCGGCCACCTGGCGGGCCTTGGCCTCCTCGGCGGCCTTGGCCTGGGCCTGGGCGGCGCTGTTGTCCACGGTGGGCGCAGCCTTCGCGGGCGCCGGGGCCGGGGCGGCCTCGGGCTTCTTGCAGGCGAGGGTGGCCGCCAGCACGAGGGCTCCGGTCAGGAGCAGGGGGTTGAAGCGGGGGGTGCGGGTCATGGGACCTCCGGGGTGGGGTGGTTCGTTTCAGGGATGCGGGACCAGTCGGGCGCGGAGACGCCGGACACGGTGCCCAAGGGATGGGAGAGGCCGGTGAGGGGGTCCGCCAAGCGCAGCCGGGCACCCTCGCCCTGACCTTGGATGAAGAGCACCCAGCGGCCATCCGGGGACCACACCGGGGTTTCGATGGAGCCGCCCGGTGCGGGGATCGCATGGGGGGCTCCCCCCGCCAGGGGCTGGATGGCGATCTCGACGTGCCCCAGGTACCGGGTGGAATAGGCGAGGGAGGTGCCGTCGGGGCTCCAGGCCGGGCTGGTGCTGGCCTGGTCCGCGGGCGAGACCCGCTGGACCTGCCCGTCCGCCAGGTTCAGCCGGTAAATGTGGGGCTGCCCCTCCCGGGTGGACGTGAACGCGAGCGCCGTTCCCGTGGGATTCCACGCGGGCTCCGTGTTGATCTCGCGCTCCGCGGTGAGGGGCCTCACGTGCTCCTTGACCAGGTCCAGGAGGTAGAGATCGCTGTGCCCGTGGCGGTCCTCCTTCACGAAGGCAATCGAAGTGCCCGAGGGCGACCAGGCCGGGGCGGCGAGGGTCTCGTGGGGCGCAGCACGCCCCACGGGATACAGCCGCACGGGGGGCGCGCCCGGCGCCTTCTGGCCCCAGAGTTCCGGCGGGCCGCCCTTGTAGGTGATGAAGGCGAGGCGTCCATCCCGGGCCACGGTGGGGGAGGTGGTGAGGCTGCCGAAGAAGGTGCGCTGCCGCAGATGCTCACCGGAACGGTCGAGGTCGAAGATCTCCTTCACGCCGGGCCCCCGCTCCAGGGCGAAGGTGATCCGGCTTTCGGCGGCCCCGCGAAGTCCCGTCGCGCGCTCGGTCAGGTCATCGGCCATGCGATGCGCCACGGCGAGGGAGGCCGGGGCAGCGTGGGGATAGGCCCGTTTGAGCAAGGTGGCCTTCGTCCGGAGGTCCACCAGGTGCAGGTGGATCGTCAGCCGGCCTTCGGGGCCGCGCGCCATCCGGGTGCTGGCGCGGAAGGTGGGGGGCGCTTCCGGGCCCTTGGCCAAGGTGAAGGGGCCCATGGCCTGGAGGTCGGCCTTCAGGGTGAGCCAGATCTTTTCGGCCGGGCGGGCCAGCTCGGTCGGCGCCTCCATCGGGGGCACCTCGAGGCCCCACCGGTGGCCCTGGGGCTCCTGGCCGGTCCGCGACACCCGGGGGGATCCGGGGGCCGACCCGCCCCCGAGGGCCAGGAGGGCGCCCAGGATCCATCCCGCTGGGGTCATGCGCGCTCCCGGACCACGAGGAAGGCCACGCCCGTGGCGATGAGGGCGGGCACCACGAGGGCCGCCTGGGCCGTGGTCTCCGCCAGGAACACCACGGGCACGAGGATCGTCTCGTGCGTGGCCCCGGCGAAGGCCCCGGCCCCCACGAGGGTCATGTAGCCGGGTTGGCCCAGGCCGAGCCAGGCATCGAAGGCGGCGCCCGTGGCCGCGCCCATGGCGAGGCTCGGGAGCCAGATGCCGCCGATGCCGCCACCCGCCAGCGTGAGGGCCGTGGCCGCCAGCTTCAGCGCCAGGAAGAGCACCGCGTGCTTCGACAGCGTGTCCCCCTGCAGCAGGTGGCCGATGAGCTCCAGGCCACCGCCCTGGGTCACCGGGAGGCCGGGCCACCCGAAGTGGGCGGGCAGCGCGAGCAGCACGAGGCCCAGGCCCGCCACGAGCCCCCGCCAGCGGAAGGGGATGGGATCCAGCCCCCGGCGCAGGCGGGCCTTCAGCCAGAGGAAGGCGCTCCCGCCGAGGCCGCACACGAGGCCCAGCAGCAGCGCCCAGGAGAGCTCCGCGTAGTGGGCCTGGTAGGTGCGGGGGATGGGGAGCAGGGGCTGGAGGCCCATCCACCCGGAGAACACCATGAAGCCCGCGGCGGCGGAGAAGAGGCAGGGCACCAGGGCGTCGGCCTCCAGGCGGCCGTGGTGCTCCGCCGCCATCAGCGCCCCCGAGAGGGGCGCCCGGAACACGGCGGCGAGGGCCGACGCCGAACCCGCGCGCACCATCATGGGCGCGGGGGCCAGGAGGCGCCGGGCCGGAGGCGCCACCCGGGCGAGGCCGTGGATCAGGCGGTGGAACTGCAGGCCCAGGGCGGAGCCGAACCACTTGCCCGGGCCCTCCACGCCGGCACTGCCGCCGAAGCCGATGGTCATGGCGCAGGCCCACACCTTGGCGATGGACTTCCGGAAGGGGAACACTTCGTAGGGGGAGTGGTGGGCGAGGTCCAGGTCCTTGAAGAGGGACACCTCCCCGATCTTCGTGAGGGAGAGCCAGAGCGTGACGAGGCCCAGGCCGATGGCGGGGAGCAGCAGCGAGAGGTGGGAGCGCCCCCCCAGGTGGTCCAGCCACGGGCTGAAGGCCGCCAGGCCCCGCAGGGCGAAGGCCACGGCGAGCCCCACCCCCGCGCCCAGGGGCAGCATGATGCCCACCAGCCGGCGGGTGTGCGCCAGCATCCGGAGGCGCCGCGTGGAAGAACGTAGGATGGAGGAAGGCACGGCCGGAACCTGGGTGGGATCATTCCCGATCAAAATTAATTCTTATTGCGAATCATTTCCGATGCAAACTAAAAAGAGCCCCCAACCCCGGGAGTCGGACGTGGTCGAAGGCGTCATGCAGAACCTCCGCCGCCTCTTCAAGGTGGTGGAGAGCTATTCCCGGTCCGTGGAAGCGCAGTTCGGCCTCACGGGGCCCCAGCTCTGGGCCCTCTCCGAGCTGGGCCGGTCGGCCCCCCTCTCCCTCAAGGACCTGGCCGCCCGCATGCACCTGACCCCCAGCACCGTGGTGGGCGTCATCGACCGCCTCCTGGCCAAGGGCCTCGTGCAGCGGGCGCAGGATCCCGCGGACCGCCGCCGGGTCAGCCTCAGCCTCTCCCCGGAGGGCAAGGCCCTCCTCGCCACCGCCCCCAGCCCCGCCCAGGGCCGCCTCATCGAAGGCCTGAACCAGCTCGACCCGAAGCAGCTCACGGCCCTGTCCGCGGGCCTCGACCGCCTCGTGGAACTCACCGACGCCAAGCAGGTGGAGGCGCGGTTTTTCTTCTCCGAGGAGTAGGGGCGGGCCTCGACCTTTGGCGCAATGCGGAGGCTGGCCCGGGGAATCCCCAGGCAGGGGACATGGACGAGCCCCGTGCCCGGTCCCATCTTCGCGGGCCTTATCTAGGTCCTCACCTCATCGGCCACCTTCCCCGGCGGCGAAGCGTGCGCCACCAACCTGCATCAGCAGCAACGCGCGCCGATCATCGGCGAGGTGACCGGCGGCGGCGCCAACCCCCGCAGCCTCGTCGCCCTGGGACAGGGCCTCGCGGCCTTCATCCCCTCGGGGCGGGCCATCAATCCCATCTCCAAGACCAACTGGGAGCACGTGGGGGTGAAGCCTGACGTGGCCGTGCCCGCGGCGGAGGCGCTGAAGGTGGCCCAGGTGGCGGTGCTGGAAAGGCGGTGGTCTCGAGGCCGTGTGGAACTAGTCCGCCCGTAGGGGCATGCTTCCCTGCATGATTTCGCGGTGAAGTACCGGTGAGCTAATCGAACGGAGGTACTCCAGAACTCGGGCCCTACCGGCGCCACCGGCCACATGTGGTGGCCGCGCGTGTGTATCCAAGGGAACGAGCTCAAGCACGCCAAGCTCCGGCCGTAGGCGGAGGATGAGTCCGTCCGCCGTTCTGGGATCCGACCACTGATCGAAGATCAAGTTGCCGATGGAGTACGCGATAAGGCGACCACGATAACGTTCCAACCCCTGGATCACATGGGGATGGTGGCCCACGACCAAGTCGGCCCCCGCGTCCACAAAGGCGCGTCCGAGGCGTTGCTGAACGGGTTTCGGCTGAGTCAGGTATTCCTGGCCCCAGTGAATGCTGACCACGAGGAGGGCTGCGGGATCTTGGGCCTTGAGGGTTCGCAGGAAGGCCAACCGATCCGAGAGGGGGAAGTAGGGTTCCGTGGCGTTGAAGGCCACCAGTTGGAGCCGAGCCTTTCCGAGGGTCACGGAAGTGACCTCGGGGGAGGCCTGCCAACCTGGGTGACCCAAGGGTGTGATTCCCGCGCTTTGAAGGTGTCCCCGCGTCGCATCGAGCCCCGCGGGCCCCTGATCCAGGCCGTGATTGTTGGCGAGGCCCGCGTGAGTGATGCCGCTCCCGGCCAGGGCTGTCGCGATCGTGGGGTCAAAGTGAAAACGCAACGGCGCCGCGGGCCGAAGGGGTGAGCTGAGGGGGCCTTCGAGGTTCACCAGCATGCCGCTGGCGGATCGAATCAGAGGCGTCAGATCCTGAAACGGATGGGTCGGCCCGGTGCGTCGAATCTCGGCTTCGACGCCGCGCCCCAACATTACGTCGCCGCCGAAGAGGAAGGATCCATCGCCCTGAGGGATCGCCGTTGCATCGGGTCCATCCGGCGTGTAGGCCACCACGAAGTAGCTGGTGGTGCGCGCCACGGGATGATCCGCGAAGCGTTGGGAATTGAGGTGGGTGAGGATGTGCGGGCGGCTCTGGAACACTTCCTTTTGAAGGCGCCCATGGAGGTAGAGCGCCCCGGCGGAATCCAGGTGGTCGGGTTGATGGAGCGTGAGGGCCCGGGCGGGGTCTTCGGAGAGGAGCACGGCTCGGCTCTCCGCATCCCGCTGCTCGGCTTCTGCCTCGGGCAGGTAATGGGAGAAATCGGTGCTCTCCAGGATCAAGGTGTCACGATCCACGGTGCGCGAGAGGGTGTCGAAGAGGCCATCGAGGAGGGGTCGGGTGGCGTTGGCCTTGATGGCCACCACGCACACGCAGGCTTCCGGGAGTTCATGCCGGAGGAAAGGCATGAGCGCCCCGAATCCGTGCTCCCGGTAGAGGGCATCCGAAGCGGTGGCCCCGGGAACGGCGGCGAGGGCGCGGACGAGGGCGCGGTCGCTTCGGACGACGCCGAAGGGCGTGTCGAAGTCCGCGTCCACCACCGTGATGGGGGATCGCCCCATGTGGAAGTGATCCGGGCAGAGGAGCACCACACGTCGATACCCGACGCCGCGAACGGTGGCGAAGGCGTCGGCCATGGTCTGGCTGACGAGTAAGTGGTGCGGCACGATGAGGCCCGTGGGGTGATGGGCGAGCGGGTAGCGTTGGGCCTTCCCCATCGCTTGAAGGAACAGATCCGGGGAAGGGTGGAGGGCGGGCAACACCGACGCCTTCGAGGGCCACCGCCACCCGAGACCTAGGCATAGCCCCAGGATGACCAAGGCCAAGCCCAAGGTCAGGCGGATGGGGTGCTTTCCGATCATTTAGGGAATCGCCAGCCGTCGGTACCAAGTGTTTTTGGGGGGAACTTGCGCGGGCGTCGCGTAGGCCCGCTTGCGCCACGCTTCGTCGGTGAGGCGGGGGCCTTGGAGGGGCGCCTGGAATTCCACATGGTTGTAGGCTAGGCCCACGGTGACTCGGGGGCTCGCCTCATTGCCCACCAAGACGAGCATCAGGTACGGCCGACCCGTTCCCTCATAGAGCACCTTTCCCGTGGTGCCATCCGTGTGGATGTCCGCCACGAGGCCTACCTTGCCCGTGTCCTCGGTGATGTCGATGGTGCCGGAGAGCGGTTCGGCCATGTAGGCGAGGTTGAGGGTGCGCAGGTGCTCGTAGTCATCCTCGGAGATGGGCTCCGCCTTCAATTCCTTCACGGCGAGGTTGTGGAAGAAGGTCACTTGCTTTCCGAATTCCTCCAGGCGGTAGCGGGCGATGCCCTCCTTGAAGAGGCCATGGCGATCGAAGAAAGTGCCCGTGCGCTTCACCAGCTCCGCGAGGCGGGCCCAGAAGGGGAGGTTGGGTTCCACGAATCCCTTTACGAGGGGCGGGATGGGGCCGTCGCCGCCTTCGCCCATCTCGGCGTAACTGGGTTTGGCGTACAACAGGGTGTCGTGCTTCAACTCCGTGTAGGACCCCAGGAAGGTTTGCAGTTGTTTGTCGCGGAACGGCTCCGACTGCATGTAGCGGGGAAAACCCGGCCCGTACGTGTGGGTGAGGGTGCCGAGCACCTGCAGCCACGAGCCGGCCATGCTCCGTTCCCAGGCTCCCTGTGGCTCCTTGGCGAGGTCCCCCTGGAGGGTTTGGAGGCCGGTGAGGAATCGGGCGGTGCCGTCGGGGCCGGCGCCGGGATCCTTCGCGATCAAAGCTTCCGCGTGGATCCGCGCCTGGGCGTCCCCCAGGGCCGCAGGGACGTAGAGGGCCGTAGGCGGCAGCTTGGCGCCGGCCGTGAATCGGTTGAGGATCCAAGCGTCGTAGGAGAAGCGTTGGCCGAACACGCGGAAGCCGAGGCCCTCCGCCAGGCGATCTGGCAGGGGCTGCTTGGACCGGACCGGATCGGCCGTGAGTTCAGAGAGGATGCGGGGGGCGGGCAGGCGACTGGCCTCGGTCCGGATGCGCGCGAGGGACGCAGGGTCCATCGCCATCTGTAACGAGGGGGATTCTGTCCCGAGGGTGGTGCGCAGGAACCCCGACCATTCGGGGTAAGTGAGGTCGTCGCTGGGGCCCGCGTAGAGGGCCGTGAGGTCCATGACCTTTTGCCAGCTCTCCGCGAGGGGGCGTCCCGAGGCATCCTTCCTGGGGAAGAGCCCCGCCATCAGCAAGGCGTCCTTCAGGCCCTGCTCGTCCTTGAGGGCGTAGGCATTGCGCCCCAGGTAAATCATGGTGCGGAAGTAGGCCCGCAGGGCGGAGCGCTTCTCGTAGTAGCCCCGGGGCGTGTACTGGCTGTAATCCGCCCGAGCCTTCGGATCATAGCCCCCGAACAGCGGGGAGGCGACCTGGGCCTGGGCGGCATAGATGAGGGCCACCTCTTCTTCGGCTTGGCGCTTCAGCGCTTCGGGAAGATCCCCCAAGAGGGGCGCCAGGGTCGCTTGCGCCAAGCCCACGCCATCGGACTTGGCATCCGCTTCGCGGTAGGCGGCCTCCGTCTCGGGGTTTTCGAAGTATTCGGGGGGCTCCGCTCCGCAGGTCGCCAGCAGGGCCGACGCCACGGCGAAGTGGGCCTGGATTCGGGCGAGCCCCGCCTGCGCGGCCTCGGGCGCGCCCGACCGAGCGGCGCCGGCCTGCTGCACCATGCCCGTGAGGAAGGTGGAAAGGTGCGCTCGCAGCGCGGACTTCTCCAGCTCCTCCAGCGTCATGCTGAAGTAGCGGTGGAAGGCGTGCAGCGCCACGTCGGGGGTGATGAGCTTGGCGTTCTCCGGTGCCCGGTACTCCGGCATGGACGACCCGCCGATGTCGTCGAAGGCCTGGAGCATCTCATCGTGGTTCAGGGTGGCGGAGAGCTTGGTGCCCACCATGGGGACGAGCAGGAATTTGTGGGTATTCAGGTACTCGCGCTGGGCCCGCGAGAGGCGGATCTGGAAGACCTTTTCGATGGCCTCCAGGTTCTTGGCCGAGGCCAAAGGCAAATCCCCTTCTTGCAGGCGGGGCTGGAAGTCCAAGGTCATCAAGCGATCGTCGGGCGTATCCAAGTGATGGGTGGTCGTGGACGGCCCGCCCGAGGCTCGGCGTGCCGCCATCCACCGGGTGACGCCATAGCCCGTCGCGCCCAGTCCGGCCACGATCAGCAGGCCCAGGCCCAGGCGGGTTCGACCTTGGATGTTCAATGCCATGACGACTCCTTACCTTCCGGGGGCGCGGGAGGGGTCGGAGGGATCCCGCTGGGGAACCCTCGTGGACCGCACGACCGCGCCTCACCCGAAGCCATCAGGGTAGCGTCAGATGTCGAGCTCTGGGCCCGTCATTGGTGCGTCGGCTCATGCCGCTAACGCTCAGGCTGCATCCTCGTCGAGCAGGTGGTTGAGCATCTCCTTGCTCACGCGGCACCCGCAGAAGGCGGGGGCCGCGCGCATGCTCGTCAGCTCCCCGTGGGTGGGGTCCAGCTCCTTCAGCGCTCGGCAGCCCGCAAATCTGCCGTGGATCCACAGGCACCAAAAGGAAAGGCCCGGCTGCTGCAGCCCATCAGCATCCAGCACGTGCACACTGCCCGGTGGCGAGATGCGGTGCATGTCCGCCACGTGGGCGGCGAGGAGGGCGTGGGTCACGGGGCTGGTGAGGTCGTCGGGGCGGATTTGCATTGAGTCGGAATCCCTAAAATGGAGCATGCTAGTTGAATATAGGGATCTCAAAAATCTCCATATTGCTGGGATTCAAAGTTGTCTAAATTTGTTCAGATTTGTTCGAGCTGTCTAGTGTGAAATCCGACCTATGGTTCATAAATATCCCATATGAGAGTAGTAACTGATTAATTATTTGGCTCAATGCTACTGGCGAGTTTAGATTTTTTTCGGAATTCAATAGCTTTCTCAATGAGCTCTTTTGACCTTCGCAAGCGACCTAAATCAACTCCGAGATCTAAATATGAATTTGCTTCACCGTGAGAATTAAATGTACGGAAATTTTTAATGTGAAATAATAAAAATGTATGAAAATAAAATTGCAGCTGAAAACAATGCGTTTTGGTGTCTAGTGGTTCTTCGCCTTGATGAATATATGTATTTCTAGTCTCTCGTAGATGTTCTAAAATTTGTTTATGATATTTACTGTCTTCAAATAAAAATACGATTCTTGAAATCAGCTTTTCATTATTGGATTCATTAGGTGCCCCAAGTGATTCTAAGGTAGCCCATAATTTGTGAAGTGCATTACTAGGGTTTGGTGAGTCAAGGGCTCTCGTATACCTGCACATACATTCGGAAAGTATGTCCACATATCTAGACTGAAGTAGCATGCTGTTGATAATTGAATAATTTTTAATCAAATATCTCTTCTTATTTTCATCAACAAAATGAGCTTTTGATATGTGGCACTCAGGGTCAAACCAGTAAGTTTCTCCAGCTAATTTTCCATTCAAATGATGGAGTGAATACATTCCTCCTAGGCGGACTTTGTTGATAGGCTCCCAATTGTCCCCATACAATTCTAATGTTGAATTTAATAACAGATTTAAGATCGCTCTGTATTGATCAAAAGTATTAAGCCCAAGGTGGACGGCATCAAATTGGGATCTTCCTGTGGTTTTGATGCAAGCCATGCTGTATGAGTTGGGGGTATGCTCGTGATTTCGATCCCAGGCTTTTTCAAGCATAGATCGAGTTTGAAATTTTTTGGGAATCTTGTCCGTGAAAATTTGAATATCTAAATTGTTAATTATAAGTCGCTTATGTGGCAAATTTCCGGTAATCGATATTGGGATAAGTAAGTAGTAATCAATAAATTTTGTTTCTTTATATTTGCTAAATTCAATATTGATATATTTTTCAAAAGATTTTGCATTCAATGTCCCATCTGAAGCGCATTGATGAATCGTGGTGGAGACCAGATTGTTTCTAATTTCCCATGAAATATCCTTATCAAACTGAAGCATTGAAAATATTGCAGGCATCAGCTCGGAAAAGGTAAAATCGGTGTAGCTAATCCTATTTGGATGTGTTCGAACTACAGACTTGGATAAACGTTCGAGAATTAAATCAGGGTTTAATCCCTTTCGGGACTTCCAGCGAATTCCCATTTTTAATCCTAATGTGAATGAGGTTTGGTTTTATTGGTTTCCTTACCCCAACGGCTCCTCGTGCTTGCACTCGGGGCAGAGCAGGACCTGGATGGGATCCTTCCCGCGCGGTTTGCGGGTCTTCTCGCCCATCCAGGCGTTCTTGCACTGGGGGCAGCTCTTGGGCACGGGCTTGTCCCAGGTGAGCCAGTCGCACTTGGGGTAGTTGGTGCAGCCGTAGAAGAGCTTGCCGAAGCGGCTCTTGCGGGGGGCGACGTCGCTGTTGCACTTGGGGCAGGGGAAGCCTTCGAGGATTTCCTTTTTGACGGTCTTGCACTTGGGGTAGTCGACGCAGCAGACGAACTCGCCGTAGCGGCCGTGGCGCTTCACGAAGCCCTTGCTGCAGGTGGGGCAGGTCTCGCCGGTGGGCTCGTCGGGCGGCACGGGCAGGCCCTTGGGATCGGCCTTGACGATGCCCTTGCAGGTGGGGTAGTTGGGGCAGGCCCAGAAGGGGCCCCACTGGCCCTTGCGCAGCTGCATGGGCTGGGTGCCGCAGAGCGGGCACTCCGGCGCGTCCGCGGGCTCCTCGAACTGCTCTAGCTCCTCCGTGCCGTCGCAGTCGGGGTAGCGCGAGCAGCCGAGGAACATGCCGTTCTTCCCGATGCGCTTCAGCATATTGGCGCCGCACTTCTTGCAGGTGCGGTCCGAAGGCACGCCCGCCTTGAGGTTCGCCATCTCCTTGCCGGCGCTCTTCAGCAGTTTTTCGAAGGGATTCCAGAAGGAGGTGAGGGCCTTCTTGTAGGTGAGGGACCCGGCCTCGATGCGGTCCAGATCCTCTTCCAGGCCGGAGGTGTACTTGGGATCCATGAGCTCGT
>DATFAX010000134.1:0-24239 GCA_035254125.1 Holophagaceae bacterium | reverse complement strand
CCGGCCTCCGCGGCCACCTGGGCGATGCCTGCGCCCATGAGGCCGCAGCCGACGATGCCGATGCGCTGGATGTCCATGGAACCCCCGGTATGCTGGGTCCATTCTGACCTGGAGTGGCCGATGCTGGACGTGATCCTGGACCTCTACCGCCACATGGAGTGGGCCGATGCCGAGCACTGGCGCGCCATCCTCGCCCATGGCCCCGCCCGGGAGGATCCGGACCTGCGGGAGCGGCTCCTGCACCTCCACGGGGCCCAGCAGGTGTGGCTGGGGCGCTGGCAGGGGTTGGCGCTGCCCTGGCCCGCCGCGGAGGACCACGAAAGCATCGAGGACGTGCGCCACTTCGCCGCGGCCTGCCACGTGGCCCTGCGCACCTACCTCCCCACGCTCACGGCGGCGGACCTGGCCCGGGATCTGAGCTTCCGCACCCTCAACGGCGATGCCGTGACCCAGAACCTCGGGGATACCCTGCTGCAGGTGCCCATGCACAGCCACTACCACCGGGGCCAGAACGCCACCCGGATGCGGGCCTTGGGCAGCGCCATGCCGGGCACCGACTGGGCCTTCTGGACCCGCCGGGGACGGCCCGCGCCCCAGTGGCCGGAGGTGGAGCGATGAGAGCCCAGCTGCAGGACCTGGTGGCCCACCTCCGTTGGGCCGATGCCGTGGCCTTCCACGCCCTGGGCAAGTGCCCCGCGGCGCAGGCGGATCCCGATGTGCTGGAGCGCCTCTTCCATGCGGCCTGGGTGGCTTCGGCCTTCGCGGCGATCCTGGCCGGGGCTCCCGGTGGTCGGCCGCCGGAGGATCGGCCCGCCTTCGGGGAGCTGCGCGACCTCACCCGCGCTGCCGGGGAGGCCCTCCAGACCTGGGTCGACCACGCCTCGGAAGGAGATCTGGAAACCTCCGTCCACATCCCCTGGTTCCCGGAGCCGCCCCTGCACCTCCCGGCCCGCGAAGCATTGCTGCAGGCGGTGCTGCACACCCAGCACCACCGAGGCCAGACCATGACCCGGCTCAAGCAGCTGGGGGGTGAATCCAAGAACGTGGACTTCATCATCTGGCTCTGGAAGCGGAAACCCGCGCCCCGATGGGACTGAGCCCCGGCGCGAAGCGGAGCCTGGGGATCACGGCGGGGCTCCTCGGGGGCCTCGCCGCCCTGGGGCTGGCTCGGGATCTGGGCGGCCCGCTGGGGGCGGCGGGGATCGCGGCCCGGCTCTGGGTCTTCCCCCACGGGGGCCTCCGGGCCCCCCGCGCCTTCCCCGATCGCCCCGCGTCGCTCCTGCCCGGGGGCCTGGCCCTGGCGGTGGCCTTGCTTCAATGGGCCCTGGTGGGGGGCTTCCTGGCCCGGTGGACCCGGGATCGGAGCCCACGGGCCCAGGCGGGGTGGGCCCTGGGGACGGTGCTCCTGGTGGGCCTCGCCGTGCTGTTGGGAGCCGGGTTCCTGGGCGGCGAGATCAGCCTCGACTGAACCCCGGCCCGCAGCCGTCGCTCAGAGGAGCATCAGCGTGCCGAAGGGGCTGCCCAGGAGGGGCGGATGGCCGGGGGTTCGGATTTCGTAGAGGCCCGCGGCCCCGGCATCCGGGTGGTACTTGGCCTCCGGGGGGATGGAGAGCCCCTGGAAGCAGACCCGGGCGCAGAGGTTGGAGAGGAGGGCGGCTTCGTCACCGGTCAGGACCTGGTCCGTGCGGAAGGCCCGGGAGAGGAGCTTGTGGTGGCTGAGTCGACGGTGGATCCGGGCCCGGATGCCCAGGTAGGCCTCGAGGGGGAGGGGCGTGCCCTGGCGTTCCAGCCGGTCCAGGGTGGCGAAGGCGTGCAGGGTGCTTTGGGTGGTGGGAACCCCGGGGCCCTCCTCCCGGAGCCGCTCCTGGAGGGTGCCGAAGGCCTCCATGGCGGATCGGAGCCGCGGCCGGGTGTATCCCGCGGCGTGGGTGAGGTGGGCACCGAAGATCAGTCGGGTGCCCCGATCGCCCAGGTCGTAGGGGGCCACGTTCATGGCCTCCGACATCACCTCGAAGGACTGGCGGACGAAACGGTCCAGGAGGATGCCCGGGGTGAACTTGCGGGTCCGGGCGGCGTGGAGCACGGCCAAGGTGAGGCGGAGTGACTGTCCATCGGTGATGCGGACTTCCTGGAGGAGTTCGGTCTGGATGGCCCTCACCGTCTCGAAGAGGCGGGTGCGCTGGTCCATCTCCGCCTCGTCCCCTGTGAAATTGCCCTCGGCGAGGAAGAGGTCCACCGCGTAGGGGAGGTGCCAGCCGCTGCCCGCGAGGGAATTCGGGGCGAGGGCGCGGATGCGGGCCGCCAGGGCGTTCAGGCGATCCCGGTTGCACCAGAGGTAGGCCCGCTTGGGCTCCTCGCGGCACCCCCGGAGCAGGCGGATGAGGAGGCCCACCTTGGCCCGGAGGGCCCGAATGTCCGAGAAGGCGGGAAGCCGCTCGAAGGCCTCCAGGAGCGATTCGTATTCCGAGATGAGGGCGGAGGGACGGGCCCCCCGGGCCATGCCCTCCAGGAGGTAGGCAATGAAGCTGGCGGGATCCTCGCGGAAGTGGGAGGCGCTGGAGCCGCGGTGGGTCATGGGCCCGAAGGCGGACTGCAGCGCCACGTCGAAGGCCTCCAGCACCGGCCCCTCGGGCAGGGCGGCCTCGCCGGCGGGGGTCAGGGTGAAGAAGCCCCCGGGTTCCACGAGGGTCCGCGGAGGGGCCTGGCGCTGGAGCACGTCGAGTTCCCGGTCCGTGTCCGCCATGCGATCCAGGCACTCCCGGCCCTCCACCTGGAGGTACTCCATCACCCGATCCAGGTGCGCCATGAGGTGCTCCGGCTCCCGGGCCCCCCGGACCTGGATGTCGAGCTGCTCCAGGAGGTGGGCGAGCTGGATCACGTCGGGATCCTCGGCTCCGGGCCGGGGGGGGGCCAGGGCGGGCAGGAGGTCCACGAAGCGGAAGCGGGGGGCCAGACGGCGCTGGAGCCGGTCCGCGCAATTGCGGGCCGCCAGGATGCGGCGGTGGGTGTCCTGGAGATCCTCGTAACGCGATTCCAGACTGGCCTGCTTGGGCCGCTCGTCCGTCCGGATGAACCCCAGGGCGAGCAGCTCTTCCAGGCCTCCCGGGCCGAGGTCCTCCCGCCGCACGGATTCGGCGGAGGCGAGGGTTTCGAGGTGGGCGAGCCAGGCGGGCCTGAGGTCCATGACTGGACATCGTCCGGAAGGGCCCTCGGGTGTAGTCCCGGATCCCTGGGGAGCCGTCGGGTTCACGAGATGCCCGGCATGCGGTCGTGGATCTCGGCCTTGAAGTCCCCCGTGGCCGGCACCGTCACCACGTAGAGCGGGGTGCCCAGGGCCCCATGCAGGCGGATGCAGCGGATGCCCTGGCCCGGTTCGAGGGCGAACCAGTGCGTGCGGCGCGCAGGGTCCTTCTCCATCCAACGGACGGGATAGATCAGCAGGGGCTCCGGGTCCCAGCGGGTCCAGTAGGGCTTGGCCAGGCTCTCGGCGCGGGCCCAGCCGCCCTCGGGCCAATCGCCCGGCTGCTCCTTCCGGCGCCCCCAGGGCAGCCAGAGGTCCCGCGCCTCGTCCACCAACAGGGCCGCCTTGGGATTGGGGAAATAGACGGAGATGAGCTCGTCCTCGGGCTCCAGGATCCCGAGGTCTTGCTGGATCTTCTTCCGCTTGAACTGCAGGCCGCCGCACATGGCACCAGGATCCCAGAAACGGGAAGCCCCCGGAGGGCCGGGGGCTTCGGTGGAAGAAGCGGGTCCTAGTGGACGCCGCCCATCATGCGCTTGATGCGGGGCGAGAGCACCACGAGGATCAGGGCCATGACCGTGGTGATGACGAAGAGGCCCCCGAAGAGGGTGGCCGGAGCCAGCTTCTCGCTGAATCCGCCCGCGAAGCCCGCGAGCAAATTGCCCGCGCCGATGGCGAAGAAGAAGCAGCCCATCATGAGGCCCGAGTAACGGGCGGGGGCCAGCTTGGAGGTGGTGCTCAGGCCCACGGGACTGAGGCAGAGCTCACCCACGGTGTGCAGCAAGTAGACGATCACGAGCCACCAGGGACTCACCTTCAGGGCGGGATTGGCGGTATAGGCGAGGCTCGGCACCACGAGCACGAGCATGCCCGCGCCCACGAGGAAGAGGCCCAGAGTGAACTTGGCGGGGCTGCTGGGTTCCCGCTTGCCCAGGGAGAGCCAGAGCCAGCCCATGACCGGGGCCAGGATGAGCAGCCAGATGCTGTTCACGCTCTGGAACCAGGTGGAGGGGAAGGACCAGGAGCCGATGGCGCAGCGGGTGTGGTCGTCGGCGAAGAGGTTGAGGGTGGTGCCCGCCTGCTCGAAGACGAAGAAGAACGTCATGATGAAGAACATCAGGATGCCCACCACCCACATGCGACTGCGCTCCTCGGGGGTGAGCGGGGGCAGGGGTTCCGCGTGGGCTTCCACCTTGCCGCCGGGCTTGAGGCCCACCTCGCCCATCACATGCTGGCGGAGGGAGTATTGGATGAGGCCCGCCACCATGGCGGCCCCTGCGAAGCCGAAGGCGAGGCGCCAGCCGTTGTGGTTGCCCAGGCCCAGGTGGGCGAGGCCCTGCACGAAGGCGGGATCCTGGGCCATGTAACCGAGGATGAGGGGGGAGATCAGAGCGCCGATGTTGATGCCCATGTAGTACACGCTGTAGCCCGCATCCTGCCGGGGGTCGTTCTCCTCGTAGAGCATGCCCACGAGGCTCGTGCAGTTGGTCTTCAGCAGACCCGTGCCCATGGCGATGGCGGCGAGACCGGCGAAGAAGAGCACCTTGGGACCGGAGGCCAGGCCGAACTCACCCAGGGCGATCATCACGCCGCCCACGAGCACGGCCTTGCGGTAGCCCAGGAAGCGGTCGGCGAGCCAGCCACCGGGCACGCTGAGGGCGTACACGAAGAAGGTGTAGAAGGCGTAGATGGAACCCGCCACGGGCAGGGAGAGGCCCAGGCCGCCGGCGCTCTCGGGCAGGCGCATGTAGAGCAGCAGCAGGGCGCGCATGCCGTAGTAGCTGAAGCGCTCCCACATCTCCGTGAAGAAGAGAGGGTTCAGCCCCTTGGGATGCTTGGCCATGCCGAACATGCCCCAGCCGATGGAGACGGCCCACACGATGAGGGGGATGAGCAGGGGCTTGAACGGGCCCAGGCCGGAGTCCTGGGCGGCTTGGAAGGCCAGCGTGAGGTGGGTCATGGGTTTGTCTCGGAAAGCCCCAGTATGAACGAAGCGCGGAGGCCCCGCATCCGGCGAATTCAGCCGGTGCAGGGCCTCGTGATGGGGCGCAAAATCTGGAGCCTACAGGTTCCGCTTCAGGAAGTCCCACATGGCGACCTGGCGGTTCCAGATCTGCCAGGGGGCGCGGGGGCCGTGATCGCTCCCGGGGAAGAGGCGGAGGTCGTAGTCCTGGCCGCCCTTCTGGAGCGCGTCGATGAACTGGATGGTGTTCTGGGGGTGCACGTTGTCATCCAGGGTGCCGTGCATCAGGAGGATCTTGCCTCCGAGGTTCTTGGCGACGGCGCTGAGGTTGGTGCTCTCGTAGCCGTCCTTGTTCTCGCTGGGCAGGCCCATGTAGCGCTCGGTGTAGATGCTGTCGTAGAGCTTCCAGGAGGTGACGGGGGCGCCCACGAAGCCCACCTTCCAGGCCTTGCTGTGGGTGAGGGCGTAGGCGGTCATGTAGCCGCCGTAGCTCCAGCCTTCCAGCGCCACCCGGTTCATGTCGGCCCAGCCCTGGGCTTCCAGCCACTTCAGGCCGTCCAGCTGATCCTCCAGCTCCTGGGCGCCCATGCGCTTCCAGATGCCGAAGGCGGCGTTGCCCTTGGCGGAGGCGCTGCGATTGTCGCAGACCCACACCACGTAGCCCTGCTGGGCCAGGAAGTGGTACCAGAGGGTGTCGCGGCCGAAGGCGTCGCGTACCTGGGGCGCGGCGGGCCCGCCGTAGATGTGCTGGAACACGGGGTACTTCTTCTTCGCGTCGAAGTCCGGGGGCAGGACGAGCATCGTCTCCATGGGGAAGCCGTCGCGGGTCTTCACCTGCTGGAGCTTGATCTGGCCGAGCCTCAGGTCCTTGAGCATGGGCGAGGGGTTCTCGTCGATCATGCGGACCTGCTGACCCTTGGCATCGAAGAGGGCTTGCTTGGCGGGCATCTCCAGGTTGGTCCAGGTGTCGAGGAAGGAGCTGAAGTCCTTGTTCCACCGCACGCGGTGGCTGCCGCGGGCCTGGGTGAGCTGCTTGAGGTCCTTGCCCTGCTTGCCCATGCCCTCCACGGGCACCACGTAGGAGTCGAGGCCGATGAGGCTGCGGGCGGTGGCGTCGAAGTAGACCTTCTTGCCGTCGGCGGAGACGCCGTGCACGTGCTTCACGTCCCAGTCGCCGCTCGTGATGGCATTGCGGAGCTGGCCGTCCTTGCCGTAGCGGTAGAGGTGGTGGAAGCCGCTGCGATCGCTCTCCCACACGAAGCCGCCGTCGGGCAGCCACATGGGCAGGGGCAGGCGCTCCTGCCAGGCCTTGCTGTCCTCGCGGATGAGGGTGGTCGAGGCGGTGCCCGCGAAGCGGCGCAGGTCCAGCCAGGTCTGCACGCGGTCCTGGTAGGCGGCGATCAGGTCGCCCTTGGGCGTCCAGCTCACCTGCACGATGAGGGTCTCCTTGCCGGCGTAGGGATCGGCCATCCAGGTGGTGTGGCCCTGGAGGTCCACCACGCCCAGCTTGGTGATGGGGTTGGGATCGCCAGCCTTGGGGTAGCGGGCCCGATGCAGCTGCTGGGGCTGCATGCGGTCATCGGCGAGGGTGAACACGGGGACCTTCGTCTCGTCCAGGCTCAGGTAGGCGAGCTTGCTGGAGTCAGTGCTCCACCAGAAGGCCTTGAAGTCGCCCCGGCCATAGACCTCCTCCTGGTACACCCAGTCGAGGCGGCCGTTGAACACGGTCTCGCTGCCGCCGGTGGTGAGGCGGGTCTCCTTCGCGTCGGCCACGGTGACCACGTAGAGGTCGTTGCCGCGCAGGAAGGCCACCTTGGTGCCGTCGGGGCTGAAGGAGGCCTCGTCCTCGCTGCCGGGGGTGGAGGTGAGGCGTTTGGCCTCGGCCTTGGCGAGGTCCACGTAATAGAGGTCCTCGGCGATGGAGACGACGCAGGCCTTGCGGTCCGGGCTCCAGGTGGGCTGCATGCCGAAGGCGCGCGCGGCGGCGTCCTCCTTGGCCCCGGCGGCCACGAGGGCCTTCACGAGGCGGTCGCCCTCGAAGAAGGGCTTCTTCTCCCAGGTCTTCGGATCCAACCGCCAGAGGCTGGCCTGGCCCTTCTCGACCTTGGTCTCCACCAGGCTGCCATCGGGGGCCCACTCCAGGCGGGTGGTGGGGTTGCCCACGTACTGGACGCGCTTCTGGGGATGGGCAAGGCCCTCCAGGGTGATGGCACCGGGCGCTTGGGCGAGCAGCAGCCCCGGCAACGCGGTGAGCAGGGTGGAACGGAGCATGGATCCTCCAGGGTGGGATGCCTCCAGGATCCCGGAGTCGGGCCTGGGATGCAGCGGGTTTCCGCCCCTGGGATCCGCTTTCCGCCCCAGGGGGATGGACTCAATCCACGCGCGTGATGGGCAGAGTGACGCTCACCCGGGCCCGGGTGCCCGGGAAGAGGGGGTTCAGTTCCAGGCGGCCGCCCATGCGCCGGGTGAGGGCGGCGGCCAGGGGCAGGCCGAGGCCCAGGAACCCCGGGCGGCTCAGGGGCTGGGCCCCGGAGAGGAAAGGCTCCAGGGAGGCGCCCCCCTGGCCCGTGGGCAGCCCTGGGCCTGTGTCGTCGATCTCCACCACCAGGGCCAAGGCGGTGCCCTCGGGGCGGGTGCGCGCGCGGAACACGACCTCGCCCTGCGGGGTGTAGGCGAGGGCGTTGTCCAGGAGGAGCTTGAGGGCGCGCTCCAGGCACGGCGCATCCATCCAGGCGGCGTGCAGGGGAAGGTCCAACTCCGAGCGGAAGGCGAGGCCCTTGGCGTGGGCCAGCAGTGCGGCCTCCGCGGCGAGGTCCTCCAGGTACGGGTGGAGGTCCACGGCGGCGGGGCGCAGGGGATAGGTCCCATCCGAGAGGTCCGTGAGGTCCAGAAGGCCCTGGATCAGGGTGAGGAGGCGCTTGGAGGCCACTTGGCTGCGCTGCAGGTACTTTTGAAGCTCCGGCTCCTTCGCCAGGGATTCCAGGATGTCGAGATTGCCCTGGATGATCTGCAGGGGTGTCTTGAGCTCATGGTGCGCGTTGTCCATGAAGGCCTGCCGGGCGATGGCGGCCCGGCGCTCGGCCTCCAGGGTGCGGCGCTGCTCCCGGAGCATCCGGTTCTTGGCCTGCACCACGGCGAACAGGGCGAGCCACACGGAGGTGAGCAGGCCGACCGAGGTCAGGACGACGATGAGGAGGAGTTTGCCAGGGGGCATAGGAAGGCTTTCGCGACCATCAGCTTATAGAGGAGGAAGAACAGGGCCCGCACCAACCAGGGGTAGAGCACCAGGTCGCGAGGCAGGGTGTGGAGCAGGTGATTGCCCAGGGCATGGATGGGGATGGAGGCCATGTAGAACAGGAAGAGGCCCGAGTAGACCCAGAACCGGGGCGTGGCTGTGAGGGGGGCATCCATGTCCTCCCGCATGAGGAGGCACGCCAGTTCGAACATGGCGGCCCCGCCCAGGATGAGGCTCTGGGCAGTTAGGAATACGTCATTGAAGGTGAACAGGGAGCCGCTGGCGTAGAGGCCCAGGGCCGTCCACAGCAGGCCGGAGGCGGCCAGGCCGACATAGGTCTTTCGGGCCAGGGCCGAATCGGTCCAGGCGCGGAAGAGCACCAGCAGCCAAGTGAAGGTCAGCAGCTCGTCGAAATTCGCGAACCAGTGGTTGTTCCGTCCAAAAATCGCAATAGTGGTAGTGATTCCACTACTGAGGGCATCGTAAGCAATGAAGGCTCCCAGTCCTCGCATCCATGGCTGGAAATCGAATCTGCCTCGGGCCCGCGCATAGCCATAAGCCGCAACGGGAAGAACCGAGCTGACGGGCAGGAAATGGAGGATGAGCCCGAGAGGGGTACGAGCCATCAATCTAGGGATGGAGCGGGAGGCTTACTCCTCCACAATTGGGCGGACAGGGATCCGTGTTCTCGGAGCATTCCACTTGATCTCCTGGAAGATCCACTCCCTGGGCATCCACGCCCACCATCACCAGCGTGGGCTGGCCGCTGCTTTCGCGCGCCAAATAGATGCGGATACCCTGGCATCCGGGCTGACCCAGGATCCGGGTGAAGGCGAGGCTGCCAAACATGGCGGCCTTGAGTTCTCCGGGGGCCAGCGGGGAGGCCACGTGGGCGGCCACCATGTCCGAGGCCTCCTGGAGGGTGACCTTGTGATCGTAGGTGGGATCGAAGGGATGAGGTGCGCTCATGGGGCTCCAGGAGGATCAGCGGGGCAGGTGGGCCCGGGTGAGGTTCCGGTGCCCGGTGGCTGTGACGAGGAGATTATCCTCGATGCGGATGCCACCCAGGGGCGTGAGTTCGTCGATGAGCTGCCAGTCGAACTTGGCCGCGTGCTCGCCCGTGCGGAAGGGGCGGAGCAGCATGGGGATGAAGTAGAGGCCGGGCTCCACCGTGAAGACCTGACCCTCCTCGATGATGCGCGTGGTCCGCAGGAAGGGGTGCTCGGCCGGGGAGGGCTTGAACTCCCCATCGGGGCCCAGCTGCTTGCCGGCCACGTCGTGCACCTGGATACCGAGGTGGTGGCCCAGGCCGTGGGGGAAGAACGGCTTGGAGAGGCCCAGGTCCACGGCCTCCTCGGCACCCACCTTGAGGATGCCGGCCTCATGCAGCAGGGCGGCGATTTTGAGGTGGCCGCGCTTGTGCAGCTCGCCGTAGTGGAGACCGGGCTTCACCTCGTCGCAGAGCTCCAGTTGCAGCTTCTCCATGCCGGCGAGCAGGGCCTTGAAGCGGGGATCGCACCCGGGGGAGGCCCAGGTGCGGGTGATGTCGGAGCCGTAGCCATGGACCTTGGCGCCGGCATCGATGAGGAGCACACGGCCCTCGCGCTGATTGCGCTTGCCCTCGTAGTGGAGGATCGCGCCCTTCTCGTCCAGGGCCACGATGGTGCCGTAGGGCAGCTCGTGGTCCACGCACCCCACGGCCTGCACGTAGGCGTGGTGGATCTCCAGCTCGGAAGCCCCCTTCAGGAAGGCCGCATGGGCCGCTTCGTGGCCCCGGGCCGCCAGGGCGGTGGCCTCCTCCAGGCACTTCACCTCGTAGGCGGTCTTGAAGGAGCGGGTCCAGTCCAGGTGGTGGGTGAGCTTGTCGGGGTTCACGGCCAGCCCGGCCTTGCCCGCATGCTCGAGGTCCGTGCCGATGAAGGCCGCCTTGGCGAGGGTGCCCAGCTGTTCCCACACGGCGTCCACCGTGGCCGCCTCCACGATGTCGAAGCCCTCGGCCCAGTAAGGCGTGCCACCCCAGAGCGCCTCGAGGCTCGCCTGCTCGTACCAGAAGTCCTCGGGCGCGTAGCGGATGAGGGTGGGCTTGCGGCCGGGACGCACCACCAGCAGGTGGTGGGGACCCTGGAGGGGGCACCAGTGGGCGAAGTGGGGCACGGTGCGGAAGGGGGCTTCCTGGTCGTCTGCGAAATAGGTGTGGGGCTCACCTGAGCCCAGCACGAGGGCTTCGAAGCCCGTGTGGGCGAGGGCCTCTTCCGCCTGCTTCCGGCGGGTGGTCAGGTGATCGAGGAAGAGGGCCTTGAGGGTCATCCACGGCTCCGGCAAAGGTCATCAGTCTGCCACGGCCGGGCTTTGATCCCGCGCACCTTGGCCCCATCCCCGCCCCGGGGCGCGGGATTCGACAAAAGCCTTCCTACAGCCAGTGGAGCGGCTTGTGCTCCGGGGCGAACCCGTGGCGCACGGCCTTGTCGTAGAAGAGCTGGAGGCTCTCCCGCTCGGCCTCGCCCAGGGTGTAGCTGATGTTCGCGGTGAGGTACTCGTTGAGCTCCAGCTTCGTCCAGCCGATGCTGCGCCGCGCCTCTTCGATGATGAGGGGCAGGTTGGCCATGCCCTGTTCCAGGCTGCGGTGGAAGTAGGGGGCCACGCCGCCGGGTTCGGGGAAGGCGGGAGCGTCGGCGCGCACCGTCCACAGGGCGAAGACGAAGGGCAGGCCCGTCCAGGCGTGCCACTCCTCCGCGAGGTCGAGGACGTAGAGGCCCTCCTTCGGGGTGCGCATGGCGGCATCCCCGATCATCAGGGCGGCATCATGGTGTTCCAGCATGGAGGCCAGGTCGGGTCCCAGGTCGTGGGCCTCCGGGCTCACGCCGTAGCGCTCCCGCAGGAGCAGCTGGCCGAGCACCACGGAGGTGCGGCTGGAGGTATCCAGGGCGAGGCTCCGGATCTGTTCGGGGGGCACCTTGGAGAGGATCACCACGGAGCGCACGCGCTTGGGGCTGGCGATGCAGAGGCCCGGGACGATGCGCAGGTCCGGGATGCGGAGGTATTCGATGGAACTGATGAGGCCCGCATCCACCTCGCCGGCCCGGAGGCGGTCGGCGCAGACGGAAGGGTAGTGGAACTTCAGGTGGAAGCGATCCCACCCCAGCCCCTGCTTGAACCCGTAGTTCAGGGGGGCGGCGTTGAGGTAATCGATGATGCTGAGGCGGAAGGGACGCTCGGCCATCCGGCCAGTGTATCGGGCCCGGCGGGGACAGACGTCCTATCCAGCGGGACCGGGTGGGCCTATGATCTCTCCACGTATCGCGCGCACCGCGCGCTCCCTCGTCCTTGGTCCTCGGACATGGAGCCTCCATGCTCTGGTTCTACGAACTGGATGGCCCCCTGGGGCCCATGCACGCCGCCTTCGACGGCAAGGGCAAGCTCCGTCAGCTCGGTTTCGGCGGGCTGGATCCCCGCAAGACCACGCCCCTGGCGCCGAAGGAGCAACGGGAGGCCTGGCGCTTCCTGCGCATGCAGCTGGAGGCCTACTGGGGCGGGAACCTGCGCACCTTCACCGTGCCCATCGCGCCCGAAGGCACCGAATTCCAGATGCGGGTCTGGGATCAGCTTCTGAAGATCCCCTACGGGCAGACGATCAGCTACCTGGAGCAGGCGAGGCGTCTGGGCGACGAGAAGGCCATCCGGGCTGTGGCTGCGGCCAATGGGGCGAACCCCATCGCGATCCTCATCCCCTGCCACCGGGTGGTGGGCAGCGACGGGAGTCTCACGGGCTATGCCGGTGGGAAGGACAAGAAGGCCTTCCTCCTGAATCTGGAGCGGGGCCTGCCCCTGGCCCAGCAGCTGGAGCTGGGCCTCGAGTAGGGCTCAGGTCCCGGAGAGGGGCCGGGGCGCCGAGGGACGGCTCCAGATGAAGGTGAGCACCCCCAGGAAGCTGAAGCCCATGGCGAGCTTGGCCCAGCTGGGTGCGTGCACGGTCCAGAGGCTGAATCCACCGCTGAGGAGGATGAGCAGGGTGGCCAGGCGCTTGGCGGCGGGGCGGATGGCGCCACCCCGTTCCCAATCGGCGATGAAGGGCCCCAGGTGCGGGTGGGCCAGCAGCCACCGGTGGAGGCGCTCCGAGGAGCGGGCGAAGCAGGCCGCGGAGAGGAGCAGGAACGGGGTGGTGGGGAGCAGGGGCAGCACCACGCCGGCCAAGGCGAGCAGGAGGCTGAGCCCACCCACGAGCAGGAGCAGGGGGCGCACCATCAGGAGCCGGGGAGCCGGAGGCTTGGGCCTCGTGACACGATGCGGGTGTCGTCGGCCTGGGCGCCCAGGGCCTCCCGGAGCACCGCGTGGGCCCGCATGGGGTCCACATGCTCACCGCAGGTGAAGAGATCCACGGCGGCATAGGCATGTTCGGGCCAGGTGTGGATGGCCAGGTGGGATTCACTGATGATCACAGCGCCGCTCACGCCCTGGCCCCCCTCGGGGCCGGCGAAGCGGTGGAAGCGGTGGGTGAGCACGGTGGCACCGGCCGCCCGGGCCGCGCGCAGCATGGCTTCGGTGATGAGATCGAGGTCCGCCAGGCGACCCTCGTCACATCCCGTGAATTCCACCAACATGTGACGCCCCAGGGCCTCCATGGAATTTAAGCTCCCCTTCAGATTGGATTCTAAGCGGAATCCGGGAGAACCCCCCCTCCGATGGAAACCGCACCGACTCACCCCACCTGTCTGAGGCGACGCGTGCACCTTCCCACCTCCCCAGCCGGAATCCGGCCGGCCCTTGAAGCGGCCGGATTCTGGGTGGCCTCCTTCCGGGAGATGGATCGCTGCCACCACCTATCGCCTGAACTGGTCCGCCTCCTGGACGGGGCTGTGGGCCTGGGCTCCTGGAAGGAGTTGAAGGCCTGGATCCACCCCGAAGACCGGGAAGGCATCGAGGCTTGGCGGGTCGCGCCATGGGGGGAGGGGTACGATTTCCGCCTGGTCACGTCGCGGGGGGAGATTCGCCGCCTCCGGGGGCACTTCCTGACGGAGGGCCCCGGTGCCTGGCACCTGCTGGTTCAGGACCTGACGGACCTCCACCGGGCGGAGGTCTCGCTGGAGCACCTCCGGCTGGGGGCTTCCGGCCTCTCGGGGTCCGCCTTCTTCCGGGCCCTGGTGATCCACCTGGCGGCTGCCTTTGAGGCGCCCTACGCCCTGGCGGGCGAACTGGTGGGCGACGACCGGGTGCGCACCCTGGCGATGTGCGACCACGGGGAACTGCGCGAGGAGATCACCTACCCCCTGGCCGGGACACCCTGCGCGGATGTCGTCCAGGCCAAGGCCTGCTTCCATCCCCACGGGGTCCACCTGCGCTACCCCCTGGACGAGGTGCTCGGGGAGATGGGCATCGAAGGCTACCTGGGCACCACGCTGGTGGACAGCCATGGGCGGGTGCTGGGGGTGCTCTGCGTGATGAGCCGGGAACCCCTTTCACCCCACCCCGGGATGATGGATCTCCTCTCGGTGTTCAGCGCCCGGGCGGGGTTGGAGCTGGAGCGGATTCGCAACGAAGAGGCCCTGCACCAGACCCAGCAGCTGCTCCAGGGGCTGGAGCGCATGAACGCCATGGCGAGCCTTGGCGCCGGGCTGGCCCATGATCTGAATAACCTGCTGGCGGTGATCCAGAACTACGCGGAGCTCTGCGAGCTGGAAATGGAAGAGGGGCAAACGCCTTCGGCCCACCACGTAGCCCGGGTCAAGGAGGCCTCCATGCGGGCCGGGGCCCTCACCGCGCAGCTCATGAGCTACGGTCGCGGCCGCAAGGGGCAGGTGGAGCGCTTTGAGGCCGGGGAGCGGCTCCAGCGCCTGGGCGGCCTCCTGCGAGCCGCCCTGCCACCGAAGGTGAGCCTGGAGCTGGACCTCGCGGCGGGCCCCATCTGGCTGGAGGCGGACCCCACCCAGCTGGACCAGATGGTGGCCAACCTGGTGCTGAACGCCCGGGACGCGTTGCCCCAGGGAGGGCGCATCCAGGTGGGGTGCGCCACCCTTCCCCAAGGGGCCGTCCGGCTCACCGTGAGGGACGATGGCATGGGCATGCCACCGGAAGTGGTGGCCCGCCTGGGTGAGCCCTTCTTCACCACCAAGGGGGAAGGCCGTGGCACCGGGCTCGGACTGGCCAGCGTCCGCTCCATCCTCGAGAAGCTGGGGGGTGGGCTCCAGGTGGAGAGCGCGCCCGGCAGGGGCACCACCTTCCACCTGGAGATCCCCCTCAAGTCGTGCGGGGCCTCAGCAAGGCGATGAACTCCGCATGGGCCGTCCTGGGGAAGAGATCCAGGGCGTGCAGATCCTGGATGGCCCAGGCGGGCGCCAGGCGCTGGAGATCCCGGCAGAAGGGGGCGCCATCGCAGCCGATGAGGATGAGATGCTTGGCCTTGGCGCCGAGGAGCTTCGTCGCCAGGGTTTCGTCCAGGCCCGCCCGGGGCGGGTCCAGGAGGATCAGGTCATCGGGGCCGCCGAGCTGTTCGGGGCACCAGGCCGCCACGTCTGAGGCGACGCATTCCGTGGGGAGGTCCAGCGCCAGCATGTTCTCCAGGGCGCGGTCCACAGCGGGTTGATGACCCTCCACGAGCATGCGCTTGCGGAACCGGTTCCCCATCAGGGCGGAAAAGAAGCCCACCCCGCCGTAGAGATCGTAGAGGGTGTCGCCCCGCAGATCCCAACCCTCCAGCACGGTGGAAAAGGCCCGGTGCGCCCACTCCGGGGAGACCTGGAAGAAGGCACCGGCATCTTGGGCGAGGCGCAGGTCGCCGAAGCGGTGGGTCACGGGGCGGGCGTCCTTGTGCCAGCCGTCGGGCTCCAGGCTCCAGGCCCGGCCACCTTCGTCCACCGCGCGCACGTCGCCCGCGGGGGTGCCGGTGACGAGCTCCCAGCGCTGGCTCTTGCCGGGCAGGAGGCGGGCCTCCAGGGCCTCCATCAGTCGGGGGATGGCCTGGGAAAGGACATCCACGGCAGCAGGGCACTTGGTGACGGCCACCAGGGCGTGGCTGCCCCGGCGGTGGTAACCCAGGGCGGCCCCGTCCCAGTGCAGCTGGATGCGGTGGCGGCGGGCGTCCGCAGGGGCCGGATGGAACCGGTAGGGTTGGTCGGGAAGCTGGCGGCCCAGGAGATCGGCCACCATGAGCGCCTTCAGTTCACCTTCGTGGGGGCCCGCCTCCCAGAGGTCGCAGCCGCCGCAGGCCTGGGCCACGGGACAAGCGGCCTTGGCGCGGCGGGGATCCTGGCGGATCCAGCGGGTGACGGTACCCTCCGCGTGGCGGGGCTTCCAGCGCAGCTCGGCTTCCACCTCCTCGCCGGGGAAGAGGGCCAGCGGAGCCCGGAGCAGGATCCTCCGGCCATCCTCGGCTGAGGCCAGGCCGAGCCCGCCCCAGGTGAGACGTTCGACGATGCCCCGCCAATTCATGGTGGGGGCCGGCGAATTCCGATAGGCTGGCTGGGCCTTTCCCTTTGCCGAACGGGTGCCTTCCTTGCGTTTCACGGTCCTGATCCCCCCAGAGCACCGTAACACCCTCCTGGACCACGTCCGGAGGGAGATCCGGCGCAGCCTCATTTGGGCTGAAGGGAGCGAGGCGGACGTGGTGGTGGGCTGCCCTGGCGAGGGGCGGCTGGCCGCCTGTCCCATCTGGCCCGGCGTGGAGGGGGCCGTGGCCCTGGTGAAGGCCGCCTGGGAACGGGCGAAGGACCAGACCCACATGGAGCGCCTCAACGAGATCGGGCGGGCCCTGGCCAGCGAACAGAACCTGGATCGGCTGTTGGATCTCATCCTGCGCCTGGGCCGTGAACTGCTCTCCGCCGAAGCGGGATCCATCTACCTCGTGCAGGGGGAGGATCCCCAGGAACTGCTCTTCGCCCACACCCAGAACGCCAAGCTGAGCCTCCCCTTCCACCGCTTCAAGATGCCCATCAACCCCAGCACCCTGGCGGGGTTCGTGGCCTCCACGGGGGAGACCCTGAACCTGGAGGATGTGTACGAGATCCCGGAGGGGTCGCCCTTCCAGTTCAGCGACGCCTTCGACCGGCAAGCGGGCTACCGCACTCAATCCATGCTGGTGGTGCCCATGCAGGACACCGAGGGGCGCATGCTGGGAGTGCTCCAGTTCATCAACCGCGTGGATGCCGAAACCCCCAACCCCAAGGTGGTCCCCTTCGAGAAGGAACACCGGGATCTGGCCACAAGCCTGGCCGGTCAGGCCGGGGTCGCCGTGCGCAATGCCCAGTTGCGGGAGGAGATCGAGATCCTCTTCGAAGGTTTCGTGAATGCCTCCGTCACGGCCATCGAAGCCCGTGATCCGGTGACCTCCGGTCACTCGGGTCGGGTGGCGGAGCTCACGGTGGGCCTCGCCGAAGCCGTGAACGCCACGCCCAACGGGCTCTACGGCGACCTGTTCTTCTCCGACCGGCAACTGCGGGAGGTGCGCTACGCCAGCCTCCTGCACGACTTCGGCAAGGTGGGCGTGCGCGAGCAGGTGCTGGTGAAGGCCAAGAAACTGCAGCCGGAGAAGCTGGAAGTCATCCTGCAGCGGCTCCGCCAACGGCACCTGGAGGACGCCCTGGCCCTCATGGAGCAGGCCTGGGGCAAGGGCGAGCCCTTCGATGCCGTGGGCTGGGAGCGGATCCTGAAGGACCGCGCGGAGGAATCCGAGCGCCTCATCCGCCTGGTCCTCCAGAGCAACGAACCCACCGTGCTGGCCCAGGAGACGGCCGACGGCCTGGGCCTGCTGGGGAGCTTGGATTACGGCCACTGGGATGGCAGTCGCCGAGCCCTCGTGGACCCCAAGGACCTGGCCTGCCTCAACATCCGGCGCGGCAGCCTCTCCGAGGAAGAGCGCCTGGAGATCGAGAGCCACGTCACCCACACCTTCCGCTTCCTGCAGCAGATCCCCTGGACCAAGGATCTGGGTGGCGTCCCCGAGATTGCCTACGCCCACCATGAACGCCTCACGGGCACCGGCTATCCCCGACGCTTGGGGGACCGGGACATCCCCGTTCAGAGCAAAGCCATGGCCATCAGCGACGTCTTCGACGCCCTCACGGCCCGGGACCGGCCCTACAAGGGCGCGGTGCCCCTGGAGAAGAGCCTGGCCATCCTCGAAGAGGAGGCCCGGGGCGGCCACCTGGATCGGGTGCTGCTCGACCTCTTCATCGAAGCGCGGGTCTTCGAGCGGGTGGTGAAGGCGTCCTAGCAGGCTGGAGGCTGGAGACTGGAGGGGAAGGGTGCGCGGCCATGGCCGCGGCCGATCTGGCGAGGCCGGCACCTCCGGTGCCGGGCGATTTCCGCCTCCAGCCTCCGGTCTCCAGCCTCCAGTCGTCGGCTCTCCCATGTCACAATGACCGGTTGGAGCCGTTTATGACCGAGACCGCCGAGCGCACGCCGAATCCCATCGACATCCAGGGGATCATGGAGCTGCTGCCCCACCGCTATCCCATCCTCCTGGTGGATCGGGTGGAGGACTACGAGCCCAAGCAGTGGATCCGCGGCATCAAGAACATCAGCTACTCGGACCAGATCTTCCAGGGCCATTTCCCCAAGCGCCCCGTGTTCCCCGGCGTGCTCATCGTGGAGGCCATGGCCCAGACGGGTGGCTGCCTGATCATGCAGGAGTTCGAGGATCGCTCGAAGAAGGTGATCTACTTCATGGCCATCGACGCCGTGAAGTTCCGGAAGCCCGTCCTTCCCGGCGACCAGCTGGTCATGGAAGTGAAGGTGATCAGCTTCAAAGGCAAGATCTGCAAGATGCGCGGCGAGGCTTTCGTGAACGGCGCCAAGGTGGCCGAGGCGGAGTTCATGTCCATGCTCCAGGAACTGAGCAGCGAGGAGGCCGGCCAGTGAGCGCGCAGGTCCATCCCTCCAGCATCGTCAGCCCCGAGGCCGTTCTCGGCGAGGGCGTGGTCGTCGGCCCCTTCTGCGTCGTGGAGGGCAACGCCCGCATCGGCGCCCGCACCGTGCTGCGCAGCCATGTGGTCGTGGGTCCCCACACCACCCTGGGTGAGGACTGCGTCCTCTTCCCCCACAGCACCGTGGGCATGGAGCCCCAGGACCTGAAGTTCAAGGGCGAGGCCACCACCCTGGTGATCGGCGACCGCAACCAGTTCCGGGAGGGCACCACCATGCACCGCGGCACCGTGGGCGGCGGTGGCATCACGAAGATCGGGGACGACAACTTCTTCATGGCCCAGGCCCATGTGGCCCATGACTGCATCGTGGGGAACAAGAACATCTTCGCGAATGCCGCCACCTTGGCCGGGCACGTGGAGGTGGGGTCCGGTTGCAACATCGGCGCCTTCTCCGCTGTGCACCAGTTCTGCCGGGTGGGTGACCACGCCTTCATGGGCGGCTTTACCGTGGCCACCCTTGACGTGCTGCCCTTCATGAAGACGGTCGGCGCCCGGGAAACCAAGAGCTACGGCGTGAACTCCATCGGCCTGCAGCGGAAGGGGTTCGCCCCCGAGGTCATCGAGGGGCTCAAGAAGGCCCACCGCATGCTGTTCATCTCGGGCCTGCAGCGCGAGGAAGCCCTGGCCAAGGCCGAGTCGGAGCTGGGGGCCATCCCGGAGGTGGCCTACCTCCTGAAGTTCGTGCGAGAGAGCAAGCGGGGCGTGCATCGTGGTTGAAACCAAGAAGTTCGCGACGGTGGCCATCATCGGCCTCCCCAACGCGGGGAAGTCCACCCTCCTGAACGCCCTCGTGGGCGAGAAGGTGGCCGCCACCAGCCAAACGCCCCAGACCACCCGGGGCAAGGTGCTGGGGGTCGTGAACCGCGGCGCCACGCAGATCGCCTTCCTGGACACTCCGGGCATCCACAAGCCCGAGCATGCGCTCAACGAGCGCATGATGCGCCACGTGGACGCGGCCCTGGACGAGGCGGACCTGATCCTCTGGATGGTGGACGCGGACGAGTACCTCGGCCCCGGCGAACACGCCCTGGCCAAGCGTCTGCGCAAGATGGACCGCCCGGTCTACCTCCTGCTGAACAAGATCGACCTGCTCTCCAAGGGCCGGCTCCTGGAGAAGGTGGTCACCTACAAGGATCTCCTGCCTTTCAAGGAAGTGGTGCCCATCGGCGCCAAGATGGGCCTGAACCTGGACCCCCTCTGGGCCCTTCTCGAGCGGGATGCCCCGGAAGGGGAATGGGCCTACGAAGACGATACCTTCACGGACCAGACCGAACGCAGCCTCGTGGCCGAATTCATCCGTGAAAAGGTGCTCCGGAAGACCAGCGAAGAGGTGCCCCACGGGGTGGCCGTGCTCATCGAGCGCTGGCTGGAATCCGGTCATGAGGATTTCCCCGAGGACCTGGATCCCACCGGCGTCTACATCGCCGCCCAGATCCTCGTGGACCGCTCCAACCACCGCAAGATCCTCCTCGGCACCGCCGGAGAGAAGATCCGCGACATCCGTATCAGCGCCCAGCGTGAGGTGAAGAAGCTCCTCCAGCGCCCCGTGCGCCTGGAACTCCACATCAAGGTGGAGGAAGGCTGGCGGGACCGCCCGGACAAGCTGGACCGGCTGGAGATCTGAATCAGGCCGGAGGCTGGAGACGGGAATCGGCGCTGGGGCGCAACGGCTCCCAGGCCAACATGGCAACGGGGCCCGGTGGGCCCCGCTTTCCGGTTGAACCTTCAGCCTACAGGCTGAGATGCGCCAGATGCTCTTCAGAGGTGATGGGCGTGTTGACTTCGTCGCTCAGAATCTTGCCGTCGCGCAGCTTCACGATGCGGTGGGCATGCTTGGCGATGTCCTCTTCGTGGGTCACGAGGATGATGGTGTTGCCCTTCTGGTAGAGCTCTTCGAAGAGGGCCATGATCTCCACGCTGGTCTTGGAATCCAGGGCGCCCGTGGGTTCGTCGGCGAGGAGGATGCTAGGGTTGTTGACGAGGGCTCGGGCGATGGCCACGCGCTGGCGCTGACCGCCGGAGAGCTGGTTGGGCATGTGGTCGGAGCGGGAGCCCAGGCCCACGTTTTCCAGGGCCTTCTGGGCCATGGCGTGGCGCTCGGCGGGGGTGATGCCGGCGTAGATGAGCGGCAGCTCCACGTTCTGCAGGCTGGTGGTGCGGGCCAGCAGGTTGAAGGTCTGGAAGACGAAGCCGATCTCCTCATTGCGAATCTGGGCCAGATCATCGTCCGTCATCTTCTCCACCTGCTTGCCGTTCAGCTCGTAGCCGCCCGTGGTGGGGGTGTCCAGGCAGCCGATGACGTTCATCATGGTGGACTTGCCGGAGCCGGAGGGGCCCATGATGGCCACGTACTCGCCCTTGTTGATGGTGAGGCTCACGCCGTCCAGGGCTCGCACCTCCATGTCACCCATCTGGTAAACCTTCGTGATGTCGGTAAGGACGATGAGGGGGGCCTCGGTCATGGCGACTCCTGGGAGCGTGTCCAAGTAACCGCAGGGACCGCGCTGGAACGCCAGCCGAGTGCCCCAAGGCAACCGAACGAAGGTGGTGCGGGTTCACCAATGAGTGAGGTTAACGCCGGGGCGCGACGGCTGGCGCTCCAGCCCGGAGGGTTGAATCCAAAGGGGCTTGATCCGGCGTCGGGCTGCTTGAGCGATGAACCCGCATCGCCCCGCGCAACCCTCCTTGTCTGAAGCCCCTTTGAATTCAACGCGGTTCCCTCCGGATACTTGGACACGCTCCCAGCCAAGGGTACCCCGGGCCTGTCCCCAGGTTTCGCAGGGGGGGCGAGCGGCGTTTAGCCGGGGACGAGCGGATTCTGATCCGCGTCGGCGAGGCGGATGGCCAGGAGGCCGACCCCGAGCATCACGAGGCCATCCAGGCGGAGGACCCACAGGGGGCCCCGAGGCCCCAGGATCTGGGCCAGCTCCCCGAGGATCAGGTTCGCCGGAGCCATGGTGCCGACAATGGCCATCATGTAGAGGGCGCTGGCCCGCCCCCGGAGGTGGGGCGCCACGCGCTTTTGCACCTGGGAACTCATGACGGTGGCGTAGGTGGAGGCGCAGAATCCCATGAGGGCCAGGGGAAGCCCCGCCAGGGCCGGCGGAGGGGGCAGGGCCATGAGCAGGAGTCCGGCCCCGTAACCCGCAAAGCCGTAGGTGATCCGGCGGCCTGCGGGCTCCGGGTGGCGGAGCACCCACATGGCGCCGGCCACCGCGCCCACGCCGAAGGCCGCAAGAAGGCCAGCGACGCCCCCCTCCCGGTAGCCCAGGTACCGGGTGCCATACACCGGCAGGAGGGCGGAGTAGGTCCAGGCGAAGAGGCCCGAGCAGGTGGCCATGAGCAGGATGCGGGCGAGGACGGGATCGGACCGGAACCCCCGGAAGGCCTCCGCCATGCCCAGGTTGCGGGTGTCCTCGTGGGTCTGGGGTCGGAGGGGGAGCCGGGCCAGGACCGTGATGAGCCAGAGGAAGCTGAGGCTGTTGAGCAGGAAGTTGCCGGCGGCCCCCAGGGCGCGGAAGGAGAGGGCTGCGGCCAGCGGGCCCAGGATCCGGGCCAGGTTGAACTGGGCCCCACCCAGAGCCATGGCGGAGCCCAGGTGCTCCTGGGGCACGAGGTCGGAGAGCATGGCGTGCCCCAGGGGCAGGGCGGAGGCCGTGGCCAGGCCGCCGAGGAAGGCGAGGCCCAGCAGGCGGGGCAGGGTGAGCCCCCCCTGCCAGGCGAGGGCGGCGGCCACGAGGGCGAGGAGGGCGAGGAAGGCCTGGGTCGCCATGAGCACCTTCCGCCGGTTGAAGTGATCGCCGAGCCAGCCCCCCACGGGGATGAACAGGAGCATCGCCAGCCCCGAAGCGAAGCTGAACCGGCCGCCCCAGCGCGCGGCCTGACCGCCCGCCAGGAGGAGCACCACCCAGCTCTCGGCGAAGATCTGCATGAAGCTGCCGAGGTTGCTGATGAAGCCCGCGGTGAGGTAGGCCGCGAATCCCGGCAGGGCCAGGGGGCCCTTCTTCAGGCTCATCCCGGCACTTCCACGAGGAGGGCGAGGCCGAGCCCCCCGCCGATGCCCAGGGAGGCCACACCCAAGCCACCGCCCCGCAGCCGGAGCTGGTGGGCGAGGGTGGTGACGATGCGCGCGCCGCTGGCCCCGATGGGATGGCCCAGGGCGATACCACCCCCCACCACGTTGAGGCGATCCTCGGGCAGGCCCAGCTGGTGGGCGCAGACGAGGATCTGGGCGGCGAAGGCCTCGTTGATCTCCCACAGGTCGATGTCCCCCACGGCCAGACCGTGCTGGTCCAGCAGGCGGCGGATGGCGGGGACCGGGGCCTCGCCCATGTCGAGGGGATCCACGCCGGCTTCGGCGCTGCCCAGGAGCCGGGCCAGGGGCCGCCGGTCCAGGACCTGACCCGGCCGGGCCAGGAGGAGGGCCGCAGCGCCATCGGAGAGGGCGGAGGCGTTGCCGGCGGTGACCTGGCCTCCGGGAGTGAAGACCGGGGCGAGGCGGGCCAGGGAGTCTCCGGTGGTGTCGGGGCGGACGCCCTCGTCATGGTCCAGGGCCGGGTGGGGGGCCGTCTCCGAACGGAAGTCCGCGGCCGTGGCCCGGGCGTGGCTGCGGACGGCGTAGGCGTCGGCTTCGAGGCGGGTCACGCCCCGCTTCGAAGCCAGGTTTTCGATGGTTTCCCCCATGAGGAGGCCGGTGACGGGGCAGCGGAGACCATCCTGGTGCATGACGTCCGGCAGGGCCCGGTGCCCCATGCGGAAACCCCAGCGCAGGCCCGGCACCAGGTGGGGCGTGTCGGACATGGCCTCGCTGCCGCCCACGAGGACGGGCCCTGCCGCACCCTGATCCAGCGCCTGGGCGCCGAGGATCAGCGCCTGGAGACCGGACCCGCAGGCCATGTTCACGGTGGTGCCCGTGGACTCGGGAGGCAGGCCGGCCTTCAGGGCGATGGTGCGTCCGGGGTTCATGCCCTGGGTGTGGCTCCGGGCCATGCCCCAGAAGACCCGGTCGGGGCGGGGCAGGGTGGGATCCGCGAGCAGCGACCGGACCACGGATTCGCCCAGGGCCACGGCCCCCAGGCCCCGGAAGGCCCCACCGTAGCGGCCCTGGGGCAGCCGGCGGGCGTCGAGAAGGTTTACAGCCTGGAATTTCATCGGGCCAGCCAATCTTCGGGAGTGGCCTCCCGTGGACCCAGGAGCGGGTCCGGGGGGAACCAGGAATCCAGGACCGCCCGGTGCCGGGCCACGTATTCCCGGATCCAGAACCGGAAGCGCTTCCATCCGTGGAATTCCTGGGTGGGGCTGGCCACGCCCTCGGCGTCCAGGCCCGCCACCCGGGCCAGGTAGAGGGCCCTGGGCAGGTGGAAGTCGGAGGTCACGATGATGCAGCGTCTGAGGCCGAACACGACGGAGGCGCGCTTGAGGCTGTCATAGGTCCGACGTCCCGCGTAGTCTTCCACGATCCGGGTACGGGGGACGCCCTGCTTCACGAGCCAGCGGCGCATGGCCTGGGGCTCGTTGTAGTCCGGGGTGCGGTTGTCCCCACTGACGAGGAACCAGGGGCTGCGACCGGCCCGGTGGAGGTCCAGGGCGACCCGGAGCCGACCTTCCAGCACCTCGGTGGGTTCGCCGTCCCCATAGACGCCGGCCCCCAGCACCAGGATGGGGGCCCCCGGAGGCAGGATCTGCTCGGGGGTCCTGATCTGGCCGGCCTGGGCGCGCGGGAACTTCCACAGGGTCCAGCACAGGTCGAGGACAAGGAGGGCCGCGAGGCCCCCGCCCATGGCGCGCCAGCGTCGGGGTACACGTTGGAGGAGAGCAAGGATCGACATGCTCGGTTAGCATAGATCCTTACGCTCCAATCGCCCTTGACCCGTTCCGAGCACCCCA
>DATFAX010000133.1:0-7453 GCA_035254125.1 Holophagaceae bacterium | reverse complement strand
ATCGACATCCTCGTGAACAACGCCGGCACCCGCAAGGACGGCCCCTTCATCCTCATGGGCGACGACAAGTGGGACGAGGTCATGAGCGTGAACCTCAAGGGCACCGTGCTCGCCACCAAGGCCATGGTGCGCGGCATGATGGCCCGCAAGTGGGGCCGGGTGGTGAACATCGTGAGCCCCACGGGCGTCATCGGCATGCCCGGCCAGACCAACTACGGCGCGAGCAAGGGGGCGGTGATGTCCCTCACCAAGAGCCTGGCCCGGGAGCTGGCCCCCTTCGGGGTGCTGGTGAACGCCGTGAACCCGGGCATCATCCACACGGAGCTGACCTCGGACCTCAAGCCGGAGCAGATCAAGGAACTCCTGGCCCCCACCATCCTCAAGCGGGTGGGTGAACCCGAGGAGGTGGCGCGGGTCGTGGCCTTCCTGTGCAGCGACTGGGCCAGCTACATGAGCGGCCAGATCGTGAACGTGGACGGGGGCCTCTGCCCCTGAGCACCCGTCACAGGCCTCCCGCTCCGCCCCCGGCTTCGCCTACCCTGGAGCCCTGACCGGAGTCGTCGTGCGCCTGCGTTCCCTTCCCCTGGTCCTCGCCTTCGCCGCCTTCGCCCAGGCCCAGACCGCCTCCCCCATGCCGCCCCTGGTCCCCGGATGGGTGGCCCAATGGGCCCTGCGATCCCGGGGCGGAGCCGAGGTGGCAACGGCCGCCCCCGGAGGCTCCGCAGCCTGGCGGGTGGTTACCGGTCAGAACGACGCCCCACCCATGTCCGATGGGATGCGGGTGGTGGTGGTGCACGCCAATCCCAAGCGGGTCGAGGCCCTGGACCCCGCGACGGGTCGATCCCTGTGGGCGGTGCCCTTCACGGGGCTCCTGGACCAGCCCCCCCAGTTCGCGGGGGAAGCCGTGGTCTTCGCCCTGGAGGGCGGACGGGTCGTGGTGCTGGACGCCGCCACCGGGGCCCTGCGCCACCTCTTGCGCCTGCCGCCCTGGAAATCCGCCCGCGGGGGCGGTGCCCCGGCCCGGCTGCGCCTCCTCTTCCCCGCGGTGAGCGGGCAGACCCTCGTGGCCGGATGGCACACCCCGGGCCAGGAGTCCCGCCCGGAGCAGGGCCTCTTCGCCTTCGACCTTGGCACCGGCGCCCTGCGGTGGGCCGCGGCCCTGCCCGGGGCCTCGGAGGTCCATCCCCTCGTGATGGGGAACCGCGTGGTGGCCGGTGGCGACGGCCAGCTGACCATGCTGGACCTTGAGACGGGGCGGACCGTGTGGATCAGCCGGACCCCACGGCGCGCGTCGTTCGAGAGCGCCCAGCTCATCGAGGACCGGCTCTTCGTGCGCACCGCCCAGGAACTCCTCGCCCTCGACCCCGTCACCGGACGGGTGCTCTGGACCCAGGAGGCTCCAGGCTGCTCCCTCCTGGTGGGGGCCGGCGACCGCATCGCCTTCACCCTGCCCCGGGGCACCTTCAATCCCACTGAATGGGTGGTGGCCTACAACGCCCGCACAGGGGAACGGGCCTGGGAGCGGGAGGCCGACGAGGCCCGGCAGCCCTGGATCCAGGGTGGGCGCCTGCTGATCAACGCCAAGGAGGAACTCCAGGCCCTGGACCTGATGACGGGCACCGCCCTCTGGCGCAGGGATCTGACCGGCGCCCTCCTGCTACCCCTGCGGGTGCAGGGCGAAGCGGTCCTGGCCCTGCATCGGGCCCGGGGGGGGACCCGGCTGGCGGCCTACCGGCTCACGGATGGCGTCGAATCCTGGAGCACCCTCGTGAAGGAGCGCACCGGAACGGGCCTCCTCCTGGCGGGGCCGAAGGCGATCCTCCTGCCCCTGCCCGAAGGCGGCCTGGTGGGCCTTCGCTAACCCCGGGCGGCGCTGGCCTGCAGGGTGTTCCGCATGAGGCCCGCGATGGTGAGCGGGCCCACGCCCCCGGGCACGGGGGTGACGGCCGCGGCCACCTGCATGGCCTCACCAAAGCGCACATCGCCGCACAGCACGGCGCCCTTGGCCTTGAGGGTCTCCAGCTTCTTGGGCTCCGCGGCGAAGATGGTCTCGCCCAGGGCCACGTCCTCCACCCGGTTGATGCCCACATCGATGACCACGGCCCCGGGCTTGATCCAGGAGCCCTCCACCATGCCCGGTCGGCCCACGGCCGCCACCAGCAGGTCGGCCTCCCGGCAGACGGCGGGCAGGTCCACGGTGCGACTGTGGGCCACGGTCACGGTGGCGTGCTCCTCCAGCAGCATGAGGGCCATGGGCTTGCCCACGATCTCGCTGCGGCCCAGGACCACGGCCCGCTTGCCCTTGAGGGGCACGCCATGGAGCTCGAGCATGCGCATCACGGCGCTGGGGGTGCAGGGGCGCAGTCCCGGAAGGCCCTGGAACAGGAGGCCCTGATTCACGGGGTGGAAGCCGTCCACGTCCTTGGCCGGGCTGATGCGGTGCAGGGCGGCCTTGGCGTCCAGGCCCTTGGGAAGGGGCAGCTGCACGAGGATGCCGTCCACAGCGGGATCGGCGTTGAGGCGATCAATGAGGGCTTCCAGGTCGGCCTGGCACGTGGTGGCCGGCACTTTGTGCTCCAGGCTCGTGATGCCCGTTTCCGCACAGGCCTTCACCTTGCCCCGGACATACACCTGACTGGCTGGATCTTCGCCCACCAGCACCACCGCCAGGCAGGGGGCGCGGTGCCCTCTGGCCCGACGGGCCTCCACGCCGGCCTTCACCTCGGCCAGGATGCGATCGGCGTAAGCCTTGCCGTCCAGGATGCTGCCCATGGGTTCCCCCTCGAAATCCCATTCCATCAGAGGGGGGCGGTGGCCTCAATCACCTTGATTTTCCTTGCAGGTAGGCGATCCGAGGGCTAAGCTTGGAATTCTCAATCTGGCGAGGTGCCGCCCGGCACCCTGATCCGGTGGGCTCGTCCCACCTTTTTTGTTGAGTCTTGTGGACCTGAAGAAGCTTCAGCCTTCGATCGAACGGCAGCTCGCCCTGCTGGGCTATGAGCTCGTCCTCCTGGAAACCGCCAAGGAAGGCGGCGACGACATCCTGCGTCTGTATGTGGACCACCTGGATGCAGCCACCTCCCACCGCCGCATCACGTTGGACGACTGCGTGTCCGTGAACGAGGGCCTCCTGGCCTGGATGGACGTGGAATTCCCCGACCTGCGGGAGACCACGGGCATCGAGGTGTCCAGCCCCGGCATCGAGCGCCCCCTGGCCAAGGCGGAGCATTTCCTCCGCTTCCAGGGCTGCCTCTGCCGCCTCCAGACCCGCGTCCCCGTGAACGGCCAGAAGCGGTTCAAGGGGTGGATCGCCGGCGTCGAGGGCGGCGAAGTCGTGATCGAGGAGGACGGCGTCATGAAGCGCGTGCCCCTGGAGGATCTCCAGAAGGCCCGCCTCGCCCCCTTCGACGAAGAAAAGACCCCCAAGCCCAAGCAGGTCCAGGCCCGGCTCACCAGCCACCTGAACGGCAACCCCGAATTCAACGACGCCGGCGTAGAGACAAGCGCCGGGGAGGAGCAATAGCCATGGCTACCGTACAGACCACCTTCTTCGAATCCGTGAAGATGATCGCCGCTGAAAAGGGGATCAATGAGGAGGACGTGTTCAAGGCCGTCGAAGAAGCCCTCGCCAAGGCCGCGGACAAGTACTTCAACGCCCAGGATTTCTACGGCAACTTCGAAGCCCAGATGGACCGTGAGACCGGCGAGTTCCACGTCTACGCCCTCAAGCAGGTCGTGGCCGAGGTGGAGGAGGAGGATCTGGAGATCAGCCTCGCTGAAGCCCAGGAGCTGAACCCCGACGCCGCCGAGGGCGACATGCTCTGGCTGCCCCAGGACACCAGCATGCTGGGCCGCATCGCCGCCCAGGCCGCCAAGCAGGTGCTTGTGCAGAAGGTCCGCGAGGCCGAGCGTGAGCGCATCCACACCGACTTCGCCGATCGCATGGGCGAGGTGGTGGTCGCCGAGGTCAAGCGCTTCGAAAAGGCCGCCATCATCCTCGAGATCGACCGCGTGGAGGCCATGCTCCGCCGCTCGGAAGCCCTCCGCGGCGACCGCTTCGACAAGGGCCAGCGCATCAAGGTGGTGATCCAGAGCGTGGACAAGAGCGCCAAGGATCCCCAGGTGCAGGTGAGCCGTACGGATCCGCGGCTGCTCATCAAGCTCTTCGAGAACGAGGTGCCTGAAATCCACGACGGCACCGTCGTCATCCGCAACTGCGTCCGCGAAGCCGGCGACCGCGCCAAGGTGGCCGTGGCCAGCCTCGATCCCGATGTGGATCCCGTGGGCGCCTGCGTGGGCCTCAAGGGCTCCCGCGTGCAGGCCATCATCCGCGAGCTCAAGAACGAGAAGATCGACATCGTCCGCTACGACGACGACGTCACCCGCTTCATCGCCAACGCCCTGAACCCCGCCAAGGCCATCCGGGTGAACATCACCAACCCCGACGAGCGCCGCGTCGAGGTGGTGGTGGACGATGAGCAGCTCTCCATCGCCATCGGCAAGCGCGGTCAGAACGTCCGCCTCGCCGCCAAGCTCACGGGCTGGAACATCGATGTCCGCTCCGAGAGCGAGAAGCGCCGGGAGAACGAGGTCGCCCTGGGTCTCGCCCTCCCCGACATGGAAGGCGCGGCTGAGACCGCGTCCGAGACCGCCGCCCCCACCTCCAGCCTCCTTCAGGAGCTGACGGTGGAGGGACTTACCCCCGAGCTGGCCGACCGCCTGGCCGCCGCGGGCTTCCCCGACGCAAAATCGATCTACACTGTCACTGCTGACCAGCTCCTCGGGGTGGAGGGCGTGGATCAGGAATTGGCCTTCCGCCTCATCGACGCCGCCCACGCCCGTTTCGGGGAGTGAGCGCCCTGTTTCCGCGCGCATCTTCCCCGCCCGTTCCGGGCACGACCTGGTAAGACCTGAGGACCCCCTCCCACATGACCCTTCGCATCAACCAACTTGCCAAAGACCTGGGCGTGAGCAATCACGATGTCCTCGATGTGCTCGAAAAGCGCATGGGCGTCACCGGGAAGAGCCACAGCTCGAACCTCTCCCAGGATCAGGAAGCCCAGATCCGCCGCGTGCTCGAGGCCAAGGCCAAGGGCCAGCCCGAAGTCGCTCCCCTGGCCGTGCACAAGCCCCACGCCGCCATCAAGGTGGTGAAGGCCACCCGGGAGGCCACCCCAGAGGCTCCCAAGGCCCCTGAGGCCTCCAAGGCCCCGGAAGCCCCCAAGGTCGACGTGCCCAAGGCCGAGCCCGTGAAGGCCGAGGCCCCCAAGCTGGTCGAAGCCCCCAAGCCTGAGGCCCCCAAGGCCCCGGAGGCTCCGAAGGTGGAGGCCCCCAAGCCCCCCGTACTCATCAAGAAGGCCGAGGCCCCCGTGGCCCCGGCGCCCGCGCCGACCTCTGCCCCCGAGGTCGCCCCCCAGGGCGCCGTGCCGGCCCAGGACGAGTCCTTCTCCAGGTTGCGCGTGAGCCAGGCTCCCGCCCAGGCCCCCAAGCCCGAGGAGAAGCCCGCCCGCTACATCCAGCTGCCCCAGGCCCGACCGGCCCAGGCGGCCTCCGGCCCCCGGCCCGAAGCCGGCGCCCGCGCCGTGCTCCAGCGCCCCGGCACGCACACGACCCCCTCCCACGTGCAGCGGTCCGGCGTGCCCCAGCCCAAGGCCGTGCTGCCCATGGCCTCCAACACCGGCCGCGGTGAGGTGAAGCACGAGGCGCCCAAGCCCCCCGTGACCAGCTCCCGCATGTCGGCCCTGCCCTCCATCAGCCAGCTCCAGCCCGACCAGGGCTTCAGTCGCCTGAAGATGAGCGACACGCCGCCGCCTGAACCCCGCGAGCAGCAGCCCGCCCGCTACATCCAGCTGCCCCAGGCCCGACCGGCCGGCGGTCCCTCCCGCGGCCCCGGCGGTCCCGGTGGCCGTGGTCCCGGCGGTCCTGGCCGCGGCCCCGGTGGCCCCGGTGGTCCCCGTCCCGGCGGCTTCGGCGGTCCCCGTCCCGGTGGCCCCGGAGGTCCCAATCGCGGTCCCGGCGGCCCCCGCCCCGGTGGCTTCGGCTCCCGTCCCGGTGGCCCCGGCGGCCGCCCCGGCCTCGGTGCCCCCGCCGGCCCCATCGATCCCAACTCCCAGAAGGGCCCCGGCCGGGGTCCCTCCGGTGGCAAGAAGAAGGGCAAGCACGAGCGCACCGAGGAAGAGGAACTGGCGATCAAGATGCGGCAGCCCCGCAGCCGCGCCCAGGTCATCGCCACGGAGTACGTGGAGGATGAGATCGGCATCGTCATGCTCTCCGAGGGCGTGACCGTGAAGGAGCTCGCCGAGAAGTGCAACCGCCCCGCCAAGGACGTGGTCGCCAAGCTGCTCCACCGCGGCATCTTCGCCACGATCAACCAGCCCCTCGACACCGAGCTGGCCAAGGAGATCGCCCGCGAGTTCGGCTTCCTGGCCGACATCGTCTCCTTCGAGGAAGACGTGCAGATGACGGATGAGGCCACCGAAGTGCAGGGCGAGAAGCGCGCCAGGCCCCCGGTCGTCACCATCATGGGCCACGTGGACCACGGCAAGACCTCCCTGCTGGACGCCATCCGCAACGCCAAGGTGGCGGCGGGCGAGGCCGGCGGCATCACCCAGCACATCGGCGCCTACCACGTCGATGTGAAGGACAAGAACACCGGCCAGATGCGTCAGGTGGTGTTCCTCGACACCCCCGGCCACGAAGCCTTCACCAAGATGCGCGCCCGTGGCGCCAAGGTCACGGACATCGCCATCCTCGTGGTGGCCGCCGATGACGGCGTCATGCCCCAGACCGTGGAGTCCATCAACCACGCCAAGGCCGCCGATGTGCCCCTCGTCGTCGCCATCAACAAGATCGACAAGCCCGGCGCCAACCCGGACAAGGTCCAGCAGGGCCTGCTCCAGCACGGCGTGCAGACGGAGGCCTACGGCGGCGACGTCCCCGGCGTCCCCGTCAGCGCCAAGCAGAAGCTCGGCCTCGACGAACTCCTCGAGACCCTGCTCCTCGTCGCCGACCTCAAGGACCTCAAGGCCGTCTATGACTGCCCCGCCGCCGGTTCCATCATCGAGGCCCGCCTCGACAAGGGCCGCGGTGCCGTCGCCACCGTCCTCGTCCAGAATGGCACGCTCAAGCAGGGCGAGATCTTCGTCGCCGGCGCCACCATGGGCCGCGTCCGCGCCATGTTCGACGACCGCGGCGAGCGCATCACTGAGGCCGGCCCCTCCACGGCCGTCCAGATCCTCGGCTTCGAGGCGGTGCCCAGCTCCGGCGACAACTTCCAGGTCGTCGAGTCCGAGGGCAAGGCCCGCACCATCGTCCAGTTCCGCCAGGAGAAGCTCAAGGCCGCCGCGCTCGCCAAGCAGCGCGTCACCCTCGAGAACATCTTCAGCACGATGAAGGAGGGCACCATCAAGGAGCTCCCCCTCATCATCAAGGCCGATACCCAGGGCTCCGTGGA
>DATFAX010000132.1:0-9153 GCA_035254125.1 Holophagaceae bacterium | reverse complement strand
CAGGGTGGCCCAGCGGCTGGGGATGGGCGGCGCGGGGGGCTCGGTGACCTGGCGGACGGTGTCGTCGTCCGTGGGGATGGAGAGGCCCACGCGGAGCCGGTCGCCGAAGGCCTTGAGGAGGTCGAGGTCCTGGAGGATGAGCGGCGAGCGGGTGAGGATCATCACCTGGGTGGTGGGGCACTGGAGCAGCACCTCCAGGCAGCCGCGGGTGAGGCGGAACTCACGCTCCAGAGGCTGGTAGGGGTCCGTGGCGGAGCTGAGGAAGACGGTTTGCTGGTGGAGGCGGTGGCGCTGGGCCCAGAGGAGGGCCGGGGCGTTCACCTTGGGGGCGACCCAGCGGCCCCAGTCGGCGGGATCGTGCAGGGCGCCGGGGCCCGCGGCCGGGTTGCGGGCGGGGTAGTCGCGCACGTAGCAGTAGGCGCACCCGTGGCTGCAACCCCGGTAAGGGCTCAGGGCGAAGCTGAAGCCATAGACGGGATCCTTCTGGGGCCGCAGGATGCTGGCGGCATCCTCGGCCTGCACCTCCAGGTCCCGGAAGAGGGTGGGCGGCGGGGTGGCTTGGAGCAGGGGCGTCATGGGCTTCCAGGTCCTGGGCCCGCAGCCGGATCCTGGATGGGATCACGCGGCTCGGGCGGAGGGCATGCAAGCAGTTTCGCTTTTCTTTCGCGTTCGTCAAGCCCCGGGGATCAGCCGGTGACATCCAGCTTGGAGCCCAAGGCCGCGCCGGGTTTCGGGGCGTTGGACACCTGCTGGGTCTGGGTGGCGGCCTGGCGGGCCTGGGCCGCCTTCTGGGCTTCGGCGGCGCGCTTGGCCTCCTCGGCGCGGCGGGCCTGCAGCTCCTCCGCGGTGCTGGGTTTGGCCGGGGTCCGCGCGACCTGCGGGGGGTTCGGGGGGATGGATGAAGCCGGTCCGTTGCGCATGGGGCACCTTCCGGTCCAAGTTCAGGCGCCGGGGGACCCGGGGCAAGGGGCGAATTCCGCCCTCACTCCTTGGGGATCACGTTGATGCGGCCGTTGGTCTCCAGGATGGCGTAGCGCACCGTGTCCAGATCCGTGAGGCCCGCCTGGCGCACGGCGGCCATGAGCTCGTGGCGGGTGATGCGCTCGGCGCAGAGGGCCTGCTCGTCCATCACGCCGTCATGCACGAGGATGAGGGGCTTGCCCTCCACGATGAGCTCGGCGGTCTTGCTGCGGTAGGTGATCCAGCCCACGAGGGCGTTGGCGCCCAGCAGGGTGAGCACGAGGATGAAGCCGCCGCCCACGGTGTTGTCGCCCGCGTTCATGCTGTTCTGCACGGCGTTGCTGAGCACGAGCAGGAGGACGAGGTCGAAGGGGGCCAGCTGGCCCACCTGCCGCTTGCCCGTGAGGCGCAGGGTGACGAGCAGGAAGCCGTAGACCAGCAGCCCGCGCAGGAGGAACTCCCACCAAGGCTGGGCCAGGTGCCACATGGACTGGGCGACGGGGAGGGGACCATCCAGGAGGAGCATGGCGATAGTGTGCGGGATTCCGCCTCCCATCGCCATGCCTCTCAGGGTCCGCTCAGAACGTGATCACCAGGCTCGTGGTGAAGACCGTGTCGAGCTTCTTCAGCTCCACGGGGGCCTTGCCCAGGATGACGGGGGGATCGGTCACCGGCGTCTGCACGATGTCGATGCCCAGCACGTTGGGCTTGTTGCGGTAGGCCAGGTCGTAGCCCACCTTCAGGGCGAGTCGCTTGCTGAGGGTGGTGGTGAAGGCGTTCTTGAGGGTGCCGAGCCAATCCCGGCCTTCCTTGAGGCTGCCGCTGAAGGCGGCCTCGGAGGTGAAGGCGGAGCTGGCGAAGACCTTCTGCTCGTATTTGGCGCCCAGCTGCCAGGTGGCGTAGCTGTCGGTGAAGCCCTCGGGCCGGAAGAGGGGATCCTCCTTGGTGTAGCCGAAGCCCAGGTCCGTGCGGAACTTGGTGCGGTCGGAATCCGCCCAGGCGATGCCCAGGCCGAGGATGCCCTTGTACCGGTTGTCCAGGCCCGAGGGGCGGTTGCGATCCCAGGTGCCCGCGCCGAACCAGAAGGTCTGCGCCGAGAGTTTGTGGTCGTAGCGAAGCAGAGCGTTGTAGGCCTCGGTGGTGGTCTGCTGGGTGCTCGTCTCCACCAGGGTGTAGTTGGTGGCGCTGGTGCCCGTGGCGCTGCGGGTGAGCGTGGTGGTGTTCACCCGCACGCCCGCCACGTTGAAGGCGAAGCTGGAGTCCGTCCACTTGTAGAGGTACTCGTTGGCGAAGCCCAGGCTCGCACTCTGGGCGTTGCCACCCACGGCGACGTAGCTGAGGCTGGCCTTGTCGGTCCAGGCGGGCGCGGGTTCGGGGGCGGGCGCCTGGGCGGCGAGCACCGCTGGAAGCAGGGCAGGCAGGAAGGCCTTCACGGCTACTTCTCCACCTCGACGGTGAAGGCGGCTTCACCGAGGGCCTTGCCATCGGCGCCGGTCACCTTGGCGGTCCACTTGCCCGCGTCGCCGGCGCGGAAGGTGCGGTAGGCCCAGGTGCGGTAGGGGCTGCGGGCCACCTTGAGCTCCTGCTTGGTGGCGGCCTTGCCATCCTTCTCGAAACTCACGGTGATGGTGCTGTCGGCGGCGCCCTTCACGGACGTCCACACGTAGATCTTGGTGCCGGTGGCCACCTTGAACTCGGCGGCTTCGCCCTGGAGGGCCATCTTCTCGACGCCGGTGCCCACCTTCACTTCGGCGGAGGGGGCGTCTTGCCCGACGAGGGCGGTGATCGCGATGAGGGGGGCGAGGAACATGCGCATGGGGTCTCTCCTGGATGAGGCCCACAGCATGGCAGAAAAAACCGGCGCCGAACGTCAGGTTCCTGCGGAATCCAACGGGGTGGAGTCCGCGCCGCAGTCGCGCCCCGGCCTACCGGAAGGTGTAGGTCTCCAGGGCCTCCACCAGGTCGCGCACGCCGGGGCCGAAGCGGGCGTTGCTGATCCAGTCGATCCCCGCAGGCAGGCCACCCAGGCTCTGGGCCAGCCGGGCCCGGTGGCCCAGCTCGGCGCGGGGGATGGCGTTGGGGCACTCCACGAGGCGCGTCTGGAAGGCCTCCGAGAGCTGGGGCACCCACTGGTGCAGCGTGGCCTGCACGCCCTCCACGGAATCCAGGCCCGGGGCCACGGGGAAGGCGCCGCCCACGAAGGCGCGCAGCTGCATGAGGCCCGCGGGGGCGGAATCGGGATCCATCCAGGAGGGCACCAGGGCCCCCAGGAAGCCCTTCCCCTCGGGCGGGTGGATGAGGAAGCCAAAGCCATCCTTCAGGCCCGCCAGGGCCGTGTGGCGGCTGTTGTAGAGCTTGATGCTCGTGTAGGGCATGGCGGCCAGGGCCTCGGCGCTCTGGGGCGCGGCGGACCCCAGCAGGGCGGCGGCCTCGAAGGCCGGCAGGGCGAGGATCACGCGGTCCACGAGGCGGGTCTCCCCGCCGCCGGTGACGCGCCAGCCCTGCCCTTCCCGCTGGAGGGACTCGGCGCGCAGGCCCGTGCGGATGGGCGGCAGCTTCGCGGAGAGGGCCCTGGGCAGGCTGCCCATGCCGCCCTTGGGGATCACCATCTCGGAGCGGCCCCCCTTCCCCATGCCCTTCACCATGGAGCCGGTGGATTCCCACTCCCGGAGCTTGGGCATGGCGTCCACGCTGAGGACCTGCGGCGGCGCGGCGAGGATGCCGGCCACCATGGCGGGCAGCATGGCCTCGGCGGCACCCCGGCCCAGGCGGCGCGCGGCGAAGTCGAACATCGTCTCCTCCGGCTCCGCGGGGCGCACGGCCTGGAAGGGCTCCAGCATCATGCGCAGCTTGGCCATGAAGGGCAGCACCGGCGAGGTGAGCAGCTGCATCGGGTGGCTGGGCACGGGGATGAGCTTGCCGCCGCGGCCCAGCCAGCGGTCGCCGTGCCCCGGGCGATGCACCTGGAGGTCGATCTCTTTGAAGAGGCGGTCACAGGGGGAGCCGGGCGCCACGAGCACGCCCTGGGGGCCGCGCTCCAGATGGCCGGATTCCCCGTTCGGGCCCGCCCACTCCAGCGTCTGCACCCAGCCGCCCACGTGGCCCTGGGCCTCCCAGATCTCGAGGGCCTCGCCTTGACGCTGCAGGTGCCAGGCGGCGAGGAGCCCGCTGATGCCGGCGCCGAGGACGAGGGTGGTCATGCGGTCACTCCCGAGCCGAGGGCCGTCAGGGTGTGGTTCACCAGGCAGTCGATGTAGGCGGGATGGGTGCCCGGCGTGCGGAGGCGTTTCCAGGTGCGCACGCCCGCGTGGTCGGCCATCTCCTTGTACTCGATGTCCAGCTCGTGGAGCGTCTCGATGTGCTCGCTCACGAAGCTGATGGGCAGCACGATGACATCGCGGCCACCGAGCGTCTTCATGAGCTCGCGGAGGTTGGGCTCCAGCCACTTGATGGGCCCCACGCGGCTCTGGTACCCGAGGATGAAGCCGCCGGGGATGTCGCCGATGCGGGCCTTGATGGCGTCCACCGTGGCGTGGATCTCCCGCTCGTAGGGATCGCCGCTGGCTTGGATCTGCTTCACGGGCAGGCTGTGGGCGCTGAAGAGCACCGTGGCGTAGGGCAGTTCTTCCAGCGCCTCGCGCAGGGGCTGCACCCAGGACTCGAGGTATCCGGGATCCGTGGCGTAGGCGTCCACGCCGGGGAGCAGCGTCAGGCCGAAGGCCTTGGCCTCCTTCTGCAGCTCGCGGAGGGAGCTGCCCGTGGTCGCGTGGCATGCGTGGGGGTAGAGGGTGACAGGCAGCAGCTTCGTCACCCCCTCCTTCTTCAGGGCGGCCAGCATGCCCTTGGCCCGGGGGGCGCTGGTGCGGAAGACGAGCTTCACCGGGCTCTGGATGCCCGCGGCCCGGAGCCGCGCGCGCAGGGCCGTGGCCTGGGCGGCGCTCTCACGCAGGAGGGGGGAGCCGCCCCCGATCTCCGCGTAGCGCTGCATGGCGCCCTTGCGCCGGAGCTTGGAGATGCCCCAGGCGTAGGTGGGCTGGAACCATGCGGGCCCCGGCAGCTTGATGAGGTCCCGGTCGCTGAAGAGCGCGTAGAGGAAGGGCTCCACGTGGTTCAGGGTGACGGGGCCGCCGAGGTTCAGGAGGAGGATCGCAGTGTCGCGGTGCATCAGGTCAGCCTACCGGGAAGGGGGGCGGGGCGGCGCGGGCCCGAGTTGGACAGCGCCGCCCCGGCGGACTAGACGGTGCGGCTGAACGTCTTACCAGCCATCTGTTCCATGTAGGCGTCGAAGGGCATCGCGAGGTTGCGCACGAAGCGGCGGCCCAGCTCGGTGACGAAGACCCCCTCCTCCGTGATCTGAACGGTGCCCATGGGCTCCTCGGCCTTGAGCTCCTGCAGGGCCTGGGCGAAGTGCGTGGGCCCATCCACGCCCCACTTGGCCTTGAGGTCCGCCCACTTCAGCTCGAAGCGGCCCATGACCTGGTGGATGACCCAGCGGCGCATGCGGTCCTCGCCCGTGCAGGTGTGGCCCTTGTGCATGGCGAAGTGCCCGCTGCCCACGGCCTTCTCCCACTTGGAGAGGATCTTGTCGTTCTGGTGGTACACGCCACCCACGTCGCTGATGGCGCTGGGGCCGATGCTCACCATGTCGGGGCCGCCCTGCACGGCGTAGCCCATGAAGTTGCGGATGATGCTGCCATCCTTCACGGCCTTGGCGAGGCTGTCCTCGGGGTGGGCGAAGTGGTCCATGCCCACGGCCACGTAGCCCGCGGCCTCCAGCTTCTCCGTGGCCATGAGGAGGAGCTGCAGCTTGTTGTCCGGGGTGGGGATCGTCTCCGCGGGGATGCTGCGCTGGAAGGGCATCATCTTGGGCAGGTAGGCGAAGCCGTACACGGCAAGGCGGTTGGGCTGCAGGGCGATGACCTCGTCCAGCGTGCGGCGGAACTTCTCCAGGGTCTGGCCGGGGAGGCCGTACACGAGGTCCAGGTTCACGCCCTCGAAGCCCACCTCGCGGGCCTGCTTCACGGCGGCCAGCGTCTGCTCCCAGGTCTGCCCGCGGGTGATGAGCTCCTGCACGTCCTTGTCCAGGTCCTGCACGCCGAAGGAGACGCGGTTGAAGCCCATGTCCCGCAGGGCCGGCAGCTGGTCCGGGCGCAGGAAGGTGGGATCCGCCTCCAGGCTCACCTCGGCCCCGGGCAGCAGGGGGAAGCGGTCCGTGATCATCTTGAAGGTGCGCCGCAGCTCGGGCACCTCCAGGTAGGTGGGCGTGCCGCCGCCCCAGTGGAGCTGCAGGACGCCGCGCCGGTTGGGCAGGTGGGAGGCCCACAGGTCCAGCTCCTGCTCCAGGTGCTGGAGGAAGGACTCGACGGGATCGTAGTGGGGGCTGATGACCACGTTGCAGCCGCAGTATGCGCAGCGGCGCTTGCAGAAGGGCAGGTGCGCGTAGAAGCTCAGCGCCTCCTTGCTGGCGTCGGCCCGCTTGAGGCCTTCGATCAGTTCCGACTCCGGGAAGTCGTCATGCCAGGCCGGGGGCATGGGGTAGCCCGTATAGCGCGGCCCGGGGCGGTCGTAGTGGCGGACGAGATCGATCAAGTTGTGCATGGGGTGACCTAACAGGATGGACAGGATTTACAGGATGGAAGAATGGAGGATGGCCGGATATGTCTTCATCCTGTTCATCCTGTCCAACCTGTTTAACTCCGTTTGACTTCTTCGATGACCGCGGCGAGCACGTCGGGGTTCGTCTCGGGCACGAGGCCGTGGCCGAGGTTGAAGACGTGGGCGTGGCCCTTCATGGCGTCCAGGATGGCCCTCGTCTTGCGGACCGCAACCTCGGGGCCCGCGAGCAGGGCCACGGGATCCAGGTTGCCCTGGAGCACCTTGCCGCTGAAGCGACGGCGGGCCTCGGCGATGGGCACCTGCCAGGGCACGGCGAGGCCGGCGCAGGGCAGGTCGTTGAGGGCGTCGGGCAGGTAGCCGGTGCGGGCGAAGAAGAGGGTGGGGACGGTCTTCACCTGCTCCAGGGTTCGGCGGGCCGCGGGCAGGGCCAGGGTGGCGTAGTCGTCGGCATCCAGCTCACCGGCCCAGGTGTCGAAGAGCTGCACGGCCTGGGCACCAGCCTCGATGTGGAGGTTCAGCAGGCGGGCGGCGGCATCGGCCAGCTTCTCCAGCCACTTCTGGGCCTTCACGGGCTCCTTGTGGATGAAGGCTTTGGCGCGGCTCCAGGTCTTGCTCCCCTTCCCTTCCAGGCCGTAGGCGAGCAGCGTCCAGGGGGCGCCGGCGAAGCCCAGCAGGGCCTTCTCGGGCGGCAGCTCCTTGCGGACCTTGCGCAGGGCATCGCACACGGGCTTGAACACCGCCTCATCCAGGGGCTGGTCGAGGGGGATCTGATCCAGGGTGCGGGCCAGCACGGGGCCGCCCTCGGGGATCGTGACGCCGCAGCCCAGGGCATCCAGGATCACGAGGATGTCGCTGAAGATGATGGCGCCGTCGATCTTGGGGAAGCGGCGGATGGGCTGAAGGCTCACTTCGGCGGCGAGGTCGCTGTCGTTGAGCAGCTGCTCGAAGGTGGCCTTGGCGCGGATGGCGCGGTATTCGGGCAGGAAGCGGCCCGCCTGGCGCATGAACCACACCGGGGGCGGGGCGATGACTTCGCCTTGGAGGACGCGGACGAGTTGGTTCGTCATGCTCAGGCCTCTTCCACGTTGTATTCGAAGGGTCCGGTCACGCCCATGACCTCGCCCATGGGGATGGCGAGGCCCGTGCGGCGCACGGACTTATGCACGAGGCGCCAGGCCCCGCCCTGCTTGGCGGCCTCGGCGAGGGCCACGCGCAGCGCGCCCTTCATGTCCTTGTGGGCGACCTGCACGAGGAGGAAGCGGCCTTCCTTCTGGTTGCCCGACTCGAGGGCGAGGGAGTGGATACGGGTCATGTCAGGCCTCCATCTGCCGGGCCACAGCGGCCACGGCCTTTTCGAAATGGGCGAACTCGGCGTCGCCGTGGGATCCGCTGAGGAAGCCCACTTCATAGCCGCTGGGGGCCAAGTACACGCCCTGATCCAGCATGAGCTTGTGCATGCGGTTGAACTGGTCGATGGCGCCGCTCTCGATGCGGTCGGCGCGCTTCACCGCCCCAGGCTGGAAGAGGGGCCACATGAGGCTGCCGATGGAGGGGCAATGCAAGCCGGGGATGGCCTCGAAGGCCTTGGCCCACTTGGCGCCTTCGGCGTCCATCTTGGCGTAGAAGGCGGGGGTGAGCTGCTCCAGAGTGGCCAGGCCCGCGGCCATGGCCACGGGGTTCCCGCTGAGGGTGCCCGCCTGGTACACGGGGCCGTCCGGGGAGATGCGACCCATGACGTCGGCCCGGCCGCCGTAGAGGCCCACGGGCATGCCGCCGCCGATGATCTTGCCGTAGGTACCGAGGTCGGGCGTGATGCCCAGGCGCTCGGCAGCGCCGCCCGCGGCCACGCGGAAGCCGCTGATGACCTCGTCGAAGATCAGCAGGGTGCCGTGCTTCGTGCAGAGCTCGCGCAGGCGCAGGAGGAAGGTCTTGTCCTGCAGGAGCAGGCCGTTGTTGGCGGGAATGGGCTCGATGATGGCGCAGGCCGTCTCCGCCCCGTGCTTGGCGAAGTAGAGCTCAAGGGCCTCCAGGTCATCCAGGCTCACCACAGAGGTGAGGCCGCCGATGGCCGCGGGCACACCCGCGCTGGTGGGCTCTCCGAAGGTGATGAGGCCGGAGCCCGCCTTCACGAGCATGGCGTCGGCGTGGCCGTGGTAGCAGCCGTCGAACTTCAGGATGCGGTCGCGCCCCGTAAAGCCGCGGGCCACGCGCAGGGCGCTCATCACGGCCTCGGTGCCGCTGGAGACGAAGCGCATCTTCTCGATGAAGGGCACCCGCTCCTTGATCTTGCGGGCCAGGGCCAGCTCCCGGCGGGAGGGGGCGCCGAAGGTGAGGCCCTCGGACATGGCCTCGGTGACGGCGGCGATGACGCCGGGGTTCACGTGGCCCAGGATCAGGGGGCCCCAGGACATGCACATGTCCAGGAACCGCTGGTCGTCTTCATCCACGAACCAGGCCCCAGAGGCCTTCTTGAAGAACTTGGGGGTTCCACCTACGGACTTGAAGGCCCGCACGGGGGAGTTCACGCCCCCGGGGAAGTGGGTCTTGGCTTCGTCGAAGAGGGTCTGGTTGGTCATG
>DATFAX010000131.1:0-29660 GCA_035254125.1 Holophagaceae bacterium | reverse complement strand
TCGCAGAAGAGGGGGCGGATGTAGGCGGGCACGAAGCCGGGGAAGTCGAAGGCGTTGGCCACGCCGTTATCCTTGGCCACCTGGCGGATGTTGTTGCCGTAGTCCACGGTGGGCACGCCCATGGCGTGGAAATCGAGCATGGCCTGCACGTGCACGGCGCAGCTCCTGCCGGCGGCGGCCCTCAGCTCCGCGTGCTTCGTCTCGTCCAGCTGGGCGGCCTTCCACTGCGCCACGGTCCAGCCGATCGGCAAATAGCCGTTCACCAGGTCGTGGGCGCTGGTCTGGTCGGTGACGATGTCGGGGCGCAGGCCTCCCTCCTTGGCGCGCTTCACCAGCTCGGGCAGGAGCTCCGCGGCGTTGCCCAGCAGGGCGATGGAGATGGCCTCCTTGGCCGCGGTGTGCTGCTTCACCAGCTCCAGGGCATGGTCCAGGTCCCGAGCCTGCTTGTCCACATAGCGGGTGCGGAGACGGAAGTCGATGCTGCTCTGCTGGCACTCGATGGTCAAGCTCACGGCGCCAGCGAAGGTGGCGGCCAGGGGCTGGGCGCCGCCCATGCCGCCCAGGCCTGCGGTGAGGATCCACTTGCCGGTCAGGTCGCCGCCGTAGTGCTTGCGGCCGGCTTCCGCGAAGGTCTCGTAGGTACCCTGCACGATGCCCTGGGTGCCGATGTAGATCCAGCTGCCGGCCGTCATCTGGCCGTACATGAAGAGGCCCTTCCGATCGAGCTCGTGGAAGTGCTCCCAGGTCGCCCACTTCGGCACGAGGTTGGAGTTGGCCAGCAGAACGCGCGGGCTGTCCGGTGTGCTCTTCCAGATCCCCACGGGCTTGCCGGACTGGATGAGCAGGGTCTCGTCGTCGTTCAGCTCGCGCAGGGAGGCGAGGATCTGGTCGTAGCAGGCCCAGTCGCGGGCGGCGCGGCCGATGCCGCCGTACACCACGAGGCTCTTGGGGTTCTCGGCGACCTCGGGATCCAGGTTGTTCTGGATCATCCGGTAGGCGGCCTCCGTGAGCCAGCTCTTGCAGGCGCGCTCCGTGCCGCGGGGGGCGCGGATCACGCGGGATTCATCTCGGCGGGGATCGGTCAGGGCCATGGGGCGCTCCAAGCTGCTCATACCTGTCTATACAACTTTGAAGCCCTGTGCAACCCTGGATTCCTGGACCCCCGGTCCCCGGACCGCCCGCCCTAGGAATGGCCATGATCCACCTCGATGGTTCCTCCCTCACCGCCGCCCAGCTCACGGCCATCGCCGGGGGGTCCTCCGTGGCCCTGGACGCGGGGTCCCTGGCGGCCGTGACCGCCAACCGGGGCGTCATCGACCGCATCCTCGCCGAGGGTCGCACCGTCTACGGCATCAACACCGGGTTCGGCCAGTTCGCCACCGTGGTCATCCCCCCGGACCAGCTCCGCCAGCTCCAGCTGAACCTCGTGCGCAGCCACGCCGCGGGCGTGGGCGAGCCCCTCGCCAAGGCCCAGACCCGGGCCCTCATGGCCGCCCGCATCAATTGCCTCCTCAAGGCCCACAGCGGCATCCGCGTGGCCCCCATCGAGCTGCTCAAGGAGTGCCTCAACCGGAACGTCCTGCCCGTGGTCCCCAGCCAGGGCAGCGTGGGTGCCAGCGGCGACCTGGCTCCCCTGGCCCACATGGCCCTCCTGCTGGTGGGCGAGGGCTTGGCCTGGGACGGCGAGAAGCAGATCCCCGGCGGCGAGGCCCTGGCCAAGGCCGGGCTCACGCCCATCGTGCTGGAAGCCAAGGAAGGCCTCGCCCTCATCAACGGCACCCAGCTCATCACCTCCCTGGGGAACCTGGCCCTGCACCGCCTGCGAGCCCTGGTGGGCCTCAGCGAGGAGATCGCGGCCCTGAGCCTGGAGGCCCTGCAGGGCACCCGCGCCGCCTACGATCCCCGCATCCACGCCGTGCGTCCCCATCCCGGCCAGATCGAGGTGGCGGCCCGCATGCGTGAGCTGCTGGGCGAAACCAGCGAAATCGCCGAGGGCCACCGCGACTGCAATCGCGTGCAAGACGCCTACTCCCTGCGCTGCATCCCCCAGGTGCACGGCGTGGGCCGCGACGCCCTGCGCTTCGCCGGCGACATCCTCGAGCGCGAGCTGAACAGCGCCACCGACAACCCCATGATCTTCACGGACACAGAGGAGAGCCGCAGCGGCGGCAACTTCCATGGGCAGTACCCCGCCTTCGCCTGCGACGTGCTCTGCATCGCCGCCACGGACCTCGCCTCCATCAGCGAGCGCCGCCAGGAGCGCATGGTGAACCCCGCTTACAGCGATCTGCCCGCCTTCCTCTGCCGCAATGGCGGCCTGGAGTCGGGCTTCATGATGGCCCACGTGACCTCCGCCGCCCTCGTCTCCGAGATGAAGGGCCTCTCTCACCCCGCCTGTGTGGACACCATCCCCACCAGCGCCGGGAAGGAGGACCACGTGAGCATGGGCCCCATCGCCGCCCGCAAGCTGTTGCGCGCCGTGGACGCCTTCGAGCAGGTGCTCACCATCGAGGCCCGCATGGCCCTGGAGGGCGTCCGCATCCTCGGCAAGGCTCCCGCCCAGGGACTGAAGCCCCTGCTGGACCGCCTGGCCGCCGCCTGCGCGCCCTGGGAAGACCGGTACATGTACGCGGAACTCACGGCCACCACCGCCGCCCTCCGGGCTCATTCGGATCTATAAATCCGATTAGTGCCTGCCATCACAGGGCCTTCCCTTGACCGGGGGGGCTCCGGGACTTGAACTGGGCTGAGTCCATCCACCCATGTCCTCGGAGCGTGCCCCATGGCCCATGACGAGGTGTCCCCGGTTCCGACCTCCGAGTCCCCGGAGGCCCGCATCCAGGCCCTGGAGGCCACCCTCGCCGACCTCCAGCGCCGCCTGGGGCAAATGGAAGTGGCCGTTTTCGGGGTGGAGAACGTGAAGCGGGAGCCCGGAGCCCCCGCCCCGGCCGCCCCGTCGGAAGCTCCCGGCGCCGGGGTGAACGTCCTCGGGCTGGCGGGTCGCACCTTCCTCGTGCTCGGCGGGGCCTTCCTCATCCGGGCCCTGACGGAAGGAGGCACCCTACCCAAGGGGCTCGGTGTGCTCCTGGGCGTGCTCTACGCCGCGGCCTGGGCCGTCACCGCCTTTCGCAGCCAGGGCGCCGTGGCCTCCCTGTACACGCTCCTCTCGGCCTTCCTCATCTATCCGCTGCTCTTCGAGACCACCCTCCGCTTCGAGGTCATGTCGCCCCTCCAGGCGGCGCTCTGGATCGGCGTCTTCACCGGCGGCCTGCTGGCCATCGCCTGGATCCGGGACCTGCGCACCGCGGCCTGGGGCACCCTCCTGGCCTCCCTGGGCACCACTTTCGCCCTGATGGCGGGCTCCCACGCCCCCGTGCCCTTCACGGCCCTCTTCCTGGCGGTGGGCGGCGGCATCCTCTGGCTCACCTACGGCCGCAAGTGGCACGGCCTGCGTTGGCCGGCGGCCCTCCTGGCGGACCTGGCTGTGTTCGTGCTCACCAGCATCGCCGCGACTCCGGGCGGGCTCCCGGAGGCCTACCGGGACCTCCCCATCGGGGGCTCCATGACCCTGGCGCTGGGCCTGGTGGTGGTCTACGTGGGCAGCATCGCCGCCCGCACCATCCAGAAGAACCGGAAGGTGAACGTCTTCGAGATCACGCAGAGCACCCTGGCGGTGATCGTGGGTTTCGGCGGCGCCATCCGCATCGCCCTGGCCGCGGGGTCCACCCTGATCCCCTTCGGCATCGCGGCCCTCGCCACAGGGCTGGCCTGCTATGCCGTGGCCTTCGCCTTCCTCGAGAAACAAGCCGAGGCGGTGGTGAACTTCTTCTTCTTCACCACCCTGGCCCTCGTCTTCACCCTGCTGGGTGGCATCCTCGTGGTGCCCCGCACGGCCCTCGTCCCCACGTTGGCGGCCCTGGGGACGCTGTCGCTGATCCTCGGCGTGCGGCAGAACCGGTGGATCCTGCGCACCCACGGCGCCGTCTACTACACCTCCATGGCCATCCTCCTCGGCATCCCGGCCCTGATCGCCGAGGCCTTCTGGGGCGCGGCCCCCCTCGCCCCGATGGCGGAACCCTGGGCCCTGGCGGGCTTCGGGGGCGGCATGGTCCTGGCCCATGTCTACACCGCCACCCAACGCCCCCGCACGCCCTTGGTGTGGTGGCGCAAGCTCCCCTCCTTCGCCCTCGCCCTCTGGGGCGGGCTGGGCCTGGCCTCCCTGGTGGTGCTGGCCCTCGGGCGCGCCTTCCCGGAACCTTCCGCCCTCGCCGCGCTGCGAACGGCGATCCTCGCCCTGGTGGCGGTGGGTGCCGCCCTCGTACCACGCTGGGTGGCCACTTCCGAAACCGGCTGGTTGGTCCATCCGCTGCTCGGCCTCACCGCCCTGAAGGTGCTCCTCCAGGACTTCCCCGCGGGGAAGCCCCTGCCCCTGGCCTTCGCCTTCGCCTGCCTGGGCGTGGCGTTTGTGGTGGCCCCTCGGATCCTCCGGAGCAACCGCTCGGCTGCCCACCCGGAACCCGAAGCATCCCAACCGTAACGAGCCCCCTGCTTCCGTCACAGGCTCCTAGCCCAACCCCACGCCTCCGTGTAGGTTGGAGGGGTGAACCAACCCATGCCCTGGCGCCAAGTCTGCGAAGCGGCCCTCCGTTCCTTTTCGGATTCGGACGCGCTGCGCTTCTGGCGGGTGGGTCACGAGACCCCCTACGGACTCCGACCCATCTTCAACTATCGGTTCGAGCACACCTTCGCGGCCGTGAAGCTGGCCCGCTGGCTCTCCCCTCTCGTGGGCGCGGACCTGGACGTGGTGGAGTGCGCGGCCTGGCTGCATGACGTGCGCAAACGCCTGAAGGATCCCCTCAGCAAGGACACCCACGCCCAGGACGCCAGCGCGGCCGTGGCGGAGATTCTCGCGGGCACCGACTTCCCCACGGCCAAGATCCCCGCGGTGCGCCACGCCATCGAGCACCACGTGGGCCTGCGCCTCACCAGGCGCCTGGATCCCCTGGAGACGGCCTGCCTGTGGGACTGCGATAAGCTCAGCAAGATCGGCGCGGCGAGCCTCATCCACTTCGGATGCATCAGTGGCGCCTTCCAGCCCATCGACACCGAGGAGATCCTCCATCGTGGGGAGTCCTGGCTGCCCCTGGCGGAGGGCATCGTCGCCAGCTTCAACACGGAGCCCGCCCGCGCGGAGGGCCTCCGCCGCCTCGAATTCCTGAAGACCCACTACGCGCAATTGCGGCGCGAATGGAGAGACCCCATGGAAGCCATGCCCGAGGTGAGTGAATGAGCGACTTCCTGCCGCTCGCCCAGGCGCTCTCCATGGGCCTCAAGGGCATCCAAATGTATTCGGCCGCGCATCCCCGCAGCCAGGAGGCCCTGAGGGCGGCCCAGGCCGCCCTCGGCGCCTGGCTCCAGGAAGCCCCCCAGCTCCAACTGGTGGTGGGTGCCGGCAAGGCCTTCGTCAACGGCCAGCCCGTGGACGTGCACGGCCCCCACATGGCCAACCTCATCAAGACCATCGGCGATCGGCATGTGAGCGGATTCATCTTCGAGCGCGGGGTCACCCCCCGGGACATCCAGGCCTTCCTCGAGATCCTGCTGCTGAAGCCCGCGCGCCTGGAGGAGCTGGGCGGGGTCCAGACCCTGCTGGATCAGCAGGGCGTCGCCGCCATTCGCGTGAGCCAGGTGCAGTATCGGGAAGTCCGCGAAGGTGACCCCGGGGCCGGCGAGGGCGAGGGCAAGGCCCCGGCGGTGGTGACCGCCCCCGCCGCGTCGACCGCCCCGGCGCCGGCGGCGCCGAGGATCGAGCCCGCCCGCCAGGCCGGTGACAGCGGTGGCTGGGCAGTGCCCACGCCCTCCGGCGAGCACCGGGCCTTCGGTCCCCCGGAGCAACTCATCAACCTCGTGAAGCAGGCGCTCCTGCGCACCCTACCGCCCCCACCCGTGCGGGACCGCCTCACCGGGGCCGGCACTTCCCTGCTGGAGGCCTTCGAGCCCGCGGATCTCAGCGGCCTCGCCACCATGGGGCAGACCTTGGGCCTCACGGACAAGATGCCCTCCGCCGCCCAGATGGGGGTGCTGCGCCAGGTGCTGATGGACCTCCCCTCCGAGCGCCAGCTGAGCATCCTCGCGGGCATCGGCTCCCTGCCCGAGAAGCCCCAGGGACTCGGGCTCGGGATCAAGGCCCTGGCCCCGGAAATCCTGGCGGTGGCCGTGAGCACCCTGCTTTCCCAGAACACCTCCTGGGAGGAATTGCAGGGGCCCCTCACCACCATCCTCGCCCCCCTTCCCGAACGCACCGCCCTGCTGAAGAGCCTCAGCGGCCACCTGCGAAGCATGAACTTCGATGCCGCCCCCGCCGAAGTGCTGCAGCGCCGAATCGAGTGGGATGCCCTCAGTCCCGAGGCCAAGCTCGTGAAGGTCCTGGATGAGGGGGCCCTGTTCCGGCTCAGCCTGGAGCAGCGACTGGCCCTGCTGCGGGAGCTGTTGGACGGCAAGCGGACCGAAGCCATGGTGCGCTGCCTGGAGCGGGTGCTGGAGGCCCTCCAATCCGAACTGCCCGCCCTGCGTACCCAGGCGGCCCAGACCCTGGCCGGCATGGCCCTGTGGGCCGTGGAGCCCGGCCTGCCCCTGGAAGTCGAAAGCCAGATGGACCAGGGCCTCCGTTCCCACTTCGGGTGGGAACCGGATCCCCTCATCCACCGGCATACGGCGGAGGGGCTGGAGCGGTTGCTCGCCGCGCCGCTGGAGCGTGGGCAGCTGGTGCTCATCATGGAGGAACTCCAGGAGCTGCAGAACCACGCGACGATGCTCAACGAAGATCACCCCTGGCGCACGGAGGCCCTGGGTCGCCTGAAGGCGAGCCTCCAGCAGCCTGAGGCCCTGGACAAGGCCGTGGCCCTCCTGTTCCGCTACGACAAGGAGCAGTCCATCGTCGCTACGGCGGGGTACTTCGAATTCATCGGCGGCGCCATGGTGCGCCACCTGATCCAGGCCCTGGGCAAGGAATCCGACCGTGGCCGGCGTGGCCGCCTCATGGATGCCCTCCGAGCCTTCGGCCCCCTGGCCCTCCAGCCCCTGCGCGAGAGCCTGGCGAGCCCCATTCCCTGGTTCCTGGCCCGTAACCTCCTCACCCTGTTGTCGGAAGTGGGGGATGTGAGCGCCCTCCCCGAAGTGCTGGCCCTCTTCCGCGCCAAGGAAGTGCGGGTGGTCCGGGCCGCGGTGCGTGCCTCCTGGAAGCTGGGGGGCCCCGCGGCTGAGCCCCACCTGCTCGCCATGCTCAAAGACGCGGACCCCGAAACCCAGATGGAGATCCTCTTCGGCCTGGGTCAGATGCGCTCCGAGACCTCCGTTCCCACCCTGCTGGAACTCGTCCAGGAACGGAGGGCCCCGGAACCCCTCCGCCTGAAGGTGCTTGAGACCCTCGCTTTCATCCAGAGCCCCAGGTGCGTCCAGCCCCTCCAGGAGCTGATCCGCAAGAAGGGATTCTTCTCCGGCTCGGAAAGCCCCGCGATCCGCCTGGGTGCCGCCCGGGCCCTCGCCAGCGTTCAGCCCGCCGGCCGCCAGGCCCTGCAGCAGGTCGCGGAGGCCGAAGGCCGGGGCGAGATGCGGGATGCTTTCCTGAACCTGCTCCGTTAGGAGCGTCCATGGACACCCAGAAGCTCCTCGAGGCCTTCCAGGCCTTCACTGCCGCCAGCGACCAGCTGCAGGCCCGCTATACCGCCCTCCAGGGGCAGCTGGGCCAGCTCCAGGGCGAGCTGCAGGCGGTGCTCGAAAGCGTTCCCTTCGCCATCTGGGTGCTGGGCGAGGATGGCGAGCTGCGGTTCACCAACCGCCCCGAAGGCTTGCCCGGCACCTTCCAGGGAGGTCCCGAGCCCTGGTCCCCCGACTCCAAGCCCGGCCTGCGCCGCCTGGAGACCCCCGAGGGCTCCGAGCGCTTCCTCGAGGAGGAGCACCGCTCCGTCCCCGGGGGGGGCCGCATCGTCATCCTGCGCGATGTCACCGAGGAAGTCCTGCGCCGTCAGCAGGACACCCGCGAGGAGCGGCTGGAGGCCATGGGCCGCATGGCCGCCGAACTGGCCCACGAGATCCGCAATCCCCTGGGCGCCCTGAACCTCTACGTGGGCATGCTGAAGCAGGATCTGGTGGGCCAGGAGGGGCCCCTGGAACTCACCCGCAAGCTCCAGGAGGACATCCAGCGGTTGAACCGGGTGGTGGCCAACACCCTCACCTTCAGCCGCGACCTCAACCCCAAGCCCGCGGTGCTGGATCTCTACGCCTTCTGGAACGAGGCCCTGGGCAGCGCCACCCTCGCCGAAGGCGCCGCCTGGGACAACAAGGTGCCCCGCAAGGCCCGCTGGTGGGGGGATCCCGATCTCCTGAGGCAAGTGGCCCTGAACCTGCTCCAGAACGCCTGGCGGGCCACCCAGGATCAGCCGAAGCCCAAGGTGGTGCTCCGGGCCTCCCTGGAGGAGCTGGAAGGCCGTCCCCACTGGCACCTCACCCTCCAGGACAACGGCTGCGGCATCCCCCCCGGAGACCTCACCCGGGTCTTCGACCCCTTCTTCACCACCTTCGGGGGGGGCACCGGCCTGGGCCTGGCCGTCTGCCACCGCATCGTGGTCGCCCACGGCGGGTTGCTGTTCCTGGAGAGCGAGCCGGGCAAGGGCACCACGGTTCATGTGCGGCTGCCGGCCCCCCAGGGGATGTGAAGCGAAACACTTGAAACTTAGTCTCAAAATCTGCATACTGGGTCCTGGAGTCGGACCCATGTACGTCTGCATCTGCAACGCCCTCACCGAGAAGATGGTCAACCGGGCCATCGAGGGTGGCGCGGAAACGCCCGACCAGGTCTTCCGCGCCTGCGGCGGCGAGCGGGCCTGCGGACGCTGCGTGCCCCAGATGGAACAGATGATCGCCGGATTCCAGGTGCTCCAGGGCTGCGGTGCCTGTCCCTTCCGGACCCTCGACGAAGTGGCGCCCCAGGTGGCCGAGGCTTCCTGAGGGCTTGTCCCCTTCTTGGGGATGGGCCTAGGCTGGGGATCCTTCCCCGGAGTCCCCATGCAAGGCGACCGCCGCGTCATCCAGCTGCTCAACCGGGTGCTCGCCAACGAGCTCACGGCCATCAACCAGTACTTCCTGCACAGCCGGATGCTGAAGAACTGGGGCATGAAGCGCCTGGGCGACTACGAGTACAAGGAGTCCATCGACGAGATGAAGCACGCCGACAAGCTCATCGAGCGGGTGCTCTTCCTCGAGGGACTGCCCAACCTGCAGGACCTGAACAAGCTCCGCATCGGCGAGGACGTGGCCGAGATCCTCAAGGGGGACCTGGCCCTGGAGATGGACGCCCTGCCCCCGCTCAAGGAGGGCATCCGCCTCTGCGAGGAGGTGGGTGATTTCGTCACCCGGGACCTCCTCAAGGACATCCTCCACAGCGAGGAGGAGCATGTCGATTTCCTGGAGACGCAGCTGGAGCTCATCCAGAAGATGGGCCTGCCCAACTACGTCCAGAGCGCCACGGGCGAGATCGGCAGCTGACCTGTGACCCAAGTCGTGGGACACTGGTGGTTCCAGGTTCTTTGAGGAGCAGCCATGTCCCCGCTCAAGATGGAAGCCGGTGCCGATGCGCCGGTGGTCGTGAACGCCATCATCGAGATCCCCGCCGGATCCCGCATCAAGTACGAGATCGACAAGGACACCGGCCTGGTGACCGTGGACCGGGTGCTCTACAGCCCCTTCCACTACCCCGCCGAATATGGCTTCATCCCCAAGACCCTGGCCCCCGATGGCGACCCCGCCGACGTGCTCGTGCTCATCAACGGCAGCACCTACCCCGGCGTGGTCATCCGCGCCCGGCCCATCGGCCTGCTGAAGATGCACGACGACAAGGGCGGCGACGACAAGATCCTCTGCGTGGCGCACGATGACCCGAACTACGCCCACGTGGAGACCCTGGCCGACCTGCCTCCCCACTTCATGAAGGAAGTGGAGCACTTCTTCGTGACCTACAAGGACCTCGAGGAGAAGGACGTCCACAGCGATGGCTGGGTCGGCAAGGAGGAGGCCCACGCCTTCATCCGCAAGTGCATCGCCGCCTACGAAGCCACCCAGGCCTGAAGCCGGCTCCATCCCCGCCGCGTGGCGCCTTCCCCCCGGGATCGCCACGCGGTTTCTGTTAAGTTGGCCCGATGTCATCAGCCCCCTTCGCCGTGAGCCGTGGACGCCTGGATGCCCTGACGGATGGGCTCTTCGCCATCGCCATGACCATCCTCGTGCTGGAACTGCACGCCCCGGACCTGCCCGCCGGGGCCGGTGCCCAGGCCTTCGAGGAGGCCCTGCGACGCCAGTGGCCGTCCTTAACCGGCTACGTGGCCAGCTTCGCTCTCCTGGGCCTCTTCTGGTACCTGCACCATTGGCTGACCCACGGCCTGCGCCGCATCGATGCCCCCTTCTTCGCCGCGAACCTGGTCTTCCTGCTCCTGGCGGCCTCCTTCCCCTACACCCTGACCCTGATGCTGCGGCTCCGCGCCGTGGGGGATGGCGGGCTCACCCTCCTGCCCTACTTCATCTGCCTCGGGGGTCTGCTCGTATCCCTCGCCGCGATGTGCCTCCTGGCGATCCACCGGGATCTCCTGGCTCCCCACGCCCCGGTGGAGCTGCTCCGTCAGCGCGGCCTGAACTGGCTCATCACGGGCCTCTGCCTCCTGGCCCTGGCCCTCCTGCGTCGCCAGGCGGCGCCCCTCCTGCCCTACCTCTGGATCCCTTTCCTGGCCGCGTTCCTCCTCCGCCACTGGCGGCGCCGGAAGGCCCGCGCTTCGGCCAGCGCCTGAGTCCTGGGAGACTGGATCCATGACCGGACTGATCTGCTTCGACCTCGATGGCACCCTGGTGGACCCCCTGCTGGGCGTGAAGAACTGCGTGGCGAAGGTCTGTCGCCAGATGGACCTCCCCTGCCCTGATGAGGCCACCATCCGGAACTGGATTGGCTTCGGCATGCGCGAGAGCCTGGGCCAGATCCCGGGTCTGGAGGATCCCGCCCGCCGCGAAGAGGCCCTGGAGCGTTACTGGGACGCCTATCGCGAGGACGGCGTCTTCGAGCACGAGCTCTACCCCGGGGTGGTCCACATCCTCCACCGCCTCAAGCGGCAGGGCCACAAGATCTACATCGTGAGCGCCAAGCCCGGCATCTTCGCGCGGCGCATCGCCTACCAGTTCGACCTCAACCTCATCTTCGACGACATCTTCGGCTCCACCCTCAAGGGGAAGTGGCAGGAGAAGGTGGACGTGATGAACGGGCTCCGCCAGGCGGGCACCGTGTGGCCCGGCGGGGTGATGGTGGGCGATCGCAACCAGGACATGTGGGCGGCCAAGGCCCATGGGCTCACCGCCATCGGCGTCACCTGGGGCTACGGCAGCCGAGAGGAGCTGCTGGGCTCCGGGGCGGACATCCTCGTGGACACCATGGCCGAGCTGGACGCCGAGCTCGCCCGGCTGCTGCCGGGCGAGGAGATCCACGACGCCTTCACGCGCTCCGAGTAGCGCCGCCGGCCCTACTGGTACCGTTCCGAGACCACCGGGAGGCCCAGGGCATCCCGGGCATCCCCGCACACGAGCACGGAACCGTCGTCCAGCAGCACGGCCCGGCCGTTGAGGCCCGCCACCCAGCCGCCGTTGGCGGGTGCCGGATTGGTGCTGAACGCCTTGGTCGTCGGCGTCCAGTAGTCCAGGCTGGTCAGCGCGGTGGCCAAGCCCAGGTCCGACGTCCCGCCCAGCACCAGGGCCCGCCCATCGGCAAGCGTCACCACCAGGGGACGGTTCCTCCCCCCGGTCATGGAGGAGGTGGTGGGCCCGAAGGTGCCGGTGGCCGGGGCGAAGGCGAGCCCTCCCGCTTGCACGAGGGGCACGCTGGGCGTGAACACCCCGCCGAGGATGCCCACCAGGCCGTTGGGGGCGACCATGGCCCCGGCGTTCCACACGCCGAAGGGCAGGCTGCCAGTTGCGGGCGTGAGGGCCTTGGTCAATGGGTTGAAGAGGTCCGCCGAAATGCTGAGGTTGGCGTCCGTTCCATCCCGGCTGCCCCCGGCCAGGAGCACGTGGCCATCCAGGAGGAGCTCCGCGGTGAAGTTCAGGCGGGGATCCGACATCGTGCCGGCGGGTGAGAAGGTGCGGGTCACGGGGTCGAAAAGCTCGAGGGAGCTCAGGGGTGTGCCGCCGCTGCCGGTGCCACCCGCCAGGAGCACCAACCCGTTGGGCAGGAGCACCGCCGCGTGATCCTCCCGGGCGACCGTCATGGGTGCGGCCACGGGGGTGATGGTCTGATTGTAGGGATCGTAGATCTCCGCGGAGGCAAGTGGCGCGCCGGAGGTGCCCCGGCCGCCAGTGATGAGGATGCGGCCCGTGGGGAGGAGCGTGGAGGAATGGCGCGAACGCGCCACGCCGAGGGTGACGCCGGGGTTGCTGAAGTAATCGCCCCCGAAGCGGCGGTAGTACTCGATGCTGGTGCTGCCCGTGGGGGAAGCGGTGGTGGTCCCCCCCGTCACCAGCACGTTGTCGTAAAGATCGCGGACGGCCGAGTGCTGCTTGCGCGGCGTGGCCATGGGGGTGCCATTGGGGCTCGCTGTGCCGCCGAAAGCATACCCGGGGTTCAGGGTGATGGTGGCGGTGGCCTGCAGGGCCGGATTGGCCACCGAAGTGGCAGTAAGCGTCACATTGCCGCTGGTGGTGGTGTCGGCGGTGAAGACTCCCGTGACGGGATCCACGGTGCCACCGCCCGATACCGACCAAGTCACCGCAGGGTTCGCAACCCCCAGCAGCACGGCCCGGAAGGGGAAGCTGGCGCCGGGGGCCACGGCCTGATTCCGGGGCAGCACCAGGGGCGTCACCGTCACGGCGATGGTGGCGGTGACCGTGGGATCCTCCACGCTGCGGATCGTGACGGTGCCCGTCCCCACGGCCATGGGCGCCGTGAAGATGCCCGCGGGGGTGACCGAGCCGATGGTGGTGTTGAAGGTCACCGCGGGATTGGAGGCGCCGAACACCGAATACAGCGTGGTGAAGGATTCCCCGGGCAGCAGCACCGCATTGGCGCCCGGCGACTCCACGGAGATGAAGATGGGTACCCGGGTGGTGGTGACGAAGGCCTTGGCGCAGAGGGTGGGGTCCTCCACGCTGGTGGCGGTCACCTTGTAGGTCTTGGAGGCATTGGGCGCGGTGTGGTTCCCGAGGGCGTCGATGGTCCCTTCCTCCGCGAACCAGGTGACGGTGGGATCCGCGAGGCCCGTGGCCACGGCCGTGAAGGTGGTGGTCTGCCCTCCGGAGAGGGCCACCTGGGCCGGGGTGATCTCGAGGCTGCGCAGACCCACCACCACCGTGGCCTTGGCCACGGCCACATCGCCCTTGGAACCCAGGACGGTGAGCGTGTAGGTGGTGGTGGCCGCCGGCGACACGGACACGGGTACGCCGCTGGTGACGGGTCCCACCCCCTGATCGATGCTGGCGGTGCCGCCCATGAAGTTGGGCACCAGCAGCGTGGTGCCGCCGGGGTTGATGTGGGCGCTGGTGGGCGTGAATTCCACGATGGTCGGAATGGAGCCGCCGTCCTCGGACTTGCTGCAGCCGAGGAGGGCGACGAAGGCGAGGAGGACGGGCAGGAGTCGGATTCGCACGGTCGCTCCTAGTACCGGTACCGGGCTTCGAAGGAATAGCTGGGGCGGGCCGCGGGGTACCCGTACACCATGTAGGCATCGCTCTTGGAATCCCTGGCGCCGGCCACCCACTCCTCCACCGTCTCCTTGGGCTGGAGCAGGTGCTCGCCCCGCCAGATGAGGGTCCAGCGCTTACCCGCCTTCACGGTGGTGGTCATGCCCACATCCCGGAAGGTCACATTCATGGGCCGGATGGTGGGCACCGGCACGCTGCAGTTGCAGTCGCCGATGGAGGCGAACTGGTGGCCCACGTTGGTGTAGTGGACGTCCACCTGCACGACCTCGCCCCCGAACCGGGTCTTGAGGCCATGGGTGGCGAAGGGCCGACGCTGCACCGCGGGCGTGGCGAATTCCTGCCCCGCGGGGGCGTTGAGGTCCCTGGCCTCTTGGGCGCGGACGAAGCCCTCGAGCCCGAAGCCCCGGAACGGGGTCCACCCCAGGGCCGTCTCCACGCCCCGGGACCGGAACCGATCCTGGTTCACATATTTCGACGCGGGGGGGACATTGGCGGCGGCGGGGCCTCCCGGGGCCAGCGGGGCCGTGGCCAGGGCCTCGACCCCGATGCCGCCGGTGAGCTGGATCTGCTGGGCCTCGGCCCGGGCATAGGCCTTTCCAGTCCCCCAGGCCAGTCCGATCTGCGTGAAGGTCATCCGTTCGTTTTTCAGGGCCTCGGCCCCGGGCACCTGGGCATTGCGGAGCTGCTGGATGAGGTGGGGTGGCAGGTCCGCGCTGCCGAGCCCCGCATAGGCGCGGAAACCCAGGCCCAGCTCCTGATTGAGGCCCAGCCGGACCACGGAGCCTGAGGCCTTGAGCACCTCCCGGTCCTGCCCCGCTTCCTCAATGGACTGGCGGTACCAGGCCTGACGGGCCTGACCGATGATCCGGAAGGAAGGCGTGGGATCGAAGCGCCACTCCACCCCGGCCCCCAGGGTGCGCCCCTTGGCCGTGCCGGTGACGGCGGGATCCTCGGTGCCCAATTGCCGGGCCTCGCTGCCATCCACGCGGAAGGAGAAGCCCGTGCGGGGGGTGGCCTGGACATTCAGCGCGAGTTGGAGACGCCCCTCCCGTCCTTCGAAATGCTGGAGCTCCACCTGGCCGTTGTCCGGGGCTTCGTGGCGAAATCGCGTGAGGGAGAAGGTGGACTCGAAGCTCGTGCGGGGCGAGAGGCCCATTTCGAACCGGAGCAACCCGCTGTCGCTGCGTTGCCGGCTTTCCCGCCCGGGGGAGAACACGCGGGTCGTGTCTGTGACTTCCTGGAAGGGCACCGGCACCCCGAAAGCCGTGCTGCGCAGGCCCAGGGTCCAGGAGGCGTCCCCCTGCTTCTGCCCCAGGGAGAGGAAGTTGGTGACCTGGCGGTAGGGCCGCACGGTCTCCAGGGTTTGCTGCTCCTCGCCGCTGAAGTTGCCGCCCTTCACGTAACCGCCGTCCCAGGCATAGCCGGGCGCCACGGTGGCCCCGCCCTTCCCGTTGCCCCCACCCAGTCCGCTCAGGTCCCCGGACATGCCCACCTTGTCGGGACGGCCGGTGAAGAGCGCGATGGTGCCTCCGGCGCCGGAGGGACCCATGCCGGGGGAGCCGGTGATCACCTCAATGCGGGTGACGCCCAGCAGGGGAATCTCATTGAGGTCCGTGCCCAGCTGCCCCGGATCCGTGAGGGGGATGCCGTCGAAGACCACCACGCTGTCCTGGGGACGCATGCCGCCCATGAAGCTGCGGGAGGGGAGCCCTGGGCCGCCCTCGTTTTGCACCTGCCCAGGAATCTCTCGAACCAGGAACTCGCCCAAGGTGCGGGCGCCGCTGCGCAGGATGTCGTCCTCCACGAACACCCGCACCTGGGCCGGGGTCCGGGACAGGGCGATGGGACGAGCCTCCGCGGCCCAACTCTCCGGCGGGGCGGGCTTCGGTGCAGTCTGCTCCCCCGACGGGGGCAGGGGCCCCGCCTCCTGGGCCGCCAAGGTGGGCACGACCAGGCCGGACAGGATGGACCAACGCAGCAGCACCGCCCGGCGGCAGGGTTTCATGGATACTCCAATGGGGCCTGGATGACTGGGATTCATTGAAACACGATGGAAACAATCGGCCAATGCCAGCCGCTTCCACGGCTAATGCCCGACTTGACGTCCGGAACACCTCCGCCGACCCTGGCCCTCTCTCCCGGGAGCCCTCCCATGCGCCACCCCCTCCTCGCGCTCCTCGCCTGCTTCTCCCTCGCCGCCCAGGCCCCCCCCCAGGGCTGGACCCCGGAGGCCATGCTCCAGGTCAAGCGGCTGGAATCCCCGCGCCCCAGCCCCGATGGGAACTGGGTTGCCTTCACCGTGCGCAGCGCCCTGATGGGCCCGGACCAAAGCGAATTCCGAACTCAGATCCACCTCGCCGCCACCACCGGAGCCTCCCGGCGGGCCCTCACCCTCGGCGACAAATCAAGCCTGGATCCGAAGTGGAGCCCCGATGGCCGAAGCCTGGCCTTCCGGAGCCCCCGCAGCGGACGCATGCAGCTCTACGTGCTCCGAATGGATGGAGGGGAAGCCGAGATGATCACCAACGGCAAGGGCGAGGTCACCGCCTTCGCCTGGTCGCCGGAGGGCCGCCGCTTCGCCTTCACCATGATGGATGGCCGCACCGAGGAGGAGGAGAAGCGGGAGAAGGCCAAGGATGACGCCCGCTGGTTCGAGGAGCAGCCCAAGGTGGCCCGACTGTACGTGGTGGACCTGGCCCCCGATGCCTCCGGCAACCGCACGCCCCGGCTCCTCACGCCCGAGGCCCGGCACGTACAGTCCTTCGACTGGTCCCCGGACGGCGCGACCCTGGCCTACGCCCACACCCGGAGCGCCAAGGCCGATCACTGGCCCACCTCCGACCTGGCCCTGGTCAAGGTCGAGGGCGGACAGGAGCGGGTGCTGGCCGCCACGCCCGCTGCGGAAGGCGCTCCCAAGTTCAGCCGGGATGGGAAGACCCTCGCCTTCACCCTCAGCGATCCCAAGCCACGCTGGGCCGGCTCCCACCGGCTCGCCCTGCTGGACGTGGCCTCCGGTGCGATCAAGCCCCTGCCCCCGACCCCGGATGGCCAGCCCCAGCTCTTGGGTTGGTCCGGCGACGGCCGCCACCTGATCTTCCTAGAGGCCACCGCCGTGAAGGGCGGCATCTATTCCATGCGGGTGGACGATGGCAGCCTCCTCCGCCTGGATGCCGGTGCCTGGACCGTGGCCTCGGGGGCCATGGTGGGCGCCGGGGATTTCGTAGAGCTGGATCCGACGGGACGTTACCTGGGCCTGGTGGTGCAGACGGCTTCGGAGCCACCCACCTTGGCCTTCAGCACCCTCTCGCAGTTCTCCCCCAAGGTCATCGCCCGCCCCAATGGGGACCTGCCCCGCCATCCCCTGCCCCGTACGGAGGTCGTGCGCTGGAAGGGCGCCCAGGGCAAGGAGATCGAAGGCCTGCTCACCTACCCCATCGATGGGAAGCCTGCCGCCAAGGCTCCCCTGATCGTGACGCCCCATGGCGGCCCCACCCAGATGTACGGGGAGACCTACGTGGCCTCGCCTTCCCAGTACCCCCTCGCCGCCCTGGCCGCCCGGGGCTTCGCCATCCTGCGCCCCAACATCCGGGGATCCTCGGGATACGGAAGGGACTTCCGCTTCGCCAACGAAGCGGATTGGGGCGGCCTCGACTTCCAGGACCTCATGGCCGGCGTGGACCACGTCATCGCGCTGGGCGTGGCGGATCCCGAGCGGCTGGGCATCGCGGGGTGGAGCTATGGCGGCTTCATGACCAGCTGGACCATCACGCAGACGAGGCGGTTCAAGGCCGCCAGCGTGGGCGCCGGGGTCACCAACCTCATGAGCTTCAACGGCACCTCCGACATCCCCAGCTTCATCCCCGACTACTTCGGTGGCGACAGCTGGGAGCAGCTGGAACGCTACCGGGCCCACTCCGCGCTGTTCCAGGTGAAGGGCGTCACCACGCCCACCCTCATCCAACACTGCGAAGGGGATCAACGCGTACCCATCGGCCAGGGCTACGAGCTCCACAACGCCCTCACCCGCCAGGGCGTGGAATGCCGCATGCAGGTGGTGCCCCGCCAGGCTCATGGCCCCACGGAGCCCCGCGCCCTGCAGCGGCTTGCCGAGGCCAACCTCGAGTGGTTCACGCGCTGGTTCAAATGAAGCGGGGGGGCGGAGATCCGCCCCCCGTTCCATCCTCCCGTCCGGTTCAGCTGAGCCCGATGACCTTCCCCGTCACGAGATCGATGTCCACGTCATAGAAGCCGGGCCGGGCCGGGAGGCCCGGCATGGTGCTCATCTGCCCCACGAGGGGGTAGAGGAACCCGGCTCCGACACTGGCGCGGATGTCGCGGATGGGCAGGCGGAAGCCCTTGGGCACACCCTTGGCCGTGGGATCGGGGCCCAGGCTCAGGTGGGTCTTGGCCATGCAGATGGGCATCTTGTCGTAGCCCAGCCGCGTGAACTCCTCGATGCGGGCTTCCGCTTCGGGGCTGTAGTCCACGCCGTCGGCGCCATAGATCTCCTTGGCGATGGCCTCGATCTTCCGGCGGATGGGCCAGTCCAGGGGGTAGAGGAATTTGAAGGAGGAAGGTTCCTCCGTCACGCGCAACACGGCGTGGGCCAGCTCCTCGCACCCGGCGCCGCCCTCGGACCAGGGGTGGCAGATGATGGCATCCGCCGCTCCGCCCTGCGCCACGGCGGCGCTGCGAACCAGCTCCAGTTCCGCGGGGCTGTCCGTGGCGAAGGCGTTCACGGCCACCACCACGGGGATGCCGAACTTGCGGGCCGTGGACACGTGGTGGATGAGGTTGGGCAGGCCCTTCTCCAGCAGCGCGAGGTCCTCCTGCACGTATGCCGGTGCCAGCGGCTTGCCGGCCACCACCTTGGGCCCGCCGCCGTGCATCTTGAGGGCGCGCACGGTGGCCACGAGCACCACGGCGTCGGGCACGAGGCCCGACGTGCGGCACTTGATGTTGAAGAATTTCTCCATGCCCAGGTCGGAGCCGAAGCCGCTCTCCGTGACGACGACATCCGCCAGCTTGAGGGCGATGCGGTCCGCCAGGATGCTGCTGTTGCCATGGGCGATGTTGGCGAAGGGCCCGGCGTGCACCATCACGGGATTGCCTTCCAGGCTCTGCATGAGCGTGGGCTTGAGGGTGTCCTTCATGAGCACGGTCATGGCGCCGGCCACACCCAGGTCCTCGCAGGTCACGGGCTGGCCGGTACGGTCCAGGGCCACCACCACCCGCCCGATGCGGTGACGCAGGTCTTCCAGGCCCGAGGCGAGGGCGAGGATGGCCATGAGTTCACTGGCCACGGCGATGTCGAAGCCCGTCTCCCGCTCGTGACCCGCTTCCTCGGGCCCCAGGCCCACCTTCACGCCGCGGAGGAACCGGTCGCTCGTGTCCAGCACCCGCCGCCACTGGATGGCGTCGGGGTTGATGTCGAGTCGGGCGAAGCGACGCTTCTCGTGGGTGGTGAGGGAGTCGGGATCGTCGAACCCGATCCCGAGCTTCTTGAGGCGGAATTTCATGGTCTGCGTGAAGCGCCGCTTGCCGTCGGCCTTCTTGGGGCAGAGGCGGTCGAAGAGCTGCTCATCGTCCAGCTTCGATTCGTGGAGCATGCGGGCTTCCAGGGCCGACGCGCAGAGGTTGTGGGCGGCCGTGATGGCGTGGATGTCGCCCGTGAGGTGGAGGTTGAAGGCCTCCATGGGGATCACCTGGCTGTAGCCGCCGCCCGCGGCACCGCCCTTGATCCCGAAGGTGGGACCCTGGCTGGGCTGGCGGATGCAGGTCACCGCCTTGAGACCGAGACGCGCCCCGAGGGCCTGGCCCAGCCCCACCGTCACGGTGGTCTTGCCCTCGCCCAGGGGGGTGGGCGTGATGGCGGTGACATCGATGTAGCGCCCCATGGCCTGGTAGCCGAGGCGGTCCAGCGCCTCCAGGCTCACCTTGGCCATGTGGGGTCCGTGCAGCTCCAGTTCGTCGTCCTGCACGCCCAATTTCCGGGCGATCTCCTGGATGGGTTGGAGGGTCGCGGCCTGGGCGATCTCAAGGTCGCTGCCCACTGACTTGGGCTTGGCGATTTCGACTCCGGGTTGCATCGTCGGGTTCATGGGGTCCCCCAGCTGCGGCATGGCTCCGCTCCTTCACGATAGGTGCGGATTTCGGACCTAGCGCTTCCGGAACCCCTGAACTTGATGGCCATCACAGGGCCCGTTGTGACGCGTCAAAACCGGATTGTTTCGCTTTTTGTTCGCCGTCGCCTAGAATGACCCCATGGCCAAATCCAGTCCCCTCTTCGAGTGCACCGCCTGCGGCGCCCGCTACCCCAAACCCCTGGGCAAATGCGGGGAATGCGGATCCTTCGGCACCATCGAGGAGGTCAAGGGGAGCCTCCGGAAGGACCTGCAGCGCAGCGGCTATTCCGTGAGCCATCACCACGGTCCCATCGCCCTGCCCGACGTGGAGCTGAGCGAGACCCAGCGCACCCCCACGGGGCTGGACGAACTGGACCGCGTGCTCGGAGGCGGCGTCGTCCCCGGCATGGTGGTGCTGCTCGGCGGCGAGCCCGGCATCGGCAAGAGCACCCTGGTGCTGCAGTGGGCCGCCCAGGTCGAGGGAAACGTCCTCTACGCCAGCGGCGAGGAGAGCGAACGGCAGATCAAGCTGCGCGCCCAGCGCCTGGGCACCGAGAGCCCCGGCATCCACCTCCTGGCGGAGACCGACGTGCGGGAGATCCTCGCCCAGGCCGAGCGCATGAAGCCCGGCCTCCTGCTGGTGGACAGCATCCAGACCCTCTTCGATCCCGAGTTCGAGAGCAGCGCCGGCAGCGTGAGCCAGGTGCGCGGCTGCGCCCAGCAGCTGGCCCGCTGGGCCAAGGCCACGGGTACGCCCCTCGTGCTCGTGGGCCACGTCACCAAGGACGGCAACCTCGCGGGCCCCAAGGTGCTGGAGCACCTGGTTGACACCGTGCTCAGCTTCGAGGGCGACCGCCACCACCACCACCGGCTCCTGCGCGCCCTCAAGAACCGCTTCGGCGCCGCCTTCGAGCTGGGCGTCTTCGCCATGACGGAGCGGGGCCTCGTGCCCGCCGAGGGCAACCCCTTCTTCCTCGACGCCGAGCCCCGCCCCGGCTGCGCCGCCACGGTCGTCCTTTCGGGCACGCGGCCCATGGTGGTGGAGATCCAGGCTCTCGTGGCCTCCGCGGGCCTCGGCATCCCGCGGCGCACGGCCCTGGGCATCGACGGCCAGCGCCTCGGCATGCTCTGCGCCGTGGCCGAGCGCCGGGGGGGCGTGCAGCTCCATGACCGCGATGTCTACGTGAACGTGGCCGGCGGCCTCGAAGTGGAGGATCCCGCCGCGGACCTGGCCGTCATCGCCGCCCTGGTGAGCAGCGCCACGGGCCGCATCCTCCAACCCAAGTGCCTCTTCATGGGGGAGGTGGGCCTCACCGGCGAAGTGCGCCCCGTGAGCCAGCTCCCCCTGCGCCTCCAGGAAGGCAGCCGCCTCGGCTTCGCCGCCGCCGCCGCGCCCCGCATGGGCTTCGAAGGCAGCAGCCCCCTGGAGCTCCACCTGGAGCGCAGCGTCGAGCGCATCCGCATGAAGCCGTGGCTGCGGGAAGTGGCCGAAGTGGAGCGGGAGTAGGCCGAGGCTTCCACCCGAATGGTGCAGAACGACCTGGCCAGTCCAGGCGGATGACACAAACCTTGCCCGAAGCAATTCCCTTTGATTAAATGGAATCCTTCACCTGGGAAAAGCGACGTAGCAGGTCTGGGTCCGCTCCAGCGCCACCGTTCGGGTGGTCCGGACGGAACCCTCTGACCCGATCCGTAGGTTCCCAGGCAGGAACCCGATCCCGGATCTCCGTCCACAGGTACCCCATGAACCCGAGCGCCCCTGCCATCGATCGCACGACCCTGGAGCGGAGGCACCACTCGGGCTCTGGATGGTTTGCCAGCATCGCGGTCCTCTCCCTGGTGAACACCGTCATCATTTTCGCCAATCTGAGTTTCAGCTTCCCAGTCGGCTTGGGAATCTCGTCCTTGGGGGCTGCCTTCCTGACCGTCCAGGGCGGGGACTACACCACCCTCCTCCATGTGCTGGGAGGCATCCTGTTCGCCTTCAGCTTGGGCATCATGGCCTGCCTTTGGATCTGCCGATCGCAGGCCCGGAAGGGCAAGGTTTGGCCCTATGTCCTCGGCCTCTGCGTCTATGCCTTTGATGCCCTCGTCACCTTGCTCATAAAGGATTGGATCGGCTTTGCATTCCACGCCTGGGGCCTTTACTCAATCTGGCTTGGGTACACCGCGTGCAAGGCGCTCGGCCAGCTCGGGGAGCCTGGCAGCGAGTCGTTGGAGGGACCCCTCGGGGAGCCTGCGCCCATCGAGCCCTGACCGCCCTGCCGCGCACCCACGATTCAAACGGGTTGGCACTCGGCCTGGGACCTGAGATCCAGGCCGCGGAACCTTCCCCTTCCCCGGTGATCCATGGACAACTCTTATTCGGCCCCAACCTCCGACGTCGGGACTCCCCGAACCAAACCCTGGGGCAAGTGGATCGCCCTGGGTTGCTCAGGAGCCGTCGTGTTCTTGCTCCTTCTGGGGGTGAGCTGCTTCCTCATGGTCAAAGGCGCCATGAAGGTTGGCGATCGCGAGTTCGGTCCAGTCTGCAGCCGATACCTGGCAAAATTGGAAGCCCACGACTATGCCGGTGCCTACGCCTTGATCGCGGAGGAAGGGCAACGTGCCTTCCCCGAGGAGAAGCACAACAAGATCATGAAAGGCATGTCCGACAAACTGGGCCCCGTCGAATCGAAGGAGGTTCAGTTCGTTCAAACCGGATTCGACCAGAGTGGAAAGTGGGGCCGCATCGTGTATGCGACCAAGTTCCGCAATGGCCCCGGGACCATCCGCTTCGAGCTGAGGAAGACCACGGGCGAATACCGCATCGTGGGCGTGTTCTTCCAGTCCCCGCTCCTGAATGACCTCGTGAACGAGGCCCTGTCCAAGTAGGTGGACTTCCAGACCTCGGGGGCAACCCCAGGCGGGGCTGACCCCTCAGTGCTCCCCGTAGTTCTTCTCCCCGGCCCTGATCGCAATCTTCATCACGTTCTGGGGCGGCGGGAGGGGGCAGGTGGCGAAGCGGGTGAAGGCGCAGGGCGGGTTGTAGCTCTGGTTGAAGTCGAGGATCACCTTGCCGTCCTTGGGGGCCTCGGCGTAGACGAAACGGCCCGCGGGGTAGGTGGTCTTGCCGCTGGTGAGGTCACGGAAGATGAAGAAGAGGCGGCCATCGCCCTCATCCACGGGCTCCAGGGAGAAGGTCTTTCCCTTGAGCGTGAAGTGCACACGGCCCCAGGCCTTCATGGGGTCGGCGACGCCGATGACCGTGGGGATGTTCACGGTGCGGGGCTCCGGGTAGGCCTCGAAGGTGGCCACCACGCGGAACGCGGGATCGAAGGGGTACATGTCGATGCCCTTGAAGCCCGTGCGCACGGGGCTCTTGGGATCCTTCACACGCACGCCCACCTTGGCGCCGCCGGGGCCACGCTTGATCACGAAGAAGCTGCGTCCGGCCAACTGCAGCACGTCGGGCTTGCCATCGGTGTCCGCCTTCAGGGCCATGTCTGCGGCAGGGGCGCCGTTCACCATGAGCGGACTCCCCGCCGCGGCCTTCAGGCGCACCTGCCCGCCTTCGAGGACGAGGGTGCCCGCGACCTCCGGCCCCAGGCCCGGCGGGAAGGGCACGGTGGCCCCGGCCTTCGTGCCGATGACGTTCTCCCCTTCGGTGAGCCAGTGGAGCCCCACCAGGGAGAGCCAGCCCTCTTCGGACTTCAGCCGCTCGATACGCCCCTTGTGCCAGGCCTCGAAGGCCGCCTTGGGCGTGGGCTGGGGCGTCTGGGCGAGCAGGGTCATGGCCGTGAATCCGAGCGCGAGCCGCATGTCATCTCCGGGGATGCCCCCAGTCTAATGCGCCTCCGGCCGGCCGTTCCGCCCCTGGGGTGAACAGCGGGTTGCCGCCCCGTGCCCCGGATCCCATGCGCCTCCTGGCACAATGCGGGCATGCGCTCCATGACCGCCTACGCCGACCTTATCCGCCCCTTCGGCACCGGGAGGCTGCGGCTGGCGCTGCGCAGCGTGAACGGCAAGGGGCTCGACCTCTCCGTGCGCCTGCACCCCGCCCTCGCCGCCCTGGAGCCCGCCATCCGCGCCCAGGTGCGCGGCGCCGCCCAGCGGGGCAAGCTGGACCTCACGGTGGAGCTGCAGGAGGATTCGCGCCTTGAGCCCCGCCTCAACCGCCCCCTGCTCCGATCCGTGGCCAAAGCCTGGGCCGAGGACGCCGAGTGGCTGCACCTGCCCCCCCTCACGGCGGAAGCATTCCTGCGCTTGCCCGGCGCCTTCCTCACCGCCGAGGGCGACCTCGGTGAGGACCTGGAAGCCGAAGTCGCGGCGGGCCTCGCGGACCTGCTGACCCGCTGGAACGCCGGTCGCGCCCAGGAGGCCGAGCGGTTACGCCCCTTCTTCCAGGAATCCCTCGCCAAGCTCCAGGCCCTCAAGGACCAGCTGCAGGCCGAAGCCGCCGCCCAGGCCGCGGAGCTGCCCGCCCTCTACAAGGCCCGCATCGAAGCCGTGCTCCAGGAAGCGCAACTGGCCGGCAAGGTGGCCGAAGAGCGGCTCCTGGCCGAGGCCGGCGTGCTCGCCGAGCGGCTGGACGTGCGCGAGGAGATGACCCGTCTCGCCGCCCACTTCGACGATTTCGCCGACCGCCTTCAGAAAGGCAGGCTCGAAGGCCGTGCCGTGGACGTGTGGTGCCAGGAGGTGCTGCGGGAGCTGAACACCACCGGCTCCAAGTGCAAGCGCATCCCCATGACCCGCGCCGTCATGGAGGCCAAGGGCGTGCTGGACCAGGTGCGGGAGCAGGCGGCGAACCTGGAGTAAGGGGGTCTCCCACCTCCGGCCCGCGGCAATGGCTCCCGGGGAGCGCGCCTAGGGCTCTTCCTTCCGCACGAGCTCATAATCCGCCCGCCACACGCCGAACAGACGCGTCTTCGTCCAGTCCGCCTTGTCGGGCCGCAGGCGGCGCAGGCGGCGGCTGATGAACCACACGCTGCCGTCACTGAGGCGCAGGTCGTCATAGGCACCGGTGCGGACCTGGGCCATGGCTTCACCGGGCACTTTGCCGGGGTATTGGGCGAAGGCCCAGCGCTTGGCGAGGAGGCTCCCGGCCCAGGCGGTGCCCTCCAGGGCCGCAGGATCGGTGACGAGCTTCAGGGACTCGAAGCCGGACCGTCCGTGGCGGAAGAAATCGGAGCGTTCCAGGGTGGCGCCATCGGCCGAGAGGCGGAAGGGACCCGTCCCCAGGCCCGTGAGGGCGTCCCGCACCGGGGCGGCGGCGAAGGCCTCGGCGGCGCCGGGCTGGGCGTGCTGGAACCGGAACTCCGCCAGGCCGTCCACCACCTGCGCCTTCTTCAGGTCCGCCTTCAGGGCCGCGGGCGCCCAGACCGGGAATCCGGCCACGAGGGCGGCGGCATCCAGCGAACGGCCGTCCTGGAAGCGCAGGCCCGACCGGACCTGGAAGCGCCAGCGCTTCTCATGGCGGCTGTGCCAGGCCGCCTCGGCGAGGAGGCCCGTCCAGCGCCCATCCTGCTTCTCGAGGAGGGGCTCGAAGCACTGGGCGCGGAGCAGGGCCGTGGCACCGGGCCCGGCGGCCAGGAGGATCTCCAGCTGGGCCTGATCCTGCTCGCCTTCGGGATTGGGTTTCTCCCACAGGTCCGCCTCGGGCGCGAGGGGCAGCGGCTCCAGTTGCTCCTGCCACATCCACCAGCCCAGGGCGCCCAGCGCCAATACGCCGGCCACGATCCCCGCGATCAGTCCCTTGCGCATCAAGCAGCTCCCTTCAGGATGGACTCCGCCACGGGTGCGATGCGCGCCAGGGCTTCCCGCACCTGCGCCTCCGTGAGGTCGCGGTGGGGGATGAAGCGGATGCGCGGGCCCACGGGCACGGCGAGCACACCGACCCGGGCCAGGTGCTCCAGGGCCGCGCCGGAGTTGGGCACGTCCACGAGGAGGATGTTCGTTTCAGGCAGGGCCAGGCCGAACCCCAGGGCGCGCAGGCCTTCGGCGAGGAGCCGGGCCTTGGCATGGTCCTCCCCCAGGCGCGGCAGGTAGTCCAGGGCCACGAGGCCCGCGGCGCCCACGACGCCGCCTTGGCGCACCCCGCCGCCCAGCATCTTGCGCAGGCGTCGGGCCTCCTCCATGGCCCCGCGGGAGCCACAGACGAGACTGCCCATGGGCGCGCCGAGGCCCTTGGAGAGGCAGACTTGGACGGTATCGACGCCGCGCGTGAGGTCCTTCACGTCGCAACCCAGGGCCGTGGCCGCGTGCCAGAGCCGGGCCCCATCCACGTGCACCTTGAGTCCCGCGGCCTTCGCCGCGGCCACCAGACCCGCCTGCTCCGCCACCGGGATCACGGCGCCGCCGGCGAAATTGTGGGTGTTCTCCAGGCACAGGAGCGTGGTGCGGAGGTTGAAGTAGGGGCCGGGGCGCCCCGCGGCCGCGGTCACCGTGGCCGCCGTGGGCCGCCCGGGACCGCCGTCCCAGGGCAGCGCGTGGGGCATGCCGCCGGCCAGCCAGGCGGCGGTGCCCAGCTCCGAGCCCAGCACGTGGGCCTGCTCCGGGGCCAGGAAGCGGTCCCCCTTCTGGAGGTGCAGCATGAGGGCGATGAGGTTGGCCATGCAGCCCGTGGGGGTCCACAGGGCCGCCTCCATGCCCGTGAGTTCCGCCACGCGGGCCTCCAGGCGCTGCAGCGTGGGGTCGTGCTCGAGCACGTCGTCGCCCACCTCGGCCTCCGCCATGGCGCGGCGCATCTCGGGCGTGGGACGGGTCACCGTATCGGATCGGAAGTCGAAGGTGGAGGTCATGCCTAGAAGCATGGCCGAATCCCCTCCCCGGGGTGAGGGGTTGACAATTTTGGTTTGCATTGCAAACTTGTCTGCACTCGAAGGAGGCTCCATGTCCGAATCCACCGATCACCTGGATCGCTTGGCCGACCTCACCCGCCGCTACGGGGCCTGGGGACGCGGAGGGGACGAGGGGGGCCTGCCCCTGGCCTGGGGCGGCCTCACCCTCACGCTCCTCGTGTGCGGATGGACCCTCATGGGCGTCGGCGCCGATTCCGTGCTGGCCCACCATGGTGCAGGCCCCTTAGCCTTCCAGCCCCACGAGCTGCAGACCTACCGCCGCGCCTACGCCTTCCTGGATCGGATCCGCCCCCTCGTGTTGGTCCTGCTGCCGCTCGCCTGGATCCTGGGGAAGGATGCCCTCCGGGATCGGCTGTACCAGTCCCATGGCCGGGTGGAGCCTTCCCTGCCCGGGTTCGCCTCCCGGATGCAGTGGGCATCGCGCCTCATCCTCGTCCTCGCGGGCACCGGCTTCCCCATGGCCGTGGCCTGGATGACCCAGGAAACACCCCAGCCCTCGCATCCATCCCCGCTGGAGTTCCACCTTGCCCTCACCGCCGCCTGGGCCTTGCCCTGGCTCGGGTGGAACCGCATCCGGGGAACCGCCGAAGCCCTGCTGTGGACCACCATGGGCCTGCTCACGCTCCTGTGGCTCTGGCTGCCGCTCGCGGGGACCTGGCTCGGCCCCACGATCTTCCTGCCCAGCTTCTTCGTGGCCCCCGTGATCTTTGCGTTCGGGCTCGTGCAGCACCTGCGCTTCCGCCGCCTGGGCCGGGAGCTCCAGACGCTGGTGGCCCCATGAGCCGACGCCAGGAGGCCCAGCTGCAGTCGATCCTGGAGGTGGACCGCCTCGTCCATGAGCCCGCGCGCCTGGCCATCCTCACGGTGCTCGCCTCGGCTGCAGAGGTGGAGTTCCTCTTCCTCCAGAAGGTGCTGGGCCTCAGCAAGGGCAACCTCTCCAGCCATGCCCAGAAGCTCGAGGGCGCGGGTTACCTTGAGACGCTGAAGGCCTTCCGGGAGCGCCTGCCGGTGACCTCCTTCCGGATCACGCCCGAGGGGCGGGCGGCCCTAGAGACCTATCAGGCCCAGCTCCGGAAGGCCCTGGGCCCCTGATCGCGAGGGCGGCGGTCCGTGCCAAACTGGAGGTTCGTCCATCGGAGCCTTCATGCAGTTGTGGCACGCCATCCTCCTGGGTCTGGTCCAGGGGCTCACCGAGTTCCTGCCCGTCTCCAGCACCGCCCACCTCACCCTCACGGAGCACCTCCTCCTGGGCCGGGGCATGCCGCTGGCCTTCGACGTGCTCCTGCACGTGGGCACCCTCCTCGCCCTCTTCATCTACTTCCGCAAGGAGATCGGCCGGGTGCTGAAGGGCCTCCTCGGGCGGGATGCCGAAGGTCGCCAGCTGGCGTTCCTGCTCTTCCTGGCCATGATCCCCACCATCGGCTTCGGCCTCCTCACCCGGCAGGCCAAGGAGTGGTCCAAGCAGCACCTCTGGGTCTATGGCGTGTTCCTCCTCGTCACGGCCTGGATGCTCTACCGCGCGAACCTCAAGGCCCAGGCCGGCGGCCCCGCCCGGGATCTGGAATCCGCCACCCCCCTCGACGCCCTGAAGGTGGGCAGCATCCAGGGCCTCGGAGGCGGCTTCGGCCTCTCCCGCTCCGGCTCCACCATCTCCATGGGCGTCTTCTCCGGCATGCGGCTGCCCGCCTCGGCCCGCTTCAGCTTCCTCCTGGGCATCCCCACGATCCTCGGGGCCGCGGTCTTCGAGACCAAGAGCCTTTTGAAGCCCCTGCTGCACCACCAGCCCCTCCCGGCCGACATGGCCTTCCCCGCGCTGGCCGGAGGCGTAAGCCCCGCCGTGGCCTGCATCGTGGGGGTGGTGGTCTCGGCCCTCTCCGGGTACCTGGCCATCGGCCTGCTGGACCGCTTCACCCGCTCCCCGCGCCTCAATGGCTTCGCCTTCTACTGCCTCTGCGTGGGCGCCCTGATGGTCATCCTGGGCACCGTGGGGATTGACGGCCTCTACGCCTTCGGCGGCATCGCCCACCGCTGAGCCTCGACCTCCCGACCGTTCGCCGGTGACCCGGCGCCGTTCACCGAGGGCCCCCATCCGGGGCCCTCGCCCTTTCTAGACTGGGAACCGGAGGAAGCCCTCATGATCGAGCTTCGGAACGTCCACAAAGCGTTCACCGTCAAGGACAAGAAAAGCCGCAAGACCAAGCGCATCGAGGCCGTGCGGGGCATCTCCTTCTCGGTGAAGCCCGGCGAGATCTACGGGCTCCTGGGGCCCAACGGCGCGGGCAAGAGCACCACTCTGCGCATGATCGCCTCCCTGATGGTGCCCGATCAGGGCAACGTGCAGGTGTGCGGCCTGGACACCCAGGCGGAACCGGAAGCCGTACGGGGCAAGCTGGCCTTCCTCTCCACGGACATGAGCGTGTACGACCGCTTCACCCCCCGGGAAATCCTCCGCATCTTCGGCGAGTTCCAGGGCGTGGAACCCCTCACGGCGGAACGCCGGGGGCTGCACCTGCTGGACCGCTTCGGCATGGGCGAGTTCGCCGACGTGAAGGTGGATGGCTTCTCCTCCGGCCAGAAGCAGAAGCTCAGCATCGCCCGGGCCCTGCTGCACGACCCCAAGGTGGTGATCTTCGACGAGCCCACCACGGGCCTGGACGTGCTCACCGCCAAGACGGTGCTGGACCTCCTCCGCATCATGCGCGAGGAGGGTCGCACCGTGATCGTCTCCACCCATGTGATGCCCATGGTCGAGCAGATCTGCGACCGCGTCGGCATCATCTTCGACGGCCAGCTTCACGGCGACGCCCCCCCGAGGGAGCTGCTGCAACGCTTCAAGGTCGGAACCCTGGACGAAGTGTTCTTCCAGCTCGCCAACGGCAAGGAGGCCTGAGATGCGCGGTACCTGGCTCATCTTCCGCAAGGAGATGCTCGAGTTCTTCAAGGACCGCAAGACGGTCTTCTTCACCTTCAT
>DATFAX010000130.1:0-2852 GCA_035254125.1 Holophagaceae bacterium | reverse complement strand
AGGCATCCCCTTCGTCAGGCCGTCCCCCCAGGCATAGCGATAGGAAAGCGCCAGCGCCTCGCCCTGCCGGGACGGCTGCAGCTCCACCACCAGGGTCTGGGCCTGGGTACGAAGGTCCTCCAGGTCCGCGGGCAGCTCCGTGACGCTGGTGACGGCCGCCTGGCCAAAGGCCTCGAGGTGATCCTGCACCAGGGCCCCGATGGCCCGGCAGGAGGCAGGGTCGAGGCTTGCGCCCAGTCCCTCGCCCGAGTCAGCGCCCGGCCCGGCGCTTGGCCCCGGGGACGGTGTGATCAGAAGCACGCGGAGGGGACTGCGGAGGCCCCGGGCGGCCAGCCACCAGGCCAGGCCGCCTCCCACGCCGAGGACGGCGAGGAATAGCAGGCCCAGGACCAGGGCTGGGCGGCGGGGATGGAAGGTGGATTCACGCATCGGGTCATTCCAGGTTACGGGTTTTTCATGCTCTCCCATAGGAGGAAGGTGGCTTGGCAAACCCCAGATCCCGGTTGGCCCAGCGTCCCCGCAAGGCCGCATAATCTCCGAGGAGCCGCCATGAACCCCAGCCCTCGCCGCCTCCTATCGGTCCTGGCCACCCTCACGGCCTGCCTCGCGGCGTGCCTCGCAGCCTGGCCCCTCGTGGCCCAGCCGGCGGCCCAGGCACCCAGCGAGGAGGCCACCATCCAGCGCTTCCGCGCCCACGCGGCCCCCCGCGCCGTCGCGAAGCGCCCCCCCCTCAGCGCCGAGGAGCGGAACACCATCCAGCGCTTCAAGGAGACCAAGCCCAGCGTGGTCTATGTCTCCGCCATCGCCCCCGTCCAGGACCTGCGAACCCGAGACATCACCAAGATCCCCACCGGCACCGGCACCGGCTTCGTGTGGGACGAGTGGGGCCACGTGGTCACCAACCACCACGTCATCACCGTGGAAGACCAGGGCAAGCGGATTGGCGACGTGAACGAGGTGGAGGTCACCCTCGCGGACGGCAAGACCTACAAGGGCCGGGTCATCGGCACTAGCTTCGCCTACGACATCTCCGTGCTGCAGGTTTTCGCGCCCTTGGGCGCCATGCGTCCCATCCCCATCGGGCGCAGCTCCGACCTCCAGGTGGGCCAGTCCGTATCGGCCATCGGCAACCCCTTCGGCCTGGATCACACCCTCACGCGGGGCGTCATCTCCGCCCTGGGCCGGGAGATCGGCACGGGCTACAACACCCACATCCTGAACGTCATCCAGACGGACGCCGCCGTGAACCCCGGCAACTCCGGAGGGCCGCTCCTGGACAGCGCCGGGCGCCTGGTGGGCATGAACACGGCCATCGCCGCTGCCACGGGCGCTTCCGTGGGCATCGGTTTCGCCATCCCCGTGGACACCCTGAACCGGGTGGTGCCCCTGCTGATCGCGAAGGGCCGGCTGGAACCCCCCCGCATGGGCTTCGAGACCCTGGGCAGCTATGAGGCCCAGCAGATCTTCGGCATCACGCGCGGACTGGTCGTGAAGGTGGTGGATCCGGATTCGCCCGCCGGCCGGGCCGGCCTCCGGGCCCTCGAAGTGGACGCCTCGGGCCGCGTCAAGACCATGGGTGACATCCTCCTGGGCTACCAGGGGAGGCAGATCGAGAACGAAGGCCAGTTCATGGCCATGCTCGAGCTCGAGTCCCCGGCGGACGAGGTGGTGTTCGACGTCCTCCGCGATGGGCGGGTCATCAAGGTGAAGCTGAACCTCAAGGCTCCAAAGAAGAAGGAGCCCACGAGCATCTAGTGGTGGTGCGGCTCCGGCGTGGCCGGGGGCGGCACTGAACCTTTGGCCGGGCGGGCCTTGGGGTCGAGGTAGTGCAGGGGCACCTGGAGGGGTTCGTCCAGGTTCGAGCAGTGGACCAGCAGCAGGGCTTCCGGCACCGTCCCCGTGCGCCGGATCCGCAGGACCTGGCGTGCGGCCTCGGCCGCGGGCGCATCCAGCACCTGGAAGCCCCGCCCCTGGACCTCCGTCTTCAGGATGCGGAAGGGCTTCCCGTCCCGGGCGCGGAGCTCCAGGGCCAGGAGCGTGTTCTTCGGCTCCGTGAACACCACGCGCGACGGCTCGGGCACCACGGGCAGGGCGATGCGCCAGTCCAGGTAGAGGGTGAAGAGGGGCTGCTTCGGCGCGTTGGTGGCCACCTTCAGCACCTCCAGGCCCGCCGTGACGCCGGGCTTCAGGCGCCGGGGCCGCAGGGTCAGCCGCAGGTCCTCCCCCCCATCCCCGGGCATCAGCTCTGCGTCGAGGTAGGGAGCCACCTCCGAGGCCAGCACCAGCTTCAACGGGTCGCCCCCTTCGCGCCGGAAGCGGAAGTCCAGCTCGGGGCTCTCGTGGGGGGCCACGCCGCCGAAGCTCTTGCGCTCGGCGTCCACCGTCACCTCGGGCCGCACCATCATGTCGTAGCGCAGGATGTAGTTGGGCTGGCCCGGATCGTCGGTGCCCAGGCGCACAGCCCCCTTGATGGGCCCCACCAAACCGGTGGGATCCACCTTCACCTTCACCAGGCGGACCTCGCCGGGCTGCAGGGGCGCCGCCACCTGCGCCTCGTCCAGGCTGAGCCCCAGCGACAGGTCCAGCACCCGCAGGTGGAAGGGCCGGTCATGGAGGCTCTTGATGCCGTAGGCCGCCTCGCGGATCTCGCGCGGCCCCACGCTGCCCAGGTGGACCGGGAAGGGGGTGGTGAGCTCGATCCGGGCGGGTGGGACCAGATCCTGTTTGGCTGGCGCAGGGTCCGGCTTGGCCGGCGCCGGAGGCGTCTGCATCAGAAGAAGGAGGGCGGGAAGGAGCAGCATGTGGGGTCCGGGAAGGGTCCCTCCAGTGTGCCGCGAGGCCGGCGGAGCGCC
>DATFAX010000129.1:0-2130 GCA_035254125.1 Holophagaceae bacterium | reverse complement strand
CAGGTCCGGAAGCGGCTGGCCCGTGGGCACCAGGGCCCGGAACAGGGCGTGCAGGTGGGACTGGAGCAGGGCCGCCGCCACGCCCTTCCCCGACACGTCCCCCAGCACCAGGTGGAGGGAGGATCCGGGCGCGGAGGGCGGGATGAGGTCCACGTGGTCGCCGGAGACCACACCGCGGGGCTCCCAGTGGTAGGCCACCTCCCACCCGGCCAGGACCAGATGCGTGGGCGGCAGGAGGGTGCGCTGCACCTTCCCGGCGGCTTGGAGATCCCGCTCCAGGCCCCGGCGCTCGGCTTCCGACAAGCATTCCAGGCAGACGGTGACCAGGGGATCCTCGGCCAGGCGCTCCGCGCCCATGGGATCGTGGCAGACCGCGCAGAAGCCCCAGGTCCCCACCTCGAGGGAGCCGATGGCCGCGTCCACCCGCCGCATCAGGTCCACCCACCGGTGCTCGTTCCGGGAGGCGGTCAGGCGGGCCAGGTGGTCCCGCCGGGCGGTGAGCCGCTCGAGGGTCCGAGCTTCGAGGGGCGTCATGGCAGCTTCCCCAGGGCGGCCTCGGACAGCTTGCGGATCAGGCCGATCTGGCCCGCGTGGTAGGCGTTGTGCTGCAGGGTGCCGAGGAGGAGCCCCCGGAGGGTGGTGTCGGAGCCCGGTCTGGCCTCGTCCAGGCGGGCCTCCTCCAGCGCGCGCACCGCGTCCCGCAGGCCGCAGTGCGCCGCCTCCAGGGCCTGGCAGAGGGCCTGCCAGGCGGCGTCGGACCCGGGGGCCACGGCTTCCCAGTCCCCGCCGGCCTCCGGAGAGGTGCGGGCCTCGCCGAGGATCTGGCGCCGGGCGTCCTCCATCCAGTAGGCCAGGTGTCCCGCGAGCTCGGCGATGGAATGGCCCGAGGGCCCCGGCCGCCAGCGCGCACGGGCTGCATCGACGCCCGCCAGCAGCTCCATCACCGAGGGGCCGTGCCAGGCACCGCCCCGGAAGGCGCGCTCCAGCTGGTCCGCCAGGCGGGTGGGGGTCGTTTCGCAGGTCTCGGGCATGACTAACCTCCTTGATGCTTGTTGTGGGTTAATATGGACCGATCTTTTAACCTGTCAAGCATCCAAGGCAGGTTAGCCTTCTCCCATGGAACCTTCCTCCAATCTGGCCCCGTCAGCCCCCTTCGATCGCTCCGGAGGCGACCTCAGCCTGGATTTCGCGAACACCTGGGGGGACCGGGGCCGTCCCGAGACCGACGACCTGGGATCCTACCCGCGGCTCCTGGCCTTCGCACGGCAGACGGACCTGGTGGCCGCCGATGTGGCGGAAGCCCTGGCCACCCAGGCCCTGGCGGACCCAGCCGCCGCCGAGGCCGCCCTTCAGGCCGCCCGGACCCTCCGGGAGGCCCTGTACGGCCTCTTCTCGGCCCGGGCCCACGGGCGGGCGGTGCCCCCTGCAGATCTGTCCACCCTGAACCGGACCCTCCGGGAAGCCCTGCCCCACCTCTGCCTCGCCTTCGACGCAGGCCCCCCCGCCTGGCGCTGGCGGGAGATGGACCGGCACCTCACGGCCCCCCTCTGGCCCATCGCCCGGGCCGCAGCGGACCTGCTGACCGCGGAGAACTCGGCCCCGGTCCGGGAGTGCGGCGGCTCCCAGTGCACCTGGCTGTTCCTGGACCTCAGCCGCAGCCGCTCCCGGCGCTGGTGCTCGATGACCAGCTGCGGCAACCGGGAGAAGGCCCGGCGCCACTACCATCGGGTCCGGAAGCAGAAACCGGGGCCCGGGGGCACCCCAGATTGATGACGCCTCAATCTTCTTGATTTCCGGAAGGGCCGATGGAAGGATGGGCCGCCTTCCCCTTTTCCATCAGGAGATCCCATGAAGAAGACCCTCGCGCTCGCCCTGCTTCTCGGCGCCCCCCTCGCGGCCCAGTCCTTCGAGGTGGGGCTCTTCGTCGGGCAGCAGCAGTACCCCTCCCCCCACATGGACGTGGCGCCTGGCACCACGCTGAAGGTGGAGGCGGACAACAAGACCGTCGTCGGCGCCCGCTTCGGCTACTCGGTGGTGGACTTCGGCCCCGTCCTGCTCCAGCTCACCGCCGGCTACCAGCCGGAATCCAAGTCGACCCTCAAGGCCACCCTGGGCGGCACGCCCATGGGC
>DATFAX010000128.1:0-11253 GCA_035254125.1 Holophagaceae bacterium | reverse complement strand
AGCTGGTCGGGCCGCAGGAAGGTGGGATCCGCCTCCAGGCTCACTTCCGCGCCGGGCAGCAGGGGGAAGCGGTCCGTGATCATCTTGAAGGTGCGCCGCAGCTCGGGCACCTCCAGGTAGGTGGGCGTGCCGCCGCCCCAGTGCAGCTGCAAGACGCCGCGCCGGTTGGGCAGGTGGGAGGCCCAGAGGTCCAGCTCCTGCTCCAGGTGCTGGAGGAAGGACTCGACGGGATCGTAGTGGGGGCTGATGACCACGTTGCAGCCGCAGTAAGCGCAGCGGCGCTTGCAGAAGGGCAGGTGCGCGTAGAAGCTCAGCGCCTCCTTGCTCTGGTCGGCCCGCTTCAGGCCCTCGATCAGCTCCGACTCCGGGAAGTCGTCATGCCAAGCCGGGGGCATGGGGTAGCCCGTGTAGCGCGGCCCGGGGCGGTCGTAGTGTCGGACGAGATCGATGAGGTTGTGCATGGGATCGACTCAGCTGGCGGAGGGGCGGCGACGGGAGCCACCGCCCCTTCCGGATTAAGTGCGCTTCACTTCCTCGATGACCGCGGCGAGCACGTCGGGGTTCGTCTCGGGCACGAGGCCGTGGCCGAGGTTGAAGACGTGGGCGTGGCCCTTCATGGCATCCAGGATGGCCCGGGCCTTCCGACACGCAACCTCGGGACCCGCGAGCAGGGCCACGGGATCCAAGTTGCCCTGGAGCACCTTGCCGCTGAAGCGGCGGCGGGCCTCGGCGATGGGCACCTGCCAGGGCACGGCGAGGCCGGCGCAGGGCAGATCGTTGAGGGCGTCGGGCAGGTAGCCGGTGCGGGCGAAGAAGAGGGTGGGGACGCTCTTCACCTGCTCCAGGGTGCGGCGGGCGGCGGGCAGGGCCAAGGTGGCGTAGTCGTCGGCATCCAGCTCGCCGGCCCAGGTGTCGAAGAGCTGCACGGCCTGGGCGCCGGCCTCGATGTGCAGGTTCAGGAGACGCGCGGCGGCATCGGCCAGCTTCTCCAGCCACTTCTGGGCCTTCACGGGCTCCTTGTGGATGAAGGCCTTGGCGCGGCTCCAGGTCTTGCTCCCCTTCCCTTCCAGGCCGTAGGCCAGCAGGGTCCAGGGGGCGCCGGCGAAGCCCAGCAGGGCCTTCTCCGCGGGCAATTCCTTGCGCACCTTGCGGAGGGCATCGCACACGGGCTTGAACACGGCCTCATCCAGGGGCTGGTCGAGGGGGATCTGATCCAGGGTGCGGGCCAGCACGGGGCCGCCCTCGGGGATCGTCACGCCGCAGCCCAGGGCATCCAAGATCACGAGGATGTCGCTGAAGATGATGGCGCCGTCGATCTTGGGGAAGCGGCGGATGGGCTGGAGGGTGACCTCCGCGGAGAGGTCGCTGTCGTTGAGCAGCTGCTCGAAGGTGGCCTTGGCGCGGATGGCGCGGTACTCGGGCAGGAAGCGGCCCGCCTGCCGCATGAACCACACCGGCGGCGGGGCGATGACTTCACCCTGGAGGACGCGGACGAGTTGGTTGGTCATGGTCAGTCCTCGACCGAGTAATCGAAGGGCCCGGTCACACCCATGATTTCGCCCGTGGGGATGGCGAGGCCCGTGCGGCGCACGGATTTGTGGACGAGGCGCCAGGCGCCGCCCTGCTTGGCGGCCTCGGCCAAGGCCACGCGCAGCGCGCCCTTCATGTCCTTGTGGGCGACCTGGACGAGGAGGAAGCGGCCTTCCTTCTGGTTGCCCGACTCGAGGGCGAGGGAGTGGATGCGGGTCATGGGAGCTCCGAACAAGATCTGGCGGGGATGGAACAGGATGGACAGGATGAAAAGGATTAAGGATGCAGGTCGTAGCTTTCAGCTTTCATCCTGTCCATCCTGTTAAAAAGCCTTGGCGACTTCGGCCACGGCCTTCTGGAAGTGCGCGAACTCGGCGTCGCCATGGGATCCGCTGAGGAAACCCACTTCATAGCCGCTGGGGGCCAGGTACACGCCCTGGTCCAGCATGAGCTTGTGCATGCGGTTGAACTGGTCGATGGCCCCGCTCTCGATGCGGTCGGCGCGCTTCACGGCGCCGGGCTGGAAGAGGGGCCACATGAGGCTGCCGATGGACGGGCAGTGGAGGCCGGGGATGGCCTCGAAGGCCTTGGCCCACTTGGCGCCGTCCGCGTCCATCTTCGCGTAGAAGGCGGGGGTGAGCTGCTCCAGGGTGGCGAGGCCCGCGGCCATGGCCACGGGGTTCCCGCTGAGGGTGCCCGCCTGGTACACGGGACCGTCCGGGGAGATGCGGCCCATGACGTCGCCGCGGCCGCCGTAGAGGCCCACGGGCATGCCGCCGCCGATGATCTTGCCGTAGGTGCCGAGGTCGGGGGTGATGCCCAGGCGCTCGGCGGCCCCGCCGGCGGCCACGCGGAAGCCGCTGATGACCTCGTCGAAGATGAGCAGCGCGCCATGCTTCGTGCAGAGCTCCCGCAGGCGCAGGAGGAAGGTCTTGTCCTGCAGCAGCAGTCCGTTGTTGGCGGGGATGGGCTCGATGATGGCGCAGGCGGTCTCGGCGCCGTGCTTGGCGAAGTAGGCCTCCAGGCCTTCCAGGTCGTCCAGGCTCACCACGGAGGTGAGGCCGCCGATGGCCGCGGGCACGCCGGCGCTGGTGGGCTCGCCGAAGGTGACGAGGCCGGAGCCCGCCTTCACGAGCATGGCGTCGGCGTGGCCGTGGTAGCAGCCGTCGAACTTCAGGATGCGGTCGCGACCGGTGAAGCCGCGGGCCACCCGCAGGGCGCTCATCACGGCCTCGGTACCGCTGGAGACGAAGCGCATCTTCTCGATGAAGGGCACGCGCTCCTTGATCTTGCGGGCCAGGGCCAGCTCGCGGCGCGAGGGCGCGCCGAAGGTGAGGCCTTCCGACATGGCCTCGGTGACGGCGGCGATGACGCCGGCATTCACATGGCCGAGGATGAGCGGACCCCAGGACATGCACATGTCCAGGAAGCGCTGGTCATCTTCATCCACGAACCAGGCGCCGGAGGCCTTCTTGAAGAACTTGGGCGTGCCGCCCACGGACTTGAAGGCCCGCACGGGGCTGTTCACGCCCCCGGGGAAGTGGGTCTTGGCTTCATCGAAGAGCTGCTGGTTGTTCACGAAATCCATCCCTTCTCGAGGGCCTCCCGGCCAGCGTAGGTGACGATCATGTCGGCGCCCGCGCGGCGGATGGCGATGAGGTGTTCGAACATGAGCTGGTCGCCATTCACCCAGCCCTTCTCCTCGGCGGCCTTCACGGAAGAGAACTCGCTGGAGACGTGGTAGGCGGCGATGGGGGCGTGGCAGGCCTCGCGGAGGCGCCAGATGAGGTCGAGGTTGGGCAGCGCGGGCTTGAGGAGGAGGATGTCGGCGCCTTCCTCCAGGTCCATGAGGCCGTCGCGCAGGCCCTCGCGGCTGTTGCGGGGGTCCATCTGGTAGCTGCGGCGGTCGCCGAACTTGGGGCTGCTGTCGGCGGCCTCACGGAAGGGACCGTAGAAGGCGCCGGCGTGCTTGATGGCGTAGCTCATGATGGCGCGGTTCTGGAAGCCCTCTTCATCCAGGCGCACGCGCAGGGCGGCGATGCGGCCGTCCATCATGTCGCTGGGGGCCAGCACATCGGCGCCCGCCTCGGCATGGCGCACGGCCATCTCCGCGAGCAGGGCCACGCTGGCGTCGTTCACCACCTCGCCGTCATGGACCAGGCCGCAGTGGCCGTGGTCCGTGTAGCTGCAGAGGCAGACATCGGTCATCACGATGAGGTCGTCGCCGAACCGGGCCTTGAGGGCCTTGATGGTGAGGGGCACGGCGCCCTCGGGATCATGGGCGCCATGGGCGTCGGGGGCCTTCTCGTCGGGGATGCCGAAGAGCAGGACGCTCTTCAGGCCCTTCTTCAGGTCCTTCTCCACCTGGGCGCAGGTTTCCTCGATGCCCGTGCGGCCGATGCCGGGCAACGCCGCGATCTCCGAGAAGCCGGGGGCCTTCTGCACGAAGTAGGGCTGGATGAGGTGGCGGGGGCGCAGGTCCGTCTCGGCGACGAGATCGCGGATGGCCTGGGTGCGGCGCATGCGGCGGGATCGGATCAGCATCGGGAGGCCTCCTGGAAGGGTTCACTGAGCATCGTGTGGTAGGCGCTCACCTTGGGCTCGCACCACCCGGTGACGGGTTGGCCCGCGCGCTCGAAAGCCTGGGCCGTGGCCTCGCCCCAGGCGAAGCGCATGCAGTCCTTCGCCATGCCCGCCAGCACCTGCGCCTGGAGGGGGCTCATGGCGAGCACGGCGTCCACGGGCGGGAGGTCGGGCAGCGGCAGGATGGGGGCCTCGCCGTGGGTGACCCAGGGTTCGATCTGCCACACGGTGTCGCGGGCCACGCGCTCCAGGTACTCCCGGCTGCGCTCACCGCGGACGAGGACGAACTTCCCGCCGTCCGGGAAGCGCTGCTGGAGGACCTCCCACAGGGCCTCGGCCCGGGGCACGGAGGCGAGCATGAGGTCCAGGTCCCTGCGGCCCAGGGCATCGGCGGTGCCCAGGCCCTGGGCCAGCACCTTCAGGCCCGCGGGCAGGAGGGGCGACGCGGCGCGCGCGCCGCTGGGACTCAGCACGATGAGCGCATCGGCGCCACCCGCGAGGTCCAAGGGCGGCGGGGTACCCGTGGGCACCAGGCGCGTGACCGGAAAGGGCACCGGGGTCCACCCGGCGGCGGCGGCGGTCTGGCTCAGCGGATGGTCCGCTGGTCGGGGCAAGGCTAGGCGCAAGGCGCCCCCTGGGCCTGGAGTTCCTGGACCACCTGCGTCACGACGACGTCGGCCTCGCCCAAGGCCTCGGCCTTGATGACCCGACCTTCCTCCGCCCAGGCGGCGCGGAGGTGGAAGCGGCCGCGATCATCCAGGGTGGCGAGGGTGCCCAGGGGCTGGGAGCAGCCGCCCCCGAGACCCTTCAGCACCGCACGCTCCACGGCCACGCAGCGGGCGGTGGCCTCGTCGTGCCAGGAACGGAAGGCCTCCACGAGGTCCTGCCGGTCCATGCGCGTCTCCGCGAGAAGGGCCCCCTGCCCCGGCGCGGGCAGCAGCTCGTCGGGCGTGAGGGCGCGGACCTCCAGGTCGGAGAGGTCGAGGCCCAGGCGCTTGAGACCGCTGGCCGCGAGGAAGGTGCCGTGCACGGGTTCGTCGCGCAGGATGCCGTCCCGCACGCGCTGCACGCGGGTGGGCACGTTTCCCCGGATCCACGTGAAGGAAGCCTGGGGGAAGACGGGGGCGAGCATGAGGTTGCGGCGCACGGAGGAGGTGGCCAGCACGCAGGCCTCGGGGCGGTCCTTGCGGGCCACGAGCCAATCGCTGGGATCCTCGCGCAGGGGGATGCAGGCGGGGATGACGCCGGCGGGGCGCTCGATGGCCACATCCTTGAGGCTGTGGATGAGCAGGTCCACCTCGGACTGGCCGAGGCTGTCCTCCAGCTCCTTGGTGAAGAAGCCGTTGCCCTGGGCCTTGGCGCTGTTCAGGGGACCGGCCAGCCAGGCGTCACCGGACGTGGTGAACTTGCGCCACTCCACGTCGTAGCCGCAGGCTTTAAGGTGTTCCACCAGGGGCGTGGCCTGACCCACGGCGAGGTCGCTGCCTCGGGTTCCAACGACGACCTTGGGCATTTACTTGGCTCCCGATTGAAGGGTCTTGGCGGATGAATCGGCGGCGCCTTCGGGGGGCTGCCCCTGGATGAGGGCGCGGTGGGCCAGGGTGCGGCCCCGCCGCATAAGCTGGCGGATGGCCTCCGCCTGCTCCTCGGAGAGCCCGCCCAGGGCCCCGTCCAGGGACTCCTGCTCCAGGGCCGCCCAGGCGGCGTTGAGGTTCTCCTGGGCTTCGTTGACACGGCGCTTGCGGCTGCGGGCGGCGGCGCGACGGCGTACGCGCTGCACGGCCTGGAGGAGGTGGGGCGCCGCCTCCTGGGCGGCCTCGGCCCGCTGGCGCTTGGCGGCGGCAGTCTCGGCCAGGAACACGTGCAGGTCCACGCGGTGCACCCAGGGCAGCTGCTCCAGGGCGGGCTCGCTGTCGGCGGGCAGCGCGAGGTCGATCATGCGCACCATGGCGCGCCGGCCCTCGAGGGCGCCCCAGGCCTCCAGCGTGAAGATGGGCTCCGCCGCGGCCGTGGCGGTGACGATGGCATCGAAGCCCGCGGGATCCTTCTGGAGGTTCGCGAGGCTCACCACGTCCACGGGATTCTCGGGATCCATCTCCAGCGCGAGGTCCTTCGCCTTCTGCACGGTGCGGTTGGCCAGGGCCACCTTGAAGCCGCGCTCGGGCAGACGCTGGGCCAGGTAGCGGCTCATGGGGCCCACGCCCACGAGGGCGATGCGGGAGCCGGGCTCCATGGCCTGCTCGATGTGCCGCAGGGCCACCGTGGCCACGGAGGCCTGCCCGTCGGCGAGGCCCACCTGGGTGCGGAGGCGCAGGGCCTCGCGGATGATCTCGTCGAGGCAGGCGCTGGCCTCGTCGCCCGCCACGCCGCAGCCCTGAGCCAGGGTGAGCCCGTCGGTGAGCTGGCCCGTGATTTCGCGGTCACCCACGTTGGCGCTTTCGAGGCCCGCCGCCAATCCGAGCAGGTGCCGCCAGGCCGCGTCGCCCTTGTAGGTGACGGGCTCGGGTCCGAGGCCCAGCTTCTCCGGTTCACCGCCCCACAGGATCCAAAGCACGCGCTGGCACGTGGCGACGTACACCAGCTCCTTGGCGCCGGTCTGGGCCTGCCAGGCCTCCAACTTCTCCGGCACGCCATCCTTGGCCACGTGCTTCGCCACCTGATCCAGGTCGTGGATCGGTGCGTGGAAGCTGACAAGGACGGGTTCCATGGGCGCTCGCGGAATCGGAACGGGGTCATCCGTCCCTGAGACCCATTATCGCCACACTTGAGCGTTGCGACAGGAGATTGGCGTGAGCCAGGTCACACACCTTCGCCCAAGGCCATGTACTCCGGGCGAATCATTCTCAAGATCCCGGTCACATCCGCCCCAGAAGGGAGGTCACGGCCTCCCAATCCCACTCCGGCGCGGGCGGGATGGAGCCCTCCCGAAGGTCCTGCTGCGTGAGCCAGGCATCGTAGACCACGAGGGCGCACATGGCCTCCGCCACGGGCACCACCCGGGGCGCGATGCAGGGGTCATGGCGGCCCTTCGTGCTGATCTCCGCGGCCTCCCCTTCCTTCGAGATGGTGGCCTGGGCCTTGGAGATGGAGCTGGTGGGCTTCACGGCAGCGCGCACCACCACGGGGGCGCCGGTGCTGATGCCGCCCAGGGTCCCGCCCGAATCGTTCTTGGCGGGTCCCTCCAGCGTCAGCGGATCGTTGTTCTGGCTGCCGCGCAGCCGGGCCGACGCGAAGCCCGCGCCCAGTTCCACGCCCTTCACGGCACCGATGCTCATGACGGCGCAGGCGAGCAGCGCATCCAGTTTGCCGAAGGCGGGATCGCCCAGTCCGATGGGCAAGCCCTCGATCCACACCTCGCAGACGCCGCCCACGCTGTCACCCTCGTCGCGGGCCTTCTCCACAGCGGTCCTCTGGTAGTCGAAGCAGGCGGGATCCGCCACCCGCAGGGGGTTGCGCTCCACGAAGGACCAGTCCACCAGCTGCCCCGAGATGCCCGCGATTTCGCGGTTGAAACCGCGCACGATGATGCCGAGGCGGGCGAGCTGCTGCTTGGCGAAGGCGCCCGCGGCCACCCGGGCCAGGGTCTCGCGGCCCGAGCTGCGCCCGCCCCCGCGGGGATCGCGGAGGCCGTACTTGCGGTCGTAGGTGAGGTCCGCATGGCCCGGGCGGAACAGGTCCTGGATGGCCTTGTAATCCCCGCTGCGCTGGTTCTCGTTGAACACGGCGAGGGCGATGGGATGGCCCGTGGTGCGGCCCTCGAAGACCCCGGAGAGGACGTGCAGACGGTCCGCCTCGCTGCGGGGCGTCACCAGGTCCGACTGCCCCGGGCGACGGCGGTCCAGCTCCACCTGAATGGCCTCCAGGTCGAAGTCGAGGCCCGGCTTCACGCCATCGATGACCACGCCCACGGCAGGACCGTGGCTCTCCCCGAAGGTGAGGATGCGGAAGGCCCGGCCGAACGAGGAGGGGGAATCGAAGAGCATTCCCCATTGTGGACCCGGTCCCCCGGGCTCCGTCACGAAGGCGTTTCGGAAGCCCCTACGCCACGGTCCAGACGGGTCCGTCCCCGGCTTCCACCACGGGCAGACCCGGCCAGGGGCTGCGGCGGGCGATGAAGCCCTCCACCTGAAGGCCCCCCAGGTGCTCCGCCGCGTAGGCCAGGTAGGCCGCGAGGGCGCCCTCCCCCTGGATCCGCACGGCGCGGGCGCCGGGGGTCTGCAGCTGGAAGGGCACCAGGAAGCCCGCCATCACGTCTCCGGGCAGGCGCTTGAGGGGGTGGTCCAGGGGCGGCAGGCCCTGCACCAGCCAGCGCACGGCCTGACGGACGCCCGCCGCGCCGCGGATGCGGGGATCCACCACCTGCGCCCCTTCCGGGGCGTGGGCGGCCACGGGCACGCCAAGCAGGGTCGGCACCCCTTCCCCGATGAAGCCCGCCACGGGACGCCCCAGCTCCGCCAGGGCCCAGCCCAGCCAGAAGGCCGCGGGGCCCGTGCCCCGGATCCAGAGGGGGCCCGTGCCGGGGGCCACGGCCCGCGCCCGGGAGAGGGCCATGCGGGAGGCCTTGGCCACGTGGGCCCGAGCCCGGTCGAGCCCCCCGGCGAAGGGATCCGGCAGGTGGGCGGCCCGCTCGCCGTAGGCCACGAGCACGCTCTTGTGGATGGCGCGGAACACCCGCAGGGTGCCCCCCGTGAGGAACCGGGAAGTGGCGTGCACCCGGTATTCCATCTGGGGTTCGCGGATGTGGATGCGGGGGCCCAGGGTGTCGGCGCGCAGCACGAAGAGCACGTCGTCGGCGAGGTCGTCGGCGGTGAAGCCACCCAGGCGCTTCGCCACCTCCATGGTGGCCGCGAAGGGCACGCCGATGGAGTCCACGCTGAAGAGGCGGTTCAGCGGGAAGGGATCGGGCCGGCGGCGGATCTTCAGCCGCTTGCCGGACTCGTCCATCTCCCAGTAGTCGCAGACGGCCACAGCGAGGGGGTGCTGGCTGAGGGCCTTCCGGTGGGTGGCCACGAAGCTCGGCAGGAGGCGGTTGTCCGTGTGGACGTAGCTGAAGTGCTCGCCCTGGGCCTTCTCCAGGAGGATGTTCAGGCAGGTGCCGGGATCCATGCGCCGGGGCTCGTGGATGAAGTGGATGCGGGGATCCGTGTAGCGCTTCATCACCTCCGGCGTCTCGTCGCTGGAGTTGTCGAGGATCCACAGCTCCCAGTCCGGATCGTCCTGGGCCAGGCAGCTGTCCACCGCTTCCGTGATGAAGCGGGCCTGGTTGTAGGAGGGCATGAGGAGGAGGAAGGGCATGGGGATCCTGGGGGCGTGGGCCGTCCCCATGGTACCGGGCCTCAGCCCCGGGCGCGGCGCGCCAGGATCTCCTCGTACACGGCATGGTAGGCCGCCGCCGTCTTCGCCCAGGTGCGCTGGGCGATGCGGGCCCGGGCCTTGGCCCCCAGCTCCGCCGCCAGGTCGGGATCGGTCCAGAGCCGGCCGATGGCGCCGGCCATGTCCGCGGGATCCAGGGGATCGAAGAGCAGCGCCGTGTCGGCCACCGCCTCGGGGATCCCGCAGACGGTGGAAGCGGCCAGGGGCTTGCCGAAGGCCATGGCCTCCAGGACGGGGATGCCCGGCCCGCCCTCGAAGAGCGTGGGGACGACGATCAGGGAGGCCGCCACGTAGAGGGCCCGCACCTCCGCCTCGCTGACCAGGCCCAGCCAGCGCACCTGGTCCTCGAGCCCCAGCTCCGTCACCCGCTGCTGCAGCACCTGGAAGTGGTCGTTCTGATGGCCGCAGCAGACGAGGGGGACGCGCACGCCGCGGTTGCGCAGCTCAGCCAGGGCCTCCAGCAGGCGGCCATGGTTCTTGTGCACCCAGGTCTGGGCGGGATAGAAGGCGAAGCGCTCCGGCAGGCCGAAGGCCGTCAGGGTGACCCGGGCGGTCTCGCCCGTGGGGCCCTGCACCGCATCCCAGGTGGGGGCGAGGGGGATGGCGTGCACCTTGTCGGGGGAAACGGGCAAGTGGGCCAGGATGTCCCGGCGGGTCCACTCATCGGCCACGCAGATGCCCTCCGAGGCGAGGGCCGACGACAGGAAGTGGGTGCGGCGGCTCTTCAGTTCGTGGGGGGTGAAGAACTCTGGAAAGTGTTCGTGCTGGAGATCCGCGAGGTTCATCACGTAGGGCAGGTTCCAGTGCTTGGGCGGCCGGGGGTGGATCATCTGGGTGGGCACGTGCACGATCGTGTCGGCCGCCCAGGCCACCGGAAAGCGGTAGCCCCGCTGGAAGGGCCGGGCCAAGGTCACGGTAAGCCGACGCCCCGGGGCCATGGGTTCCAAGTGGTCCTCGAGGGCCTGGCCGGCCTCCCACTTGGCCCGGGGGGCGACCTGCAGCGTCTCGAAGTCCCCCTCCAGGGGGAAGAGACGGCCCCAGGTGCCGTGCCCCACGGCCACGAGGGTGCGGGTGCCGGCTTCCTGATGGGCGGAGACGTGGGCCGCCAGGCACTGGGCCAGCCGGGCTGCGCCCCCCACCCGCTCGGGGTCCATGGAGATCAGGTTGAAGATGAGCCTTTTGAGCCGGGCCATCCGCCCATCATGGCATGCGGCCCGGGCCGGGGGCCTCGAACGGCGCCCGATCTGTCATCCTGGGAGCGCAATCTGGAGGAAGTTTGGCCCCCTCGCGCGCATTGATCACCGGCATCACCGGCCAGGACGGCAGCTACCTGGCGGAGCTCCTCCTGTCCAAGGGCTACGAGGTGCACGGCATCGTGCGCCGGGCCTCCAACTTCAACACGGACCGCATCGACCACATCTACACGGATCCCCACCAGCACGGCCGCCTGCATTTGCACTACGGCGACCTCACGGACGGCGGGGCCCTGCGGAACCTCCTGGAGGAGGTGCAGCCCGATGAGATCTACAACCTGGGCGCCCAGAGCCACGTGAAGGTGAGCTTCGACCAGCCCGAGTACACCGTGGACGTGGTGGGCATGGGCGTGATCCGCCTCCTGGAGGCCGTGCGCGGCTACCAGAAGCACTCGGGCCGCCAGGTGAAGCTCTACCAGGCGGGCAGCTCCGAGATGTTCGGCTCCGCCAAGCCCCGCCAGCACGAGCTCACCCGCTTCGAGCCCCGCAGCCCCTACGCCTGCGCCAAGGTCTA
>DATFAX010000127.1:0-11546 GCA_035254125.1 Holophagaceae bacterium | reverse complement strand
TGGCTCTTCGTGGTGGAGGGCCTCTCCATCCGGGAGATCGCCGACATCCTGGGCATCCCCGAAGCCACCGTGAAGACGCGCATCCATCGGGCCAAGGCCCAGCTGAAAGAACAACTCAATCCCGACACCCCAGGGGGCGTGCATGTCCTGGTCTGACCCTTCCCGCCGCTTCGAACCCGCCGAGGACGTCCAGCTCCGGGCGGAGATGAGCGAGCTCCTGGGCTTCGAGCCGGCGCCCCGTGGCGTGGTGGAGCCCCAGCCGGACCTCGTGGTCCTCGCCGAGGAACTCCAGAAGGAGGCCCTGCGCCGCAAACGCCTCGAACGCCGGCGTCCCTCGTGGGGGCTCCTGGCCGCCGCCGTCCTGCCCCTGGCCGCCGCCGTGGCGGGCCTGGGGGTGTGGGCCCAGGGCAACCGGGTCAAGGCCGAGGCCGCCGTGGCCGCCGCCGCCCGGAAGACCCAGGAACTCGAGCAGAAGCTGCAGGCCCACCAGACCGAGCTGGCCCAGGAACGGGCCACCCGGGAGCAGATGGTGAAGGTGCTGGCCCAGGCGGGCCCCAAGGGCCGGAAGCTGCCCAATCTCGTGATCGAGGCCGCGCCGGTCCAGCCCCTCGGCCAGGAGCAGGTGCGGGTGAGCGCCAAGCCGAACCCCTGAGAGACCTGTCGGCTGGGCAACAAACGCCAGGTTTCACCCTGGCCCGGGCTTTGCCGATAGAGGGTCCAGGTGAACCCATGGCCTCCTCCCCCGTCCTCGTCGTCATCCTCCTGCTCTGCGCCCTCTGCGCGATCCTCGCGGGCATGTCCGTCTTCGCCAACCAGAAGCCCCCGGACCCCCGCATGAACCTCGTGATCAACGAGATGGAGGAGCTGAAGGGCCTCGTGAGCCAGCTCCAGAAGTCCGTCATGGCCATGGAGAAGAAAATGGAGAAGGAGACCCGCGACGCCCGCACGGAGCAGCGCGAGGTCATGGAGAAGATGGGCGAGACCCTGGATAAGAAGCTGAAGGAGCTGGTGGGTTAAGGGAAGCGATCAGCCGTCAGCGGTCAGCCAAAATGCGAAACGACCCATCCGTGAGGTATGGATGGGTCGTTCCCTTCTTGAGCTGACCGCTGACGGCTGAGCGCTGACCGCTCTTATCCCACCTGGCTGTGTCCAGGGGTCCAGCCCCGCTCGTTGAGCAGCTTCACGCCCTGGATGCGGGTGAGGCGGAAGCTCATCTCCTCCTGGTGGAGGTGGCAGAAGGCCAGCAGGTGGTCGCCCTGGATCTCCCGGGGCGTGGTCCGGCGCAGCTGCGTGCGGTGGGCCGCCGGGGGCAGGTAGGTCAGTTCGCACATGAGGTTGTGGCCGGCGGCGTACTCGAGGATCCGCATGGTCTCCTCGGCGGGCTGGTCCTCGTGGCCCAGGTGCAGCATGGGGATGCGGCGGGACACGCGCTGGAAGCGGACGGGATCCTCATCGTGCAGCCGCTGAAGGCTGGAGCGCACCATCTGGCGGATGGGATCGAGGTGGGCGGCCATGCCCTTCTCCTCCACGAAGGCCAGGGCCGCGAGGGCCCAGAGGTAGAGGTCCTCATCCTGATCGAGGCTCAGGGCCAGGAACTTGCCGGGCCGGGGCAGGTAGCCCGCGGCCTTCAGCAGGGCCTGGGCATTGCCCTCGCCCTGGATCTCCAGCACGGTGTCGCTGATGGGCTTGAGGCCCAGGGGCGCGAGCTCCGGGCGGAGGCGAAGCTCCTCGGCGAGGTGCTTGTCCCGGGCCCGCACGAGGTGCACGCCCTGCGCCAGCTCCACCTCACCCACCCGCCGCTCGATCTCCTCCAGGAGGTGCACAAGGGGCTGGGGCATGTTGGAGAAGGCGCCGGGGTGGGCGCCGAGCCGGGCGCGGATGTCCTCCATGGGCACCCCCAGATCCAGCGCGCGCACGAGGCTCTCGTGGCTCACACGGAAGGTGGCCATGGTGTCCAGGGCCTCCACTTCCGCCACCTGGGCCAGTTGAAGCAGGCGATGGGGGTTCTGGAGGAGCGGCGTCAGCAGCTCCAGGGTGGGCTGGATGATGAGGGGGTGGCCGGGCTCCAGGCTCGTCCAGTGGGCTTCGGTGCCCTTGAGGTCCCGCAGCAGGTATTCGTGGGCCAGGGCCTCGCCGTGGGGCGTGAGCGTGATGTGCTCCGCAGAAGCGTCCAACGCCACGAGCCCCATGCGGCCCAGGAAGGGGATGAACACCTCGCGGGTGCGGTCCTCCTCCAGGGGATGCAGGGTCTTCAGGAAGGCCAGGAAGGGGCCCACCGCCAGGGTCTGGCCCCGGCGCTCCAGGAGGTGCTGCATGAGGAAGTGGCGGTCCTCCGCCGGGGGCATGCCCCACACCTTCAGATCGTGCTCGAGCAGGCTCGCGAAGGCGCGTTCCGCCACCCACCGGGGCGGATGGGCGGTGACGGCGGGGAGCAGCGTCTCCACGCGCCCTTCCGTCTTCCAGAGCAGGCCCAGGCGGTGCAGCAGGGTGAAGAGCAGGGTGGCGTCCGCCTCATCCTGCAGCAGGGCGTTGCGGGCCATGAGCTGCTGCAGTTCCTTCTTCGCGGGCAGGCCGCCCTTCAGGACGCGGATGCCGCCCACGCAGCGCAGGAGCACGGAGGAGAGGGCGAGGCTGAAGCGATAGGGCTCCACGGCCCGCAGCTTCACGCCCTCCGGGGCCGTGAAGTTCAGGGCCGTGTCGTCAAAGTCCTCCAGCGCGTCGGAAACGCGCTCCGCGACGCCGAAGGCCTCCAGGGCCGGGGACAGGGGCAGGATCAGGCCCAGGTCCATGAGTTCCTTGGCCAGGGCGGGCGAGGGCTGCTCCTCCTCCTGGCTGAGGTGCTTGAGGGCCACGAGGGCCTCGCTGCGCAGATCCGCCAGGGCATCCGTGAGGTGCCGGTTGTCCTCCAGGTGGAAGACCATGGTCTTGAGCAGGCGCTTGCGCCCCTCGGGGCCATCGTCCCAGCGCAGTGGGATGGGCAGCTTCCGCCGCTCGCAGATGGTCCGCAGCTGGTCATCGCTGCAGTGGGAGAGGAGCTGGAAATGGGGCTCGGCCGTCATCAGGGTCCGCGTGTGGGTAATGGCCCAGTGTCCCACGAAGCAAGGCTTAGTTCAGCCCAGATTTCCAATGGGCCCCGGGGCATGAAAAAGGGGGCCGGTGCCGGCCCCCTTGCCCCTGTTTTGACGAGCTCAGTTCAGGAGGTCCAGGCGCCGGGTGCGGCTCACGACGCCATCGCTCAGGACCACCTCCAACCGGCGGGCGCGGGTGGGAAGGGTCTGGCTGCCGCCGGTGAGGAGGGCGATGACCTCCCCGGTGTCGGCGTCCCTCACCAGGGCGGCGGATTCCACGGAGGCATCCCAGCGGAGGGCCACGAAGCCGGGCTTCAGCATCCGGGCCTCGGGTTCCGCGGCCGGTGCGGCGAAGGCCCGGGCCACGGTCGCGGTCGACCGGCGGGTGGCGAGCACCTGGCCGGCCTGGGTCACCTGGAGGCCGCACAGGGCATCCAGGCTCGAGGTGGGCAGGGGCAAGGCCATCACGAAATGCCGGTCCCGGGCGTGGGGCCCGCAGCCGAGGGTCATCAGCTCCAGGGGGACGGTGAACAGGGTGCGGCCGGTCTCATCCTGGCCCGTGATCTCGAGGTCACCCGAGGTGGGCCGGGCGCTGGGGAGGGACCGGGTCCGGAAGCTGGGGAGCAGATCGACCCGCCCATCCTCCCGGAGGATGCCGCGGAGGATCAGGCACTCGGTGGGCGTGGCCAGGGCCGCGGGCAGGGCGGCATCCTCGGGGGCGTGGAGGAATCCCCCGCTCCCGGCGCGGAACTGCAGGATCTTGGTGTACACGTAGTCGCTGACCCAGTTCGGGGAGCAGTAGCCCATGATGTCCTTCGTGACGGACGGATCTTTGAGCTGGTTCTGCACCGTGTCATAGCCCCACATCCCGATGGATCCACCGGCGTAGGGGTAATTGGGGTCGGGCCCGGCGGCGCCGCCGCAGGGGCTGTGCTCCCGACCCATGGTGTGGCCCGTCTCGTGGGCGAAGACGTACGTGTAGTCGCCCCCATCCCCGTAGCCGGTCTTGTCCCAGCCAATGGCGGTGCGCTGCTGGAACGCGGAGCTGGGGCTGTTGGGCACCCAGCCCAGGCCCGCGACACCGCCGCCGTAACCGACCTTCAGGGACCCGTAGTAGTAGCGGTTGGAAGCGCCATCCAGCTGGTGCTTGGTGGTGAGGTCGTTCAGCAGGGTGTTCCAGCCGGTGCCGTCGGAGCCCAGGGTGGACACGGAGCCCGTGAAGGGGCTTCCGGCCACCACGTCCACGTCGGCCACGGGATACATCTTCTGGAGCTGGTAGACCCACTGGCCCAGGTTGGAGACGTCCCCGGTGCCGCTGGCGAGCACCACGGGGAAGATGGTGGAGTGGAAGGTGGGCACGGTGGTGCTGGTGAAGCCCACCGCGGTGGTGTTGTTGGTCTCGTCCGCCTCGGGGATCAAGCCGCCGGCGGGATCCACCGTGGCCTCGAGGCTGTAGCCGGCGCCCACCGGTGTGGTGAGGTCCGTGGCGGGGATGACGAGGTTCCAGCTCATGGCGAGGCTGCTCTCGTCGATGGCCGTGGGCACACCGGACGCGGAGGGGGGAATCGTCTTGGGGTAGGTGGGCACCGGGACCCCGCCGTTGAACAACGTCACCTGCACTGAAGGGGAGGCTGCGTTGGTCTGATTGGCCAGGACGAAGACGCGGGCGAAGGCGGCCTTGCCGGCGACGATGGGGACGCTGTTGGCGAGGGTTTGGGTGCTCTGGGTGAGCTGGATCTTGTCGACGTGGAGGTCCAAGGTCGTCGAGGCGGTGTTCACCGTGAAGGCCTGGGAGAAGGAGCCGCCCGGGGTGGTCACGACGAGGTTGCCCGTGGTGGCCGTGGCGGGGACGTTCACCGTCAGTTGGCCGGCGCTCTGGCTGGTGAGGGGGGCGTTGATCCCGTTGAAGGAGACCGTGGTGCCCGGATAGCCGAGGTAGGTGCCTGCGATGACGACGGGTGTGCCGATGGGACCCTGACCGGGATTCACGCCGATCTTGGAGGGGGTGCCATAGGCGGTGGTGAAGGTGAGCGCGGACGTCCCCGTGCCCTGGGCGTTCGTCACGGCGATGGGGGCGCTGCCCGTGGTGGCGGAGGCCGGCACGGTGGCCGTGAGCAGGGTGCCGTCCGTGAGGGTGAAGGTGGCGGCCTGGCCCCCGATGCTGACCTCGGTGACGCCGAAGAAATTGCGGCCCGCCAGGGTGACGATGGATTCCCCCAGCACGCCGCTGGTGGGCGTGAAGGCATCCACCAGGGGCTTGAGGTCCGCGGCAGCGGGAACCTGGATGGCCACGGCCACATCGTCGACCAGGAAATGCGTGGCCTTGGTGGCGTCTTCGAGGCTCTTGAAGTCCAGGCGGACCACCTGCCCGGCATAGGGTTTCAGGTTGTAGGTGACCTTGGTGTAATTCCCCGCGTTCGCGTTGGAGCTCGTCCCCAGGGTTCCCAAGGGGGCGCCCAAGGTGCTGAGCACCCGGACGGTCATCGTGTCGTGGACCGTGGCGCCGGTCTCCTCCGTGACCACCTTGAGCCAGAAGGTGAGGGTGGCGGATTGCGCGGAGGCGGGAACGAAGACGTCCTGGGTGATTTCATCGGAATTGACATAGCCGTACCCACCGAGCCAGGCGAAGTTGGCACCCCCGTGGGGGACGGCGAAGGATGCGCTGGAACCCGGGGCGGGCTGGATGACGCCTGTATCGCCCTTCCAGGCCATCGGGGAGGTTAGTTCGAAGCCGCCGTTCAACAGCACCTGGGTCCCGGTGGCGGGGGGTGGCGTCGGGCTGGTGGAGCCACCCCCACCGCCGCCACAGGCCAGCGAAACGATCAGGCTGGCGGAGCCCAGGAGGGTGGCCGGGGAGAGGAAGGTGGAACGGCTCATGGCGAACTCCGGGGCGTGCGACCTTCCATCCTCCCGCTGGATCCCCTGAAGTGAAAATGAATTGATGTGAAATCCCCTGAACGCAACCAGCGCCCACGGTCGGTGGGCGCTGGGCAGGGGGTGGATCGGATGGAGGGCTACTGGGCCTTGAGGGCGCCCACCTTCACGACGATGGCGGAGGGGGTGCCGGTGGCGTCCGAGATGAAAGCCTTGCCGGCCACCACCGAAAGCGCCACGTCACCGGCCGCGGCACCGGCCTTGAGATCCAGGGAGACCTGGGCCAGGGCCTTGGTGTCGTTGATGGTGGCGGGGCTCGCGGTGCCCTTCTGGAAGAGGCCCGCCTGGAGGTTGGCGTTGGCGGCGGCCAGCTTGGACTTGATCAGCTTCGGCGCGGCGCCCAGGTTGAAGGTGGTTCCTTCGATAACGGCATTGGTCCAGGTGACTTTGGTGGCATCCGAGGCCAGCTCGAAGGACACGCCCAGGCCCGTGGTGGCCGTGGCGGGGCCCATGAGGTCCAGCACCAGGTGCTGGGCGGTGGAGCTGCCGTTCTTCACGAACTTGTACTCAGTCGCGCCGACGCCGGTGGGATCCGTGTAGCTCAGGGTCGTGGCACTCGGCGTGCTGGAGCCCCCACCCCCACCGCCGCAGGCGACGGCCACGGCGAGGCCCAGGGCGCCGAGGAGGGAGAGGGTGGCATGGGTGAGGCGGTGAATGGCTCGCATGGGCGGCTCCCGATCAGAACTTGGCAAGGAATTTGGAGATGTCGGTGTCGTCGACGTTGGCGGAAGCACTGGTGAGCTTCGCGGCGGGCGTGGCGGTACCGACGGCGGCGGCCAGGAAGGCCATGTCCTTGAAGTCCACGGCGGCATCGCCGTTGAGGTCGAGGGTCTTGATGGTCACGGTGGCGCTGCCCGCGTTGCCCGGGGCGGTGTAGATGCTGGTGGCCGTGACGGTGGCCGTCCCCGTTCCCGAGGCCGGGGCCGTGTACAGACCAGAGGTGTTCACGGAACCCACTCCGGAGGCGCTCCAGGTGACGGTGGGGCTGGGGGCGTTGTTCACGGTGGGGGTGAACTGCAGGGTGTCCCCGTTCGTGAGGTAGGCCGGCGCCGGGGCGATGCTGACGGTGAGCGTGGCGGGGTTGTATACGTTGGCCAGCACCGTCGCGGCGGTGGTGCCGTCCTGCACGGCGGTGGCCTTGAGGGTCACAACCTGGGCCGTGGCGGGCGCGGTCCAGGTGGTGGCGGCCCCGCTGGCCGTGGTGGTGGGGCTGAAGGACCCCGTGGCTGCGGGCACCGTGGACCAGGTGACATTGGTGTTCGTGGCGTTGGAGACCGTGGCATGCAGGGTGGTCGTGCCGCTGGGGGAGACCGTGAGGGGGCCGGGTTCGGTGATGGTCAGGCTGACCGCAGGGGCGCCGGCCACTTCCCAGACGCCGCGGCCCCAGGTGGCGACGCGGATGAAGGAGCTGTCAGGGGCCACATAGATGTCCGTGGCCCGGCCCTGGGGCAGCCCCGTGCCGAAGCGGGACCAGTTGGCGCCGCCGTTGGTGGTCCGGTACACGCCCAGCCAGGTGGCGGCGTAAAGGGTGTTCCCCGTGGCATCGCCGGGATCCACGGCGAGCTTGGTCACCGGCAGGTCGGGCAGGCCGTTGTCAGCCTGGGTGAAGGTGGGCGATCCGCTGCTCAGGTTCGTGGTCTTGGCGACGTGGGGAGCCCCCGTGCCCGAATTCTCAGAGGCCACGTAGAGCACATCGTTGGAGACCCAGGCGACGTTCGCGTTGTAACCGGGCCAGGTGGCGAGCCCCAGGCTGCTGATGAGGTACTCGTTCCACGTGGTGCCGCCATCCGTGGTCACCAGCAGATTGCCGCCATTGCCGGCGGCTGCGATGCGGTTGAGGTCCGTGGGGTGCACGCCGATGCCGTGGGAGACGGAGCGGACGAATCGACCCGTACTCAGACCCGCGGAGCCGGGCGTGCCGATGGCGGTCCAGCCGGAGGCGTTGCTCTTGAAGATCTTGCCGGAGTTGGTTCCGGTGCCGTCATTGCCGTAGGTGAAGAAGACATTGCCGGAAGGATCGGCGGCCCCAGAGGGTGTGGTGATGGGCGTGACGAAGTAGTAGCTAGCGCCGTTATCGGTGGCGCCCGTGCTGCCCAAGCCGCTCGTGAAGGTGGAGAAATTGGTCTGATCGGTGGGCGGATTCGCGGTGGACCGGGAGATTTTGTTGTACACGTACGTGGACAGCACGGCGGCCTGGTTGGCCTGGCTCCAGCCCACGCCGAACCCATCGCCACCCTTCAGCTGGTTGAAGGTGGCGGTGCTGCCCGAGCGCATGCGGGTGCCGTTGTCCTGCAGGCCGATCCACGCCGAGCCAGCGGTGGCGGGGTTCGCCGTGAGGGCGTAGATCAGGTGGGTGGCCAGGCCCACGTTCTTGGAGTCATCCCAGGTGTCGCCCTTGTCGGAGCTGGTGAAGAGGCCGCCGTCCGTGCCCACGAAGAACCGGGTCGTGCCGCTGATGGTCACCGCCGCGGAGGCATGGAAGTCAGCGTGGATGTATTGCAGGCCTCCCTGGGCGAGCCAGTCGGAGAGGATTCGCCAGGTGGCGCCGCCATCCGTGGTCCGGGCCGAGGCGAGGTTGCCGCCGATGAGCACCGTGTTTCGGGCGGCGTCGGAAGGATCCACCAGGAGCATCTGGTTGTACCAGGCCTGGTCGTTCATGAGGTCCATGTCGGCCTGGTCTCCGACGTTGTTCGCCGGCGTCTTGGTGGCCAGGCTCAGGGGCGTCCAGGTCTGCCCGCCGTCGGCGGAGCGGAAGAGATCCTTCTGGTCGGTCCCATTGGGGATGGCGGCGTAGGCATACACGATGGCATCCCCGGCGGCCCCGACGCCAAGGGTGGTGCGGCCGGCCCCGGAGAACCCATTGCCGGAATTGGTGATGGGATTCCAGGTGGCGCCATGATCCGTGCTGATGAAGAGGGCACCCGCCTGGGAGGCGAGGCCGCCCACGGTGCTGGCGCTGTTGTTGTGGGCCGAGCAGAGCCAACCCGCACTGGTGTTCACGATGGACCAGATCCGCAGGTTGGCGAGGGTGGCGTTCGACGTGTAGGTGGCCCCGCCATCCGTGGAGCGGAAGAGTCCCTTGTTGGTGCCCGCCAGCACGATGTCCGTGGCCGTGGTGCTACCCACGGAGGTGTCCACCTTCAGGTCGTAGACCTTGGTTGCCCCGGTGAGGGCGACGTTGGATCCCCAGGAGCTGGCGCCATTGGTGGACTTGGCCACGAAGCCGCCGACACCCACATCGAAGGGGTCACCGGTGCCGACATAGAGCACCGAAGAGGAGCGACCGAAGGCCGCAGCGCCGCCACTGGTGCTGCCGAGGCTATCGGTCATGGCAGTCCAGGTGGGGGGGGTGGACAGGAAGTTCGTGGTCTTCCAGAGGCCGCCTCCCGCAGTGAGGAGGTAGACGGTGTTGGCGTCCGCTGGGTCGGGCAGGATGGTGCGGGGTCGACCACTGTCGACCTTGTTCAGCTGGATGCCGTTCTGGGTGAAGGCGGAGCTCGTGGGCCCGATGTTGGTCCAGGTGGTGCCGCTCACCGCCGCCGGGCGGTCCACCCCGGGGGTCGGGAAGAGGGCGGGGAACCGCCGACGCTCGACTTCGGCTTCCTGGGCGTAGTGGGCCATGAACTCCGGGCTGAGATCGCCGCCCATGCGCGCCCGCCACCATTCAAGGCGGCGCTCGGCTTCATCCTGGACCTTGCCGTTGTCCCCCCGGGTGAACCGCTTGTAGTTCACGGCATAGGGGTTCTGGTAGGCGCCTTCCTTCCGGGGTGCCGGAGCCTGCTGGGCGGCCAGGCCGACAGCCAGGAACAAGGACAAGGCGCTCAGCCCTGCGGGAGTCAGACGATGGGACATGACGCACCTCATTTCCGCTGTATCGGCGAGGAAGGCCTTGGGCGGAAGGGGAATTGTATTGGGAATGTCATCGGCGCTCCGCTGAAATTCCCTTCACATCCCCTGGGATTGGAATAGATCGGCATGGCCTCCCGGCGTGACTTGCCGGGAATCCGGCCCTCCTTCGTTGACCCCCCCTCGGAAGGCCCGTAACCTCGAGGGTTTAGGCCATCCCGTGATCGCCATCCGCCCCGAGAACCCCCTCATCGTCCAGTCGGACCGCACCTTGCTGCTCGAGGTGGCGCACCCGAACTTCGAGACCGTGCGGGATGAATTGGCCCGGTTCGCGGAGCTGGTGAAGAGCCCAGAGCACATCCACACCTACCGGATCACGCCGCTCAGCCTCTGGAACGCCTCGGCCTCGGGGGTCACCTGCGCCGAGATGCTGGAGACCCTGGATCGGTGGTCCAAGTATCCCGTACCCCAGAACCTCCTCCAGGAGATCGAGGACCACGGCACCCGCTATGGCAAGCTCAAACTCGTGGCCCATGAGGATGGGCGCCTGGCCCTGGAGATGGACGACAAGGCCCTCTTCTGGGAGATCAGCAACCAGAAGAGCCTCGCGGGCATGCTGGGCGAGCCCTACCGGGACGAGAAGGGCATCTACCTCCACACGGGCATGCGCGGCGAGGTGAAGCTGCAACTCATCCGCCTGGGCCATCCCGTGCAGGACATGGCCGGTTACAAGCCCGGCGATCCCTTGGAGTTCAAGCTGCGGGACGTGCGCGCCAGTGGCAAGCCCTTCGGCCTGCGCCCCTACCAGAAGGCCGCGGTGGATGTCTTTCACGCCGGCGGGGGGCCCGACGGGGGCGCCGGCGTATTGGTGCTGCCCTGCGGTGCGGGCAAGACCGTCATCGGCATCGGCTGCATGGACCGCCTCCAGACCCACACGCTCGTGCTCACCACCAACGGCACCGCCGTGAAGCAGTGGAAGCAGGAGGTGCTGGACAAGACGACGCTCACCGAGGACCAGGTGGGCCTGTACATGGGCGACGTGAAGGAGATCAAGCCCGTCACCATCGCCACCTACCAGATCCTGACCTACCGCAAGGACAAGGGCGCCCCCTTCGAGCACTTCAAGATCTTCGAGGCCGCCAACTGGGGCCTGGTGATCTACGACGAGGTGCACATGCTCCCCGCGCCCATCTTCCGGGCCGTGGCCGAGCTGCAGGCCAAGCGCCGCCTGGGTCTCACGGCCACCCTCGTGCGCGAGGACGGCAAGGAAGAGGATGTGTTCAGCCTCATCGGCCCCAAGCGGGTGGATGTGCCCTGGAAGATGCTGGAGAAGGACGGCTTCATCGCCACGGCCCACTGCCTCGAGATCCGCGTGCCCCTTCCCACGGACGAGCGCATGGAATACGCCGTGGCCGACAACCGCCAGCGCTTCCGCATCGCTTCCGAAAACAGCATGAAGCTGGCCGTCATGGATGAGCTGCTGGCGGGACATCCCACCGACAACATCCTCATCATCGGCCAGTACCTCGAACAGCTTCGCATCATCGGCGAGCGCCTGGGCGCGCCCGTACTCACGGGGCAGACGCCCGAGAAGGAACGCGAAAGCCTCTTCCGGCAGTTCCGCGAAGGCACGCTGAGGGTGCTCATCGTGAGCAAGGTGGCCAACTTCGCCATCGATCTGCCCGACGCCAGCGTGGC
>DATFAX010000126.1:0-15350 GCA_035254125.1 Holophagaceae bacterium | reverse complement strand
AGCGGATCCGTGAGCCGCTGTCCGAAGGCGATGGCGTTCGCGTCATTGTGCTGGCGGGACAGCACCGCGTGCTCGGGGGAGGTCACCAGCGCGCAACGGATGCCGTGATGCCGGTTGGCGGCGATGCTGATCCCGATCCCGGAACCGCACACCAGCACCAGTCTTTCCCATTCACCCTTTGCCTGCGCGGCCCGGTGCGCGAAATCCGGGTAGTCCACGCTCGCCGGTCCGTCCGTGCCGTAATCCACCACCTCATGGCCCTCAGACACCGCCCAGGCCTTGAGCCGTTCCTTCAGGTCAAACCCCGCATGATCGCTGGCAAATCCGAGTTTCATCGTTCGCTCCCCTGCAACCTCCAGGGTAAAGCGGGGCGCGCTTGAAACCCATCCTCCAATACCGCCCCCAGGACCGCGGGTTCCTCATCGCCCTGCCCGGCGAGGCCGGCCCCGAGGATTGGACGAAGGCCCTGCGCACCCTCCCCGGCGACCTCCAGGGCCGGGAGCGCCTGACCCCCGCGCGCACCCAGCTCTTCCTGCCCGATGGCCGCCTGCTGGAGTTGCACGGCGTGCCCCTCCGCTGGCAGCGGGCCTACCCCTGGCTCTGCAGCCTGGCCTTGCGCCCCGGCGATGCCGGTGATTCCCTCCGCTTCTGGGCCACCGCCCTCCGCCTCCTCCAGAGCCTCGTGGTCCGCGGCGCCGTGCTGCCCCAGCTGGACACCCTGGGCAATCCCTGGCGGGCCAAGTGGGGCGTGAGCCTCACGAGCCCGGCCGACCGCGAAGCCCTCAAGGACCTGGCCGCCGCCATGCCCCCGGCCACCTGGGCCTTCCCCGAGGACGACAACTGGCTCTTCACCAAGGGCCTTAGCCTCGGCGAGATGGAGGCCTACGAGGTGGACGACGACCTCGCCCACCCCATGGAGAAATCCGCCATCCTCTCCGCGTTCCTCGAGGACGGCGCCGACTTCCTCGTGCGCTTCGTGGCCACCAACATCAAGGCCGGCGACGATCCCCGCCTCTCCCTCATCCATCGCCTGCGGGGCCACAAGCGGGACCGCCTGCCCTGGGACGAGCGCCTCATGGTGGCCCTCAGCCACCCCATGAACGAGTTCCCCACCACGGGCGTGACCGAGCGCACCCTGGGCGAGCAACTGGAGCAGTGGAGCGAGGGCGCGCGACCCCAGTGGGTGCGCCCCATGCTGAAGCTGGACGCCCCGCCCGTGCCCAAGAAGAAGGGCGGTATGGAGATCGGCGATGCGGATCGCCACAGCGAAGAGGGCTGGATCCTGAAGCTGGGCCTGGAGACCGAAGGGGGCGGCCAGATCAGCGTGACCCAGCTCTGGGAACCCTCCGTGGAACCCGAAGTGCTCCAGGGCCGGCAGGCCCTGCTGCGCGGCCTCGCCCGCGCCGTGCCCTTCTTCGCGCCCCTCCAGCGGGCCCTCGCCGGGCAAAAGCCCGAGGACCTCACCCTGCTCCCCCGCGAGGCCTGGGATTTCCTCACCAAGGGCGCCGCCAGCCTCCAGGAGGCGGGCTTCCTCGTGCACCTGCCCGAGGGCATGGCCGAGTTCGGCGGCGCGCGGCGCCTCCGCGCCAAAGTGCGCCTGGGTGGCCAGGCCATGCAAGCCGGCGACGAGGGCCTGGAGGGCAAGGTCAGCGCGGAGTGGAGCCTGATGCTGGGGGACGACGCCCTCAGCGTGGACGACTTCGCCCAGATGGCGAGCCTCAAGCACCCGCTGGTCGCCTGGAAGGGTAAGTGGGTGGCCCTGGACCCCGAGACCCTCAAGCAGATCACCGCGGTCGTCCAGGCCAGCCGCGGAGCAGGCTTCGAGGCCATGTCCAAGGGCGAGGCCATCGCGGCAGCCCTCACGGGCAATGCGCGGATCCCCGGCGTGGCCGAGAGCATCGAGGTGGAACTGGCCGGGGACTTCGCCTCGGCGCTGGCCGACCTCAAGGTGCTGCCCGACAAACCCATCACCCAGCCCGCCGCCTTCAAGGGCCAGCTGCGCCCCTACCAGCTCCGCGGCCTCGCCTGGCTCTCAGGTCTGCAGCGCCTGGGCCTGGGTGGCATCCTCGCTGACGACATGGGCCTGGGCAAGACCATCCAGGTGCTCGCCCTCCTCCTGCACCGCAAGCACGAAGCCCCCAAGGAGGCCGGCGCCACCCTGCTCGTGTGCCCCACCTCCCTCCTGGGCAACTGGGAGCGGGAAGTCGCCAAGTTCGCGCCCTCGCTGCCCCTCTTCGTGCACCACGGCAACAACCGCGACAAGCTGCCCGAGAAGTTCGCCCCCCACACCCTCGTGCTCACCACCTACGGCGTGGTGCGCCGGGAAGAGGAGACCTTCGCCCAGCGCAAGTGGAGCAACCTCGTGGTCGACGAGGCCCAGGCCATCAAGAACGGCACCAGCGCCCAGAGCAAGGCCGTGCGGAAACTCCGCGCAGATTTCCGCCTGGCCCTCACGGGCACACCCATCGAGAACCGGCTCACGGAGCTGTGGGCCATCATGGCCGCGGCCCTGCCCGGCTACCTGGGCCTGGAGAGCAGCTTCAAGGAGCGCTTCGCCGTGCCCATCGAGAAGTGGCGCGATCCCGAAGTGGCCCAGGACCTCCGCAAGCGCATCGGCCCCTTCGTCCTCCGCCGCCTGAAGAGCGACCGCAGCATCATCCAGGACCTGCCCGAGAAGAACGAGATGAAGGTCTACACGACCCTCACCAAGGAGCAGGCGGCCCTCTACCAGGTCCGCGTGGACCAGATGGAGAAGGACCTGGAAGTCAGCACCGGCATCGAGCGCCGCGGCAAGATCCTCGCCCTCCTCACCCACCTCAAGCAGATCTGCAACCACCCCGCCCAGTTCCTGCGCCAGCCCGCGCCCCTCAAGGGCCGCAGCGGCAAGCTGGAGCGCCTCACGGACATGCTCTCCGAGGTGGTGGACAACGGCGAGCGGGCCCTGGTCTTCACCCAGTTCAAGGAGATGGGCGACCGACTGCAGACCCACCTCGCCGAGGCCCTGGGCGTGCGCGCCCCCTTCCTCCACGGCGGTTCCACCCGCGATCAGCGCGACGCCATGGTGAAGGCCTTCCAGGAAGACCCGAACAGCCCCCCCGTGCTCCTGCTGAGCCTCAAGGCCGGGGGCGTGGGCCTCAACCTCACGGCGGCCACCCACGTGTTCCACTTCGATCGCTGGTGGAACCCCGCCGTGGAGGACCAGGCCACGGACCGCACCTACCGCATCGGCCAGACCAAGAACGTGCAGGTGCACAAGCTCGTCACCATCGGCACCCTGGAGGAGAAGATCGACGCCCTCCTGGAGAGCAAGCGGGACCTCGCCGACCGCGTCGTGGGCACCGGCGAAGGCTGGCTCACGGAGCTGGACGACGACGCCCTGCGCCGCCTGGTCGCCCTCGATGTGGATGCCGAAGTGCTGGATGAAGAGGAGGGGGGCAAAGTGGATCTCGCCGCCGCCCGCAAGATGGCCACCGCACGACCCGAGGTCGAGGAGGTGCTGGAATGAGGCCGCAGCAGGAGTGTAGGGCCACTTTGCGCAGCGAAGCCGCGAAGCGGTCGCGCACAGGAGGTGCGCGATGATCGCCTCCAACCGCTTCGGCACCACCTGGTGGGGCCGCCTCTGGATCAAGGGCCTCGAGCAGCTGGGCGACGACTACGAGAACCGCCTGCCCCGGGGTCTCAAGTACGCCGAGGAGGGCCACGTGAGCCACTTCTCCGTGCAGCCGGGTGAGATCCAGGCCCGCGTCCACGGCCGCAAGACCTACAACGTGACCCTGGGCCTGCCCGCCCTCACCACGGCCCAGTGGGAGAAGGCGCTGTCGCGCATCACCCAGGAGAGCCGCTTCGTGGCCTCGCTGCTGGCCGGCGAGATGCCCCAGGGGCTCGACGAGACTTTCCGGGAGGCGGGCGCCAGCCTCTACCCCCGCGTGCCCAAGGAACTGCAGACCCACTGCGACTGCCCCGACTGGGCGAACCCCTGCAAGCACGTGGCCGCCGTCTGCTTCGTCATGGCCGAGGCCCTGGACCGCGACCCCTGGCTGCTCTTCGACCTCCGGGGCAAGAGCCGCGAAGCGGTGATGGCCGCCCTCCAGGGCGCCCTGTCCGAGGCCGCCGAAGCCGCCCCCAAGAAGCGGGGCCGCCCGCCCAAGAAGAAGGTCACCGTGCTGGACCTCCTCCGCCGGGAGCACGGGCTCCAGGAGCCCTGGGCCCCCTGCGGGGCCGACGCCTACGACACCCACCCCACCCCCCTGCCCGAGGTGGTGGTGCCCCGCGTGATCCCGCCGGACCCCTCGGTGTTCACCATGCTCGGCCCCCTGCCCCACGCCCGCATCGAAGCAAGCCTCTGCCTCGCCGCCCTGCTCCACCGCAGCGGCCAGTGGGTGCAGCAGCAGTTCGAGGAGGGCCCCCGCGCCATGGAAGAGGCCCAGGTGGAAGGGGAAGCCCCCGCCAGTCCCTTCGACGCCACCGCCCCCTTGCAGGCACGGCCCAACCGGGCCTGGCGCCACAAGAAGCGGAAGTGGAAGAACTGATCCAACCCTGATTGACTTGGAATCGCCCCGAGGACCCCATGAAGACCATCCACACCGCCCACGCCCCCGCCGCCATCGGCCCCTACAGCCAGGCGGTCATCGCCAACGGGCTCCTCTTCACGGCCGGCCAGATTCCCCTCATCCCCGAGAGCATGGAGATGGTGACGGGCCCCATCGAAGATCAGACCGCCCGCGTGCTGAAGAACCTGGACGCCGTGCTGCGCGAGGCGGGCACCGGCTGGGACCGCGTGGTGAAGACCACGGTCTTCCTCACCGATCTCGCCGACTTCGCCGCCTTCAACGCCCTCTACGAGAAGCACCTGGACGGCGCCAAGCCCGCCCGCAGCACGGTGCAGGTGGCTGCGTTGCCCCGGGGCGCGAAGGTCGAGATCGAGCTCGTCGCCCTGGTCTAGTTCTTCCGTCGACCTTGCCGCTGGGCGTTCGGCCTTCGGCCTCCACGCACGCGGCCTGGCAGCCCACGATCACGCCCTCCCCCGGAGGGCGTTCCCAGGTCCCGCTTGGCGGGCCCTGGAGTGGGGCCCCCGGTCGAGATCGAGCTCGTCGCCCTCGTTTAGCCGAAGGCCACCTTGCCCGTGGGCGCTCGGCCTCCGGCCTCCGCGCACGGGGCCTGGCAGCCCACGAACGCACCCTCCCCAGGAGGGTGCTCCCATGTCCGGCCCTGCCGGCCCTGGCGTGGGGCCCCCGGTCGAAATCAAGCTCGTCGCCCTCGTCGAGGCCCGCCCTACCAGCGCAGCTCCACCCCCAGGCTCCAGCGCCGGGCGGGCTGGGGGGTGCCGTGGAATTCCAGGGAGTTGATCTCGGATTGCGGGGGCACCCCCAGGTAGCGCCGATCCAGGGCGTTCTCCACCCGGGCGTAGGCCTGGAGCCCCCGGGCGAGGCGCAGCCCCGCCGAGCAGTCGAGGCGGTGGTAGCCGGGCAGCGACTCCCGGTGGCCGGGATCACCCGCTTCCATGGGCAGCAGGCGCTGGCGCCCCACGAAGAGCCACCGCGGGCTGAAGGACCAGGGGCCCCAGTCGAGGTCCGCCTGGAGGCGGCCCACGAAGGGGCTCAGGTAGGGCGCCTCGGACCAGGCCCCGGTGCCCGTGGCATCCAGGCGGCCCTCCACCCACGAGAAGTAGGCGGCCAGCTTCAGGCGGCGCTGGAGATCCCACTCCTTCACCCGCTCCGCCTGGAGGGTCATCCCCCGGAGCCGGAGCGCACCCTGGTTCACGGGCACCTCGATGAAGGTCACCGGATAGCCCTTGTACCGGCCGCCGTAGATCTGGGTGCTGGTGGCATCCGGCGCCACTCCGAAGAGGTGGCGGGCCTCCGTCATGAAGGCCGTGCCGCCCACCAGCCACGCCCCGAGGCCCCGGTAGTGGCCCAGCTCCCCAGTGACGAGGCGCATGGGACGCAGGCCCGGATTGGGCAGGTGCCAGAAGGCGGAGGTGTAGCCGCCGGATCCGTCCGCCTGGAAGGTGCCGTAGGTGTTGTAGGCGTCGAAGGGGGAGGGGGCCAGGTAGGCGCTGCCGTACAGGAGCTTCCATGTGGCCTGGGGCTGCGGTTTCCAGACGACGCCCAGGCGGGGGTGGAGGGTGTTGCCGTAGCGCTGGTGGCGCTCCCAGCGGGCGCCGAGGGTGAGTTCCAACTGATCCCCGATCCGGCTCTGGCCCTGCACGTAGGCGCCGAAGAGGCCCTCCCGGAGGGAGGTCAGGTCCGCGTCCAGGTCGGTGCCCAGCAGCTTGCCGCGGATGGGGCCCTGCCCCGTCACCGGCTCCTGCAGGTCCGGCGTCTTGGCGATGGCGTCCTGGCCCTCGAAGAACCACCCGCCGTGCAGGGTCGTCCGCTCGGAGTGCCAGGTGAGCTCCTGCTCCCAGCGCAGGGTGGTGCTGGCCATGTACTCGTAGCCGGGCTCGTAGCGGGTGATGGCATTGCGGTAGTTGGAGCCCGAATCCAGGGCGAAGCGCTGGCCCGTAAGGGTGGAGAGGTGGGCCCAGGTGCCGTCCTCCCACCGGTAGCTGGCGCTGAGGGTGGTCTGGCGGAAGCCGAGGGTCACGCCGTCGTTGTAGATGGAGAACTCGGGGCGGTTGGCCGCGGAGCTGGGGAAGGCCGACTCCCGGTGGAAGAGGAAGGCCTCGAAGCCCTGGAGGCGCACGCCCAGCAGGGCGCCGCGCGCCTCCACCACCTGCGAGAGGTCGGGATCCACGGGGGTCGCCGGTGTGACGGGCTGCCCGTTGAGGTCCGTGAAGGTGCCGGCCCCATGGGCGTCGCGGCCCGCCCGCCACAGGTCGGGCCAGGCGGCCATGGGATCCGGCTGGGGGTCCCGGGATTGGAAGGCCAGGATCCGCAGGGAGCCGTCGTCGCCCAGGGGCTCGTGGTGGAAGAAGCTGGCGCGACCCGAACGGGCATCGCCGCCCTCCAGTTCCAGCTCCCCGGAGCGCCCCTCCTCGGGCCCCCGGGTGATGATGTTCACCACGCCCGCGAAGGCATCCGCCCCGAAGAGGGCGCTGCCGGGGCCGACCATGACCTCCACCCGGAAGGCGTGGTGGAGGGGGAAGTTCTCCAGGAGGGGCACGGGCTCGTTGGTGGGCCCGCTGATGCGCACGCCGTCCATGAGGATCACGAGGCGCGTCTGGCCCCGGATGCCCCGGGTGGTGACGGCGTGGTAGGTGTCGTAGTCGCCGGCACGATCCACCTTGAAGTCCGGAAGGTCGTCCAGGAGGTCCAGCAGGGTCCGGTAGCGCCGCCGGCGGATCTGCTCCTTGTCCACCACCCGCACCAGGGCCGGGGCCCAATCCCAGGTCTGCAGCACCCGGGTCGCGCTCACCACGGGCGTCGCCATCAGGCGCTGCACGGACTCATAGGGATCCTGGGGGCCCGCCAGGAGGGGTAGACCCGCCACCGCCACCCAAGGACTCCGCATCCGGCGCCTCCCGGCTCCATTCTCGGCCCGAGCGGGCGCCGGGGTAAGTTCAGCCTTCTTCCGTCTCCCCCACGTCCTCGGGAATCCAGGCCCAGCGCCTGCGGGCCTGGAAGGCGGGGTCCTCCAGCTTGCCCAGGAAGGCCACCATGCGGGGCCCCCAGGTGGAGGTGCCCACGCAGCCCGGCGGGGCGTAGGGCAGAAGCTCCGCCGGGGCTTCCTCCAGGCAGAGCTGCGTCACGATGAGGCTCTGGCGGTAGGGCTCGCCCAAGGGCGTGAGGTTCGCGGAGAGCCCCTCCAGCTCCTCCCGCAGGGGATCCTCCTCGGGCAGGGGCTCCATGATCGCATCCAGGGCCTCCACCACGGCGAAGCGGGCCTTCTGGAGCCGGGCGTGGAGCTTCTCCAGGTCCGCCTTCGGGGCCTTCCGCTCGTGGGCGTGGGCCGCGTCCTCCAGGTGGGGGTGCAGCTTCTTGAAGAGGAGTTGCAGGGCCCCTTCGGCGGGGGTCGGTTCGTCCGTGGCCATGCCCCACTATCTCACCCATGGGACCGGGCCCCGGCCCGCAAGGTGCGGATTCAGCCCGGAGGCGCCGGGAGCCGAAGGTGAAGGTAGCCCCGCCCCCCCTTGCAGGAGGCCCGACCGCTTGGAACTCCACCCCGACCTTCAAGCCCAGCTGGACCTGCTGGGGCTGGGGCCCGACACGGCCCCCGGGGGCGAGGCCTGGGCCGGGCTCCTGCGGCAGCTGAGCGGCGTCTACGCGGGCCGGGCGGACACGGAGGCCCGGCTCCGGGCCAGCGAGGAACGCCACGCCCTCGCCCTCCAGGGGGTCAACGACGGCATCTGGGACTGGGACCTCCGCACGGACACCCTCTCCTACTCTCCGAAGTGGATGGCGCAGCTCGGGTATGTCCCCGACGAGCTGCCGGCCACCTTCGACACCTTCCTCCAGCTTCTCCATCCCAAGGACCACGCCAAGGTCCACGAAGCGATCCGCCGCCACCTGGAGGAGCGGGTGCCCTACGACCTCGAACTGCGCATGCGGCATCGCAACGGCACCTGGCGCTGGATCCGGTCCCGGGGGCAGGCCCTGTGGGATGCCGCAGGGAAGGCCCTCCGCATGGCGGGCTCCCACACGGACATCACCTTCCAGAAGGAGGCCGAGCGGGCCGTGAAGGGCAGCGAGGAGCGCTTCCGCACCCTGGTGGAGAACGTGCCCGGCGCCGTGTACCGCGCCCGCAACGATTCCGCGTTCAGCGTGCTCTTCATGAGCGAGGGGATCCACCCCGTGACCGGTTATTACCCGCGGGACTTCATGGAGGGGCAGGTGCGCCTCCAGGACCTCATCCATCCCGAGGACCTCCGCCGCGTCATCGAGACCATCTCCGAAGCCCTGGTGCTGCGCGAGCCCTACCAGCTGGAGTACCGCATCGTGGACCGCGCCGGGCACCAGCGCTGGGTCTTCTCCCAGGGCCAGGGCGTCACCGCCGACGACGGCACCATGCCCTTCGTGGACGGCATCCTCCTGGACGTGACGAGCCGCCGGGCCGACCAGGACGCCGTGCGCCAGGCCCAGGAACTGCTCGACCGGGTGGTGGAGAACATCCCCTTCCGGATCTTCATCAAGGATGCCGAGCAGCTCAACTACCTCCGGGTGAACAAGGCCATGTGCGAGGCCCTGGGCCTGGGGCCCGAACGGCTCATCGGCCGGTCGGGGCGCGATGTGTTCCCCGACCGTTCCGCCGACGACTACGAGCGGGAGGATCGGCAGGTCCTCACGACGCGGGCCCAGCTCGACATCCCCGAGGAGCAGGTGGCGACCCCGGACGGCGAGCGCATCTGGCATACGGTGAAGGTGCCCATCCTCGACCCCGATGGACGCGCGGCCTACCTCCTGGGCATCAGTGAGGACATCACGGAGCGAAAGCGGGCCGCCCTGGCCCTGGAGCTGGCCCAGCGGCGCCTCGTGGATGCCATCGAGAGCCTGGATGCGGGTTTCGCCATGTTCGACGAACAGGATCGCCTCCTCACCTGCAACGCCGCCTATCGCGCCTTCTACCGGGACGTGGCGCACCTGCTCGTCTTCGGCACCTCCTACGAGACCATCGTCCGGGCCTTCGCCGCGGCGGTCCCCCCGGCGGAGATCCCCGGCGGCCCCGAGGCCTGGATCCAGTCCCGCCTCGATTCCCACCGATCTCCGGGGACCGCCACGGAACAGGTGCTCCAGGGGCACTGGATCCGCACCAGCGACCGCCGCACAGTCGACGGCGGCCTCGTGAGCCTGCGGACCGACATCACGGCCCTCAAGCAGCAGCAGGAGGAATTGCGCCGGGCCAAGGAGGCCGCCGAGGCCGCCACCCGGGCCAAGAGCGAGTTCCTCGCCAACATGAGCCATGAGATCCGCACGCCCATGAACGGCGTGCTGGGCATGACGGGCTTCCTCCTGGATACGGAGCTCACGGCCGACCAGCGCGAGTACGCCCAGACGGTGCGGAGCTGCGCCGAGGGCCTGCTGGAGATCCTCAACGACATCCTCGACTTCTCCAAGATCGAGGCCGGCAAGCTGGACCTGGAACTGCTGGACGTGGACCTCGCCGACCTGCTGGAGGAATCCCTGGCGATGTTCGCCCAGAAGGCCCAGGACAAGGGCATCGACCTCCAGGGCGCCCTGGACCCGAAGCTGCCCCGCATGGTGGTGGCCGACGGGGGCCGGGTGCGCCAGATCCTCGTGAACCTCGTGGGCAACGCCCTCAAGTTCACGGAGGTCGGCGCCGTGCTGGTGCGCATGAGCCTCGAGTCGCGAACACCGGAGGCCATGCACGTGCACGTGGAGGTGCAGGACACGGGCATCGGCATCCCCCCCGAGGCCCAGCCCCGCCTCTTCCAGTCCTTCTCCCAGGCCGACGGCAGCATGGCGCGCCGCTTCGGCGGCACGGGTCTGGGCCTTGCCATCTGCCAGCAGCTCGTCCGCCTCATGGGCGGAGACATCGGCGTGCACAGCGAGCCCGGCCTCGGCAGCACCTTCTGGTTCACGCTCCACCTGCCCCTCAGCGCCCGGGAGCCCGCCCGCCTGGACCCGGACCTCTCCGGCGCCCGCATCCTGCTCGTGGCCGCCGCCGGGGGCCCCCGGGAGTTGCTGCAGCGCAACCTGGAGAGCCTGGGGCTCACGGTGGAATGCGCCCTCGCCGACGAAGCCGAGGGTCTCCTCGCCACCACGCCCCTGCCCTTCAAGGCCCTGCTGGTGGATGGTCCCTCCCTGGGTGACGCCGCGGCGGCCTGGGCCCAGGGCCAGGCTGCCCTCCGGCCCACGGTGCTCCTCCAGCACCAGAAGGGGGCGCCGGGCCCCGCGGTCACCTGCCTGGCCCGACCCGCCCGGCGGACCTCCCTCCACGCGGCCCTCGCGACGGCCATGGGCCTGCGCCCCCCGGAGATCCCCGAAGGCGTCACGGCCGCACCCACGCCCGCCACGGCCCCCACCCCCAAGGGGGGGCGCCTCCTCGTCGCCGAGGACAACCCCGTGAACCAGAAGGTGATCCTGCGCACCCTGGAGCGCCTGGGCTACCGGGCGGAAGTGGTGGCCAACGGCCTCGAGGCCCTGGAGGCCCTGCGGAAGGGGGCCTACGACCTCGTGTTCATGGATTGCCAGATGCCCGAGATGGATGGATTCGAAGCCACCGCCGCCCTCCGGCGGGCGGAATCCGGCACGGGGCGCCGCACCCCCATCGTCGCCCTCACCGCCCACGCCATGGCCGGTGAGCGGGAGCGGTGCCTCGCCGCCGGCATGGACGACTACGCGACCAAGCCCCTGCAGCTGGAGGAACTCAAGCGGATCCTCCGGGAGTGGGTGGACGAGGCCCGGCATCCCGCGGCCTCGGCGCCCACCGCCCCCCTCCCGCCCTACTCCGGATCCGGCATCCTGGACGAGGGCACCCTGGGCCAACTGCGGGAGCTGGATGACGGCGGCCTGGGCCTCATCCGGGAGATGTACACCCTCTTCCAGGAGGACGTGCCCTCCCGCCTCCACTCCATGCTCAAGCACCTGGCCGAAGGGGATGGGGGTTCCCTGGGCCATGATGCCCACGCCCTCAAGGGCGGCAGCGGGTCCATGGGCGCCAGCCGCCTGCGCCACCTCTGCGCCGATCTGGAGAAGGCCGGGCGGGAGCAGCGCCTCGACGATGCCCGTGCCCTGATGCCCCAGATCCTCGCCGCCTACGAAGAGGCGAAGGCCGCGCTGGAGGAGTACCTGGGGAAATAGGCTGGAGACCGGAGGCTGGGAGCCTCCGCCCCGCCTCAGCCCCCGAACACCTTCACGGGGCCCGAGCCCTTCGGCGGCGGCTGATCGCTGATCTGGAGGCGACCCTGGGCATCCGTCCACTGGTAAATGCGGGTGTTGGCCTTGGCCACCTGCACGGGCGGAACCTTCTCCTCCACCTCGAAGCCGCCCCGGCCCTTGGTGGCGAGCAGCTGCATGGCGCCCGCGGCCTTGGGATCCGGCTGCACGGCCTTGGCCTTGTAGAGGCCGATGACCTTGGGCACGTAGGCCCGGGTCTCGCGGAAGGGGGGGATGCCCTTGTGCTTCGTGACGGCGCCTTCGCCGGCGTTGTAGGCGGCCACCACCTTCTCCAGGTCGCCCTTGAAGAAGTCGTGGAGCCAGCGCAGGTACTTCACGCCGCCGCTGATGTTCTGGCGGGGGTCGAAGGGATCCGTCACCCCGAAGCGCTCGGCGGTGGCCGGCATGAGCTGCATGAGGCCCAGGGCGCCGGCATGGCTGCGGGCCTTGTAATTGAAGGCGCTCTCCGCCTGGATGATGGCCCGGGCCAGGAAGGTGTCCACGCCCTCGGCCGCGGCGATCTCATCCACGATGGCGATGAGTTCGGGGCTCTTGATGACCCGCGCCATCTCCACGGAGGTCATGGCCAGGCGCACCTGGCCCACGCCCACGGATTTCAGGGTCAGCCCCAGCCCCCGCACGTGGGTGGGCGGGAGGTTGTTCACGACGAGGCGGCCGTCCTTGGCGTAGTAGGTGTAGAGGTAGGTCTTGGGGATGATCCGCCCGCCCGAGCGGGGCAGCGCCCACACCGGCGGAAGGGCCAGCACGAGGGCGAGGAGGGGGAGGGGACGGAACATCGGCACTTCATTATAGATCGGCAAGGGCCGTGCCCCAGTTGATGCCTCAGGGCAACTGCTCCAGTGCGTTGATATAGCTGGAGATGAGGTGGTCGGGCACCCCGGCGGCCAAGGCCGCGCCCGGCTTCCGGAACCAGCCCTGCACCCGGTCCAGGCTCCGCTGGGCCCAGCCGGCGTCGTCCACGAGGCGCCCCTCCCGATCCAGGTAGCGCAGGGTGGGCACGTGGAAGAAGCCCAGGCCCGGATGAAGCAGGCGGGGCACGGGGTCCGCGAAGTGCACCACGCGATCGCTGCGGTCCCCCAAGCGCTTCGTGAAGGAGGCCACGAAGGCCTGATCGCCCACCGCCGGGCTGCCGAAGGTGATGACGCTGGCGACGCCGGCGCCCTCCCCCAGGGCCTGCAGGGCCCCCAAGGTGGCCAGGGCCCCGCCGAGGCTGTGGCCCGTCACGGCCAAGGGCCGGTCCAGGGGCAGCAGGGGGCTCACCTTGGGCCACAGGGCCACGAGGCCGTCCTTGAAGCCCTGGTGCACCCGACCGCCGAAGGCCGCGTCGTAGTTGGCCCGGAGATCCGCATCCCAATCGCCGGCCTGGGAGGGGTCCGTGCCGCGGAAGGCGAGCACCGCCTCCGTCGCGCCCGTCAGCACGATGGCCTGCATGGCCCCCGCGCTCACCCGGGCCAAGGTGAAGCCCTCGGGCACCGCCCCGTCCCCGTAGGCCAGGGCCGAGATCCGGGCCATCCGCTGCAGGCGCCTGGGGTCCATGGGGAGAGCCTACGCCTTCGCCACGGTCTCCCGCCAGCGGTTCCTGGCCCCGGCCACGGCGATCGGGTCGCCCTGGGGCTCGAAGCGGCGGTCCAGGGGGTAGGCGCCCTCCAGGGCCGCGAGGTCCGGGAAGAGGCCCACGCCGAGGCCCGCGAGCAGGGCGGCACCCAGGGCCGTGGTCTCCAGCAGCTTCGGCCGCAGCAGGGGAATGCCCAGCAGATCCGCCTGCAGCTGCATCAGCAGGTCGTTGGCCGCGGCGCCGCCATCCACCCGGAGCTCCGTGAGGGGCCCGCCGAGCTCTTCCGCCATGGCCTCCAGGATGTCGGCCTGGGCGTGGGCGATGCCTTCCAACGCCGCCCGGGCCAGGTGCGCGGACGTGGTGCCGCGGGTGATGCCGTGGATGAGGCCCCGCGCCTCGGGGCGCCAGTGGGGTGCGCCGAGCCCCGCGAGGGCCGGCACCACGGTGACCCCACCGGCATCCGGCACGGAGCGCGCCAGCGCTTCCACGTCCGCAGACGACTCGATGATCCCAAGGCCATCCCGCAGCCACTGGACGAGGGCTCCGGCCACGAAGGCCCCGCCCTCCAGGGCGAAGGTGGAGGCCCCGCCCAGACGCCAGGCCACGGTGGTGAGCAGGCCCCGGGTGCTCGCCACCCGCTGGGACCCCGTGTTCAGGAGGACGAAGCTGCCTGTGCCGTAGGTGAGCTTCGCCTGTCCGGGGCGATGGCAGCCCTGACCGAAGAGGGCCGCCTGCTGATCCCCGGCGATGCCCCGCACGGGCAGGCCCTCCGGCAACCCGGGCACCCCGCGCACCGTGCCGAAGTCCCCGGTGCTGGGTCGCACCTGGGGCAGGTCCACGGCGGGCAAGCCGAAGCGGCGCTGCAGGTCCTCGGACCAGGCCCCCGAGCGCAGGTCGAAGAGCTGGGTGCGGCTGGCGTTGCTGGGATCCGTGGCGTGGTGCCCCGTGAGGCGGTTCAGCAGCCACGCATCGGCGGTGCCGAAGGCGAGGCGGCGCCCCGGGTGGCGGTCCAGGATCCACTTCAGCTTCGTGGCGCTGAAGTAGGGATCCAGGGGCAGCCCCGTGGCCGCGCGCACCTCCGCCTCATGGGGCTTCAGGGCCAGGCAGGCCTCCGTGGTGCGGCGGTCCTGCCACACGATGGCCCGCCCCACGGCCTCGCCCGACGCCGCGTCCCACACGAAGGTGGTCTCCCGCTGGTTGGTGATGCCCAGGGCCGCGAAGCGCGCCGGATCGAGATCGGCCGTGGCCTCGGCCAGGGCCTCCAACACCGAGGCCCACACCTCCGCCGGATCGTGCTCCACCCACCCCGGCTCCGGGAAGTGCTGGGGGAAGGGCGCCGTGGCCCGGCCCTGCACCTTCAGATCCCGGTCCACCACGAGCACCGTGGTGCCCGTGGTGCCCTGGTCGAGCCCGATGAGGAGGTCCTTCATGCCCGACCCATCGGACAGGCGGGAGGGGTCCTTAGTCCTTGGTCCTTGGTCCTTAGCCCTTGGCCTGCCAGGCAAGGGGCACGGAACGTCCCCCACACCCGGTCTACCCGAGGGCTTCGCCGTCCACCCACGAATGGGTCGGCGGAAGCCAAGGACTAAGGACCAGCTAGGGCCTACTCCACGCCTTCCAGGGCATCCTCCGGCGCGGGCCGGTGGTGCCGGGTGAGCGCCGCCAGGGCGGACTCGTAGTCCGGCTCCCGGGCCAGGTCGGGCACCAGTTCCGTGTGGACCACGGTGCCGTCCTCGTTGAGCACGATCACCGCCCGAGCCAGCAGGCCCCGGAAGGGGCTGTCCACCAACGTGAGCCCCAGGGCCAAGCCGAAGCCCGGATGCCGGAAGGCCGAAGCGGGCGTGACCCGCGTGAGACCTTCGTTCCCGCAGAAGCGGGCCATTGCGAAGGGCAGATCCTCCGACACGCAGAGCACCACCGTGTTCGGCGCTTCGGAGGCCCGGGCGTTGAAGGTGCGCACGCTGGCCGCGCAGGTGGGCGTATCCAGGCTTGGGAAGACG
>DATFAX010000125.1:0-16848 GCA_035254125.1 Holophagaceae bacterium | reverse complement strand
AAGTGCAACCTGCCCTTCACGGGCCAGCGCTGCGTGCACCGCATCATCACCGACCTCGCCGTCATCGACGTGGTGCCCGGCCGCGAAGGCCTGCGCCTCGTGGAAGTGGCCCCGGGCGTCACCAAGGAGGAGGTGCAGGCCAAGACGGAGCCGCCCCTCGTCATGGATGGCGTGCGCGAGATGGTGGGCGTCTAGAAGAGATTCACCACCAAGACACCAAGGCACCAAGAAAAGCAAAAGCCTGGCCTGAATTGCTTCGTCTTTCCTTGGTGTCTTGGTGTCTTGGTGGTTTTCATTTTTCGGATTCTCCATGGACCTGTATTCCCTGCTCCGCCCCCTGCTCTTCCGCATGGACCCCGAGAAGGCCCATGACCTGGCCTTCGCCGTGGGCGAGCGGCTGTGCGAATGGCCCAAGCTGCCGGTGCCCGAGATCCCCAAGGAGCTGCGCCGCTCGGTGTTCGGCCTGGACTTCCCCTCGCCCATCGGGCTCGCCGCGGGCCTCGACAAGGGCGCCCGGATCCTGCCGTTGTGGAAGGCCATGGGCTTCGGCTCCGTGGAGATCGGCACGGTGACGCCGCGGCCCCAGCCGGGCAACCCCAAGCCCCGCCTGTTCCGCCTGCCCGAGGAGGGGCTGATCCTCAACCGCATGGGCTTCAACAGCGAGGGCGCCGAAGTGGTGGCCGAACGGCTGAAGCACCGACCCGAGGGGCTCATCGTGGGCGGCAACCTGGGCAAGAACAAGGAGACCCCGGAGGAACGTGCGCTGGAGGACTACCGCGCCGCCTACCGCCTCATCGCCCCCTGGGTCGATTACACCGTGCTCAACGTGAGCAGCCCCAACACGCCGGGCCTGCGGAACCTCCAGGCGCCGGAGGCCCTGAAACCGCTGCTGGACGGCGTGCTGGCCCTGCGCAGGGAGATGGGCCTTGAGCGCCAGCCCCTCCTCTTGAAGATCGCGCCCGACCTCCACGAATCCGATCTCGACGCCATCGTGGACGTGGCCCTGGCCAGCGGCATCGACGGCCTCATCGCCACCAACACCACCTTGGACCGCGGCATCGTCTCCGACGCGAACCGCGCCCGCGTGGAATCCTGGGGCGCCGGTGGCCTCAGCGGCGTGGGCCTGCGCTCCAAGGCCCGGGAGGTCCAACGGCGCATCCTGGCCCGGCTGCAGGGCCGGCTGCCCCTGGTGGCCTGCGGCGGCATCGGGTCCGGGACCCAGGTGCAGGAGTCCCTCGAGGATGGCGCGGCCTTGGTGCAGGTTTATTCCGCACTGATCTTCCACGGCCCGGGGCTCGTCCGTTCCTTACATCAAAGTATGACAGGATTCTGAATTCGGCTCGTTTTACGAGGTAGCATCAGGGCATGCCCACCATGCCCTGCGTGTTCATCTCCCACGGGTCGACTCGGCTCATGCGGGAATCGGGGGCTTGGTCCCAGGCCATGGCCGGGTGGGCCGCAGGGCTGCGCCCCAAGGCCATCCTCAGCATCTCCGCCCACTGGCGGACGCCCAAGCCCACCTTCACCGGCGCCCGCATTCCCGGCGTGCTCCACGACTTCATCGGCGCCTCCGATGCCCATTACGCGTTGACCTATCCCGCCCGGGGCAACCCGGAGCTGGTACTCAGGGCCCTGGCGCTCCTGGAGGACGCCGGGCTTTCCGGTGACGTGGATTCCCATCGGCCCTTGGACCATGGCACCTGGTCCCCCCTGCGCTGGATGTACCCCGCTGCGGACATTCCCGTGGTGCAGATGAGCCTGCCCCAGGGCACCAGTCCCCGGGCCTTGGCCGAGCTGGGCCTGGCCCTGGCCCCCCTCCGGGAGGATGGCGTGCTCCTCCTCGGCAGCGGCGGCCTGGTCCACAATCCCCAGCGCCTGCGACCCGAAGCCGCCCAGCCGGAAGGATGGGCCCATGCCTTCGATCAATGGATGGCCCGCCACCTCCACGCGGGGAACCTGCCCCAGGCGGTGACCTACCGGTCCTCGGCCCCCTTCGCGGAGCTGGCCGTGCCCACCCCCGAGCACCTGGATCCCCTCTTCGCGATCTGGGGCGCCGCGGACGGCGCTCCCGCGGAGCCCCTCTTCGAGGGCTGGGAGCAGGGCAACCTGTCGCTGCGGTCGGTGGTCTGGGCGGCCTAGGCGAACAGCCCTAGTTGGTCTCGCCGTCCAGATACACCCATTTCCCGTCCTCGCGGACGAAGGTGCTCCGCTCGGAGTGGAGGTGGCGCTTGCCGTTCACGGAGAGGCTGGCGTGGAATCGCACGACGCCCTCCTCGTCCCCGGCGCCGCCCTTGGCCTCCAGCACCTTGAGGTTCACGCACTTCACGCTGAGGCAGTAGTCCAGGAGCTCGTCCCGCTTCTCCTCCTCGCGCTTGTCCTTGGCGGTGGTGGCGAGCAGGTAGTCCACCTTCGCCATGGCGTAGGCGGAGAAGCGGCTGCGCATGAGCTTCTCGCAGGTCTCGGGATAGGCCTTGCCCGCGTGGAAGGGCTCGCAGCAGCGATCGTAGGTCTTCTTGGACTGGCAGGGGCAGGGACGGGACACGGGGACTCCGGGATCAGCCCTCCAGTGTCGCGCAGGCGCCGTCCGACGTCAGCCCCTCAGTGCCCCTTCCACGATCGCCTGCAGGCGTGGGGTGGCTTCCAGGAAACCCGCGGCGAGGGCCCATTGCACTTCGGCCCGGCGGAGGTTGTCCCCGGGGCGCGCCACGCGGAAGGTGGAGTCCCCCTCGAGGTGATCCGTGAGGAAGCGGAGCCCCAATTCGAAGGCGATCACGGCCGGGGCCACGGCGAGCCGCTGCCGCTCGGCGGGCGTGAGCAACGGCCCCAGTTCCGCGAGGAACCCCCGGGCGAGGGCGTCGAAGGTGTCGAGATCCGGGGCCAGGTCCCGGCCCCCGGCGGCCTCCTCCCCCCCGGGATTGCAGGCGCTCCGCGCCATGTCCCCGAAGTCGGCCAGCCAGCTGCCCGGCTGGGTGGTGTCCAGGTCCAGCACGCAGATCGCCCGGCCGGTGGCGGCATCCAAGAGCACGTTGTTGAGCTTGGTGTCATCGTGGGCGATGCGGATCGGCACCGAAGGGTCCACCAGATCCCCCGCATGGGGTCGCAGCCGCGCCAGCAGGGAGTCCAGGGGGCCCAGCGTGGCCGCGCGTCCCAGTGGATCCCGCCGCCGGGCCGCCTCGAAGGCCGCGAGCCGCGCGGGGGTGTCGTGGAACCCCGGGATCACCACCTTCAGGGCCACCACGGGCAGATCCGCCAGGGCCCGCAAGTAGGCTCCGAAGCCGCGGGCCGCGGCCTCCGCCTCTGCAGGGGTGGCCCGCCCCTCCACCGTGCGCGTCCCGGGCAGGAAGTTGAAGGCCCGCCAGAGGTCGCCCGCGCCATCCCGGGCGCTGAGGGCCCCGCCCACGGTCGGCAGCAGGCGCAGGGGCGTGGCCCCCTTCCCTCCCAGGTGGGCGAGCACCCGCTCGAGGTTTGCCAAGACGGCCTCCCCGGCGGGGAATACCTCCCCGTTGAGGCGCTGCACCACCACGTCCCCCACCCGGAAGGTGTCGTTGATGCGACCCTGCCCCAGGGGCTCGATGCCTGGCCCACGGAGGCCGTAGGCGGCGAGGATCTCGGCAGGCACGGTGGTCGCGGCGGGCATGCCCCCAGTCTAGTCGGGCCCTGGGGGTCCGCCCTCAGGGGCGCCAGCGGAGGTCGTAGCCGTGCACGTCGGGGAGACCGGGCGGCGGGGGCAGGTAGTCCACCTTCAGGTCCTTCAGCCCGGTGAGCCGCAGGGCCTCCATGGCCCAGGCGGGCAGCGCATCGCGGTACCAGCTCGGGAAGTAGCCGGAGGCGTGCAGCTCGAGCCGGGCCGCCCCGGCCTCCATCGAGACCACCCGCAGCTCCCCACCGCGGTAGTAGAAGTGGAAGAGCCGCGGCATGGACTGGATGAGCAGCGAAGGCGTGGCCAGACGCAGGATCCAACTCTGGGCCCCGTTCAGGATCTCCCGCGCCGCATCGGCCCCGCGCTGGGCCATGAATTCCTCCCCCTTCCGGGTGATCCAGGCGTGGTGCAGCTCCAGCGCCAGCTCGGATTCCACCCACTCGAAATAGCCGATGGGCTTTCGGAACCGGTCCCGGCAGGTGGGGGACACCGAGGCCAGGAGGTCCTCCCAGGCGGGCTCGCCACCTTCGGCCAGGGCCGCCGCGCGCACCTGGCGGGTCATGGGACCCCGCTCATGGGTGATGCGCGAAGCCCCCGGGGGCGGCTCGACGGGAGCGCCATCCGGGGGCGAGAGCAGATCCAAGGCCATGGAAAAAGCCTATCGGAAGGATTCCGGCAACCGGGATCAAACCTTCCCGGGTCAGTTCAGGAAAGCGTAATCCGTGTACCCGGCTTCGCCGGGGGTGTAGAAGGTCTCCGGGACCGGCTCCGCCAGCGCGGCGCCAGCCTTCATGCGAGCCACCAGGTCGGGGTTGGCGATGAAGGGCCGCCCGAAGGCGACGAGGTCGCCCTTGCCTGCGGCGAGATCCGCTTCGGCCCGGGCGCGGTCATAGCCGCCGCTGAGGACGTAGGTGCCCTTGAAGGCCTGGCGGAGGGCGGTCTTGATGCTGTCGGGCACGGCGGGGGCGCCCATGGCGCTGTGGTCCACCACGTGGAGGTAGGCGAGCCCCAGCTTCGAGAGTTCCGTGGCCAGGTGCAGGTAGGTGGCTTCCACCTCGTCGTAGCCGGGCATGTCGTTGAAGACGCCGCAGGGCGACACGCGGATGCCCACGCGATCGGCGCCAATGGCCTCGGCGCAACGGGCGGCCACTTCGAGGACGAAGCGGCAGCGCGCCGCCACGGAGCCGCCATAGCCATCGGTGCGCTGGTTGGTGGCGGGGTTCAGGAACTGCTCCAGCAGGTAGCCGTTGGCCGCGTGCAGCTCGATGCCGTCGAGGCCGGCGGCCACGGCATTCCGGGCGGCCTGCACGAAGGCGTCCTGGATCCCCGCGAGTTCCTCCGAGGTCATCGCCCGGGCGGCGCTGATGGGCTGCATGCCCTCGGCATCGGTCCACATGTCGCCCTTGGCCTGCACGGCGCTCGGGGCGAGGAGCTCGGCCCCGGCCGGCAGATTGGCCACATGGCCCACGCGACCCGTGTGCATCACCTGCACGAAGATCGCGCCTCCCTTCGCGTGCACCGCCTCGGCCACGCGTTTCCAGCCGGCCACCTGGGCCTCGCTGTAGATGCCGGGGATGCGGGCGTAGCCGAGGCCCTCCGGAGCCGGGGCGGTGCCCTCGGTGATGAGCAGGCCACCGGTGGCGCGCTGGCCGTAGTACTCGGCCATGAGGGCATTGGGCACGTTGCCCGTGGCCCGGCAGCGGGTCATGGGGGCCATCACCACCCGGTTGCGGAGGGTGAGGCGGCCCAACTGGAAGGGGTCGAAGAGGGGGTGGGACACGGCAACTCCACAAATAAGTTCAAACACCTATTTTCGCCCCCGGGCCTGCCCCCGCAAGTAGGTACCTTCCGGTGCGCCTCCGAAGAACCTCGACATGCCCCTGGGAGCCGGTCCCCTGGGAAGGCCCACTTGGTGACCGATGCCCGTGCCTTTCAGCCCCCCGGGGGGCATTCTGGCCCCATGTCCGTTGCAGGGGTGTCCGACCTCCGGGAGGCCCAGTCCCAGATCGACCAGCTGATCCAGAGCCGGGCGCGGCTGTTCGCCGCAGGGTTGCTCGGGCTCGACCTCCTGTACGGGTTGCTCCACCGCAGCCGGCTGGGCCTCTCCTCCCATCCCTCCGCCGTGGCGCTCATGACCCTGAGCTTCCTGGAGCTCGCGTTCATGGTGATCTGGCTCCGACGGCCCCGGCGGATCCCCGTGGTCAACGCCCTGGCCGGGACGGCCACCCTCCTGGCCGTGGGCGCCACCCTCATCCACCTCCACACCGAAGGTCGGCTGTGGGAGACCACCCACCTCATGCTCGTGGCTGCGGGCGCCGGTTGCTTCATCTACTCCCTGCCCTGGGTGGCCCTGAACCTGTCCTTGGCCCTGGGCGGCTGGGCCCTCTACGCCTTCCGGGCCCGCCCCCTCGACTGGCCCTATTTCGCGATCGACCTCCTGGCCGGCGCCCTGCTGGGGTTGCTCCTCACCTTCGTGCGCAGGGACCAGATCCACATGTTCCGGGATCTCCTGTTGAGGGACCAGCGACACGCCGCGGAGCAACATCGCATGCTGGCGGAACTCAAGCAGGCCTTCGACAGCATCAAGACCCTGCGGGGGCTGGTGCCGATCTGCGCCAGCTGCAAGAAGATCCGGGATGACCGCGGCTACTGGCACCAGGTGGAGGCCTACATCCACCAGCATTCGGAGGCCACCTTCACCCACGGGCTCTGCCCCCGCTGCGCGGATGCCCTCCGGTCGGAATTCGAAGCGGTGGCCGGCGTACCCGCCTCAGCCGCGCAGGATGCGGATCGACCGGCTTAGCTCGGCGCGCATGGCCTCCGGGGAATCCGCCCGGAACCAGGCCCCATGCCCCGGGAGCACCCAGGTGAAGTCGAAGTCCAGGAGGCGCTCCAGGCTTCGGAGTTGGGTGGGCCAGTCGTGCCAGCAGTAGGCCTTGGAGGCTGAGAGCCGGGCCGCCTGGGGATTCCACCAGAGGTGATCCCCGGTGAAGAGGAACCGGTTGCGGTAGAGCAGGCAGAGGCTCCCGGGGCTGTGGCCCGGCGTGGGGATGAGCACCAGATCCTCCTCCAGTGCCACGGGATCGGGGCCTTCCACGTAGTGCTCCAGGCCCCGCAGGCCATCGTCCCGATGCATGACCCGGCGGCAGCCGAAGTTCGCCTGGATCGCCGCGTGATCGGCCACGTCGTCCCGGTGGCTGAGCACCATCCACTTGATCCCCCCCAGGGCATCGAGCCGCTGCAGCAGGGGTGGCGCCGCCCGGGGGCTGTCGAAGAGGACGTTGCCGCCCTCCCGGCGGATGAACCAGCTGCGCCCGCCGAAGCTGCGCTCGGAGGCATAGCCGCAGTAGGCCACCTCCTCCTCCACGGTCACCGGGAAGTCCAGAGCGGCTGCTTTCAGGAAGGCCTTGTCCTCCGTCCCGATGGCCGCCACGGGGCAGGCCACGAGGGCCTGGGCGGCCTTGCGGCGCAAGCCCTCCTCCGTGGGCTGCAGGTGCACCCGGGCGTGGTCACCCGCATCGGCGAAGACCTCCGGCGCGAAGTCGTAGCAGGTGCCGCAGTCGATGCAGGCGCGGTCCACGTAGAAGGGACCGGGCATATTGTCGGGGTAAGCCTCGGAGCGTTTCGCCATCACACCACGATGCGCTCGATCTCCGGCTGGGCAAGGTCCTGGGTGTGCAGTTCCCACATCTGGCGAGCGAGGTCCTCGGGGTCGAAGGCCGTGCCCGGCTGGACGAAGCCGCAGATCGTCAGCGTGCCCACCCGCAGGGCGCTGCCCTCCAATTCCCTGGCCAGGGACAGGAACAGGCTGCGCTGGGCCGCCTTGCCCACGCCCAGGGAGGCTCCCGTGGCGGAGGGTTTCAGGGCGCTGCCCCCCCCGGTGAGGAGCAGGCTGCCGCGGCCCGCCGCCCGCATGGCCGGCAGCACCGCCTGGATCGAGAGCAGCAGACCGGTGACGTTCGCACGGAGGTCGGATTCCAGGTGCCCGATGGCCAGCTCGCTGGGCGGCGCCTCATGGGAGACCGATGCGTTGAAGATGAGGGTTTCCGGATCCCCGAGCTCGGCGCGCAGGTCGCGGAAGGCGCCCTCGAGGCCCACCCGGTCGCCCGCATGGGCGGCGTAGCCCCGCACCTCGAACCCTTCCGCGCGGAGACCTCCCACGGAGGCGCCAAGCGCGTCGGAATCATGGCCGATGAGGCCGAGGCGGTACCCCTCCCTCCCCCACGTCCGGGCCAGACTCCGCCCCAGACCGGGGCCCATGCCCACCAGGGCGAGGACGGGGGACGACCTCATGCAGCACCTCCGGGTGCCATGCTGCCGGAGCCGGGGCACAGCCGGGGTCACAGGCCGGGAGTGAGACGTGCCACCGCAGATGAACGGAGCGGCGCGACCGCGCCTCGCGCTCCGTTCACCTCCGGGGTTCAGTCCCTCAATCGACCGGGCCCCTCACCGGCGCTCGATGAGCACCTCGGCCCGCTGGCGCACCTTGGGCAACGCGGCGTACTTGTCGCCCTCGGCGCGGTAGCCCAGGGCGCAGACGGCCACGGTGCGGTAGTCGCCCCCTTCGAGGCCCAGGATCCGATCGTAGGCCTTGGGATCCAGGCCTTCGATGGGACAGGCATCGATGCCCATGAGGGCCGAGGTCTGCATGAGCTGCCCGAAGGCCAGGTAGGCCTGACGCGCCGTCCACTCGGGGATGATGAGGTCCTGCTCGTTCTTCACGAGCTTGTCCACCATGAGGTTCCGGTAGCCGGCGAGGTCGCCCACGGCGACGCCGCGCACCTCGGCCACGCGATCGATGTAGCCGTCCACATAGGCTTCCGTCATCGTGTTGCGGGCGAGGAAGACCACCAGGTGCGAGGCATCCGTGATCTGGGATTGCCCCCAGGAGACGGGGCGCAGCTGGGCCTTCAACACCGGATCGGTGATGACGAGGAACTTGTAGGGCTGCAGGCCGTAGCTGGAGGGCGTGAGCACGAGGGAGGCCTCCAGGGCCTGCCAATCGGCCACCGGGATGGTCTTGGCGGGATCGAAGGCCTTCGTGGCGTAGCGCCACTGGAGGGCCTCCAGGAGGGTTTCGGGGGCGACGGTGGGAAGGGTGGTGGGGGTCATGGGGTGCCTTTCGGGGCAGGCGATGCCGGACCGGGTGGGGCCCGGCGATCGAAGGGTGGGGAGGGAAGGATCAGGCCTGGAAGGCGGCCTTGGATTCGGCGAGGAAGGCGTCGAGGTTGCGGGGGGCGTGGCCTGTCACGAGCTGCACCGTCTGGGTGCTCAGATCGGCGAGTCCGCGGCGCACGAGCTGGTTCAGGGTGGTGAGGGCCCAGGCGTAGTCCGGGGGGAAGCCCATGCCGGTCATGCCCTGGTAGGCGGCCTCGTCGGGCACGGGCACGTAGCTCACCTCACCGCTCAGCAGCTTCGCGAGCTTGGCGACAACGTCGCCGTAGGACAGGGGCTCGGGCCCCGTGAGCTCGTAGACACGGCCCTCATGGCCCGGCTCCGTGAGGGCGGCCACGGCCACATCGGCGATGTCACGCACGTCCACCCAACCCAGCTTGGCGGTGCCGGCATTGGCGTACACGGGCTGGCCGGCCCGAATGGCGGGGGCGTTGTAGAGCACCCAGTTCTGCATGAAGAAGCTGGGCCGCACGCTGGTCCAGGAGAGGCCGCCGGCCTCGAGCAGGCGCTCCACGCGGGCGTGGCCCCGTAGGAAGGGGTTGATGGAATCCGCCTGGGCGCCGAGGGCGGAGAGCTTCACCACCCGCTTCACCCCGGCAGCCTGCGCGGCGGCCACGGCGGGAGCTTCCGACGCGTAGGGATCCGCCGAGGAGGAGAGCAGGAACAGGGTGTCGATGCCCTTGAGGGCGGGGCCGAGATCGGCGAGGTCGCCGCGGACCACGGCCACGCCCCGGGCTTCCAGGGACTGGGCGGAGGCGACGCTGCGGGCGAGGGCCTTGAAGGCCACCCCCTTGGCGAGCAGGGCGTCGAGGAGGGCTTGGCCGACTTTGCCCGTGGGGCCGGTGACGAGGATCATGGGAGCTCCTGAGTGGATTGCAGGGTGTTCAAGTGGGAGGCATGACGGCGCACCTCCTCGGCGGGAAGCGGACCGCCATGCCCCATGAAGAAGCGTTCGGCGCCGGCGTCGAGGAGCCGGACCAGCTCCCGGCCCACCCGGGTCGGGTCGTCCTCGAAGGGTGGGCGCTTGGCGTGCCCGATGCGGGCGATGCCACCGAGCAGCAGACCTGAAGCGAGGAGGTCCCCCACGAGGGCGTCCTTGGAACGGAGCGCCACGGAGATGGAACCGGCGGTGTGACCCGGGGTGGATCGCACCTCCCCCTCCATCCCATAGGGGGCGAGGTCCAGGGACTCCCCTTCGCCCAGCAGCAGGTCCGGGGTGAAGCCCACATAGGGCTGCAGCATGAGGCGGGTGCGGAGGAAGAACCGCCCGAACCAGCCCGTGGGGCAGAAGGACATGGGCCGTTCCCGGCGGAGGTACATGAGATCGCCAGCGTGGGCCACGATGGGGGCCCCGGAGCGCTCCCGGAGGCGGGCGGCGCTGCCCGCGTGATCCACGTGGGCGTGGGTCACCACGATCAGCGTGAGGGAGCGGAGCGAGCGCCCTTCCCGGCGAAGGGCGCGCTCGATCTTCGCCTCGGAGCCGGGCAGCCCCGTGTCCACCAGGATGGTGCCTTCCTCCCCGAGGATGAGGTGGGCATTCACCAACCCCAGGGGGAGGATGGGCACGCGGAGGATGCGGGGCGCGGGCATGGCGGGGGCGGCCTTCAGAGGGCCTGCTCCACGAAGGCCTTGAGACTGGCCTTGGGCTGGGCGCCCACGACCTTGCCCACGGGCTTGCCGTCCTTGAAGAGCAGGAGGGTGGGGATGGACATGATCCCGAAGGACCCGGCCACCTCGGGGTTGTCGTCGACGTTGACCTTGGCGATGCGGGCCTTGCCCTGCAGTTCGCCGGCCAGCTCGTCCAGGGTGGGGGCGATCATCTTGCAGGGGCCGCACCAGGGGGCCCAGAAGTCCACGAGGGTGACGCCTTCGGCCACCGTGGCCTGGAACTCCGCGTCGGTGATGGAGGAAACGAGGGCGGACATGATCTTGCTCCTTTCGACCCTTGCATTCGGATGGGCCGTGAGGGAAACTTTAGGTGCTTACTCTCTTTTGGAAAGTAGGCACTATTTCGGAAGGTAGGTACCCGATGGTAAGCAAAGGCTCCGAAGGCAAGGTCTGCCCCACCAACCTGCTCCATGCCGCCTGCCCCACGCGCATGGTGCTCGACCTCATCGCGGACAAATGGACCGCGCTGATCATCTACCTGCTCAGCAGCGGCACGAAACGCTACGGCGAGCTGCAGCGGGAGATCGGCGGCATCAGCCAGAAGATGCTCACGCAGACGCTGCGCAAGCTGGAGGAGGATGGCCTGGTGAAGCGCACCATCTACCCCGAGGTGCCGCCCCGCACGGAGTACAGCCTCACGCCCCTGGGCGAGAGCCTGAAGGAGCCCCTGGGCGGCCTCGCCAAGTGGGCCATCGAGCACCTCCCGGAGGTGGAGAAGGCGCGGAAGGCCCACGCCCGCAAGAAGGGGCCCGAGTCGCTCACCGCGTGAAGCGCTGAAGATCCTCCGGGGTGTCGAGGTCCTCGCCGCCCCGGGGGAAGGGTACGTGCAGCGCCCCCCCCAGCAGCCCCCGGGCGCCCTGGTCGCCCCGGCAGGCGCGGAGGCCCGGGAAATGGCTCCGGGGGAAGAGGGCCGGGATCCCCACCTGCCCGTCGTAGGCGCAGCCCGCCGGGCGATGCGGCTCGGTGCGCCATGCCGCCAGCAGGCGCCGGAGGAGCGCCGTGTCCACGGCCACCTGATCCACGGTCATCACCAGGGCGCCCTCCGCGGCCCCCGGAAGCGCGTCGGCCCCCGCACGAAGGGAGGCGCCCATGCCTTCCTCCGCCTGGAGGTTGATGCAGGGACTCACCTCCAGCCCCTCCAGCACCGCGAGGTAACGGGCATGCTCCCGGGGCAGCACCGGGATCACGGCGCCGCAGCCCGCCTCCAGGGCCATGCGCACCGCCCGCCGCAGCAGGGCCTCCCCGGCCAGGGCCACGAGCTGCTTGGGCTGCCCCAGGCGCCGTGACGCTCCCGCGGCCAGGACGATGGCCGCGATCATGGGGTCACCGACAGGGGTCGGCCCGACCCGCCCTCAAGGGCGGCCTGCACCTCGGCGAGGATGGAGAGGGCCACGGCCTCCGGGGCCCGGGACCCCAGGTCCAGTCCCACGGGCGCGTGCAGGCGGGGATCCGAGGTGGCCAGCTCCGCCTTCAGGCGCGCGCACCGCGCCCGGGAGCCCATGAGGCCCAGATAGCCCACCTCGGTTTCCAGCAGCCCGCGGAGGGCCTCCAGATCCTTGAGGTAGTTGTGCGTGAGCAGCACCACGGCGCTGCGGGGATCCAGGGGAAGGGTGGCGGCGAGCTGCTCCGGGTGGCCGGCGCGACGGGCGTCCACGGCGGGGAAGCGGGCTTCGGTGACGAACGCCGGCCGATGGTCCACCACGCCCACGAACCAGCCCAGGGCCTGGGCGAGGTGGGCCAGGAGCCGGCTGTCCTCGTCGCCCCCCCAGATCCAGAGGGCCACCGGGGGCGGCAGGGGGATGGATCCGCCTTCGGCCGCGCCCAGCACCTCGGGCTCGGTGTCGGCATCCGGGGACAGGCGCAGGTGCACCGTTTCCCGGCAGTCCCAGGCTTCATCCACCCCCAGCAGCCAGGCGGGGAGGCGCTGCGGCGTCACCCGGGCCACCCGCACCGTGAGCACCCCCGCGCACCCCATGCCGCTGCCCCACACGAGGTCGGCGTCCCCACGCAGGTCGTAGGTCAACAGGCGCGGGCGCCCATCCTCCAGCACCTCCCGGGCCCGGGCCATCACCTCGCCCTCCAGGCACCCGCCGCTGAGGCTGCCCCGGAGCACCCGGTGCCCGTCCGTGAGGAGCAGGGCCCCGGGGCGCCGGTAGCTGGCCCCCTCCACCTCCACGAGGGTGGCGAGGGCCAGCGGTTCCCGGGCGTCCTGGAGCAGGCGCTGGATGTCGCGGAATTCCTTCACGCCTTGAGGACCTTGTCCGGGGTGAAGGGCATGCTGCGCAGGCGCTTGCCCGTGGCCGCGAAGACCGCATTGGCCACGGCGGGCGCCAGGGGCGGCAGTCCCGGCTCGCCGACGCCGCCGGAGGGATGGCTGCTCTCCACGAAGTGGACCTCCACCTTGGGCATCTCTTCGAGGCGCAGCACGCGGTAGTCCTTGAAGCTCTGTTGCACCACGCGGCCCTTGTCCACGGTGACCTCGCCGCGCAGGGCGGCGGAGAGCCCGAAGGCCACGGCGCCTTCCATCTGGGCCTTCACGTTGAGCGGGTTGAGCACCAGGCCGCAATCCACGGCGCAGACCACGCGATGGACCCTGATGGCGCCGTCGGCCCCCACTTCCACCTCAGCCACTTCGGCCACATAGGTGCCGCACTCCAGGTAGGGGTGCATGGCGATGCCGCGACCCCAGCCCTTGGGCAGGGGCTTGCCCCAGTCGGCCTTGGCGGCGGCCAGCTGCAGCACGCCCTTCACGCGGGCCGGATCCACGGTGTCGTGGCCCACCTTGTGCGGGGCGGCGTGCATGAGCTCCAGGCGCAGGGCCAGGGGATCCTTGCCGGCGGCGTGGGCCAGCTCGTCCAGGAAGCACTCGGTGACGAAGGGATTGAAGCTCGCCGGGACCGCCCGCCAGAACCACAGGGGCACCGGCGTCTCCGACTGGGCCCACTGCACCTCGAGGCCGGGGATGGCGTAGGCCAGGTCCGCGGCGCCGCTGAGCTCCGTGGATTCAGGCGGCCAGGGGAACTTGGCGGAGGTGGCGATGGAGGGGCCGGCGAAGCGGTGACGCCAGCCGATGACCTCGCCCTTGGCGTTCAGCCCGCCCTCCAGGCGGTGGAGGGTGGCGGGCCGGTAGCCGTCATGGCGGATGTCGTCGGCGCGGGTCCACTGCACCTTCACCGGGGCCCCCACGGCCTTGGAGCAGGCCACGGCATCCAACATGAAGTCACCCATGGCCCGCCGGCCGAAGCCGCCGCCCAGCAGCGGCACGTGGACTTCGATCTGGTCCGGCTTGAGGCCCGTGAGCTTGGTGAGGGCCTCCATGGCCCAGCCCGGCCCCTGGCTGGGGGCCCAGATGTCACAGCGGTCCTTGCGGACGTCCGCCGTGGCCACCATGGGTTCCATGGTGGCGTGGGCCAGGAAGGGGGCATCGTAGGTGGCTTCCAGCTTCTTGGCGGCGCCCGTCAGGGCCTGGGACGCGTCGCCTTCCGAGCGCACCACCTTGCCCGGCTGCTGCAGGCGGGCCTCGAACTGGGTGCGGAGGGCGGCGCTGTCCGTGGTGGCCGCAGGGCCCTCGTCCCACACGATCTTGAGGAATTCGCGGGCGGAGAAGGCGCTGTGGGTGTCGACGGCCACCACGGCCACGCCGCTGGGCACCTCCACGACGTGCTTCACGCCGGGCTGCTTCAGGGCCGCCGAGGCGTCAAAGGACTTGAGCTTGCCGCCGAACACGGGGCACCGCTCGATGCTCGCCACCAGCATGCCGGGGCGGCGGATGTCGGTGCCGTACTCGGCCTTGCCCGTGACGATGTCGGGACCGTCCAGGCGCAGGGTGTCCTTGCCCAGGATGCGGAGGTCCTTCCGGGCCTTCAGGGCGGGCTTGGCCGGGGGCGTGAGCTTCGCCGCGGCGGCCACCAGGGAGCCGTAGCCGGCCTTCCTGCCACCGGGGCCATGGATCATCCCGTGCTCGGCCCGGCACTCGGCCTTGGGCACCTTCCAGGTGTCCGCGGCGGCCTGGAGCAACATTTCCCGGGCCTGGGCCCCCACGGTGCGGAAGGCCTCCGTGGTGGTGCGGGTGGTCTGGCTGCCGCCGGTGACGCCCAGGTCGCCGAACTTCTTGGCCGTGCTGGCCTGCTTCACCTTCACCTTGGACCAGTCGGCCTCCAGCTCCTCGGCCACGGCCATGGCCATGCTGGTGCGCACGCCCTGCCCCATCTCGCTGCGGGTGGCCCACACGGTGACGGCCCCGTCGGGATCGATGCGGAGGAAGGCATTGGGTTCGAAGGCGGCTCCGGGGGCGGTCACCGCGGCCTTGGCCTCGAAGCCCTTGAGGCTCAGGGGCACGTGGAAGGCCAGGGCCAGCCCGCCGGTGTTCTGGAGGAATTCGCGACGGGACGTCACTTCGCACCTCCGGCCGTCTTCGCGGCAAGGTGGATGGCCTCCCGGATCCGCAGGTAGGTGCCGCAGCGGCAGAGGTTCCCGTCCATTCCCGAATCGATCTGGGCGTCCGTGGGATGGGCGTGCCGGCTCAGCAGGGCACAGGCGGACATGATCTGGCCCGGTTGGCAGTAACCGCACTGGGACACGTCGCAGGCGATCCACGCATTCTGCACCGGGTGGTCCCCCTTGGCGCTGAGGCCCTCGATGGTGGTCACCCGGCCCTTCACCTCGGAGACCGGCACTTGGCAGGCCCGCTGGGCTTCGCCGCCGATGTGGACGGTGCAGGCCCCGCAGTCCCCCATGCCGCATCCGAATTTGGTGCCGGTGAGGCCCAGGTGGTCCCGCAGCACCCAGAGGAGCGGGGTATCGCCTTCGACATCGACCGCACGGGATCGACCGTTGATGGAGAGGTTGAAAACCGGCATGGCTCACCTCGGGTGGGAAGGGCTGGAGGGATCCATCCTACTCCCGTGGTCCAGTCTCGGCGGGTTGGCATCCCCCTCGCCCTGACAGGTTCCCCTGTCGGGAGTCCGTCGTGCTCCGTACCGCCCTCCTTTCCTTGTGCCTGCTGGGTTCCAGCCTGGGGGCGCAGCCTGCGCCGACCCCCGCCCAGAGGGAGCTGGCTCAGCCCATCCAGCTCGAAGACGGAAAGACGACACCCAACGCCCCCACGGAACCTGGCCCCAGCGGCTTCCAGGCCTTCGGCTCCCTGCTCGTGGTGCTGGGCCTGGCCGGCGCCAGCCTATGGGCCCTCAAGAAGTACGGCCGGAAGCACCTCCCCGGGTCCGGCGGCGAGAAGCTCAAGGTGGCCGAGACCCTGGCCCTGGGGGACCGGCGCTTCGTGAGCATCCTGGAGGCCGAGGGGGAGCGCTTCCTCATCGCCCTCCACCCCCAGGGCATCTCCCTGCTGGCCCGCCTGGACGGCCTCGAGAACACCCCCGCCGGAGCCTTCCAGGATCAGGTGGCCCAGGCCGTGGAGCTGACCCGCCCCGTCCCCGTGAAGGAGATGGAAGCCCGGCTGAAGCAGGAGGAGATCCTGTGAAGCTCCGCCGCCTGATCCTCCCGGCCCTGGTGCTGCTCGCCTGCACGGCGGCCACCGCCACCCCCCTGCCCTCCGTGAGCGTGAACTTCGGCAAGAGCCCCAGCGGGCCCGGCCTGAGCACCGCCCTGCAGGCGGCCATGGTGCTGACCATCCTCACCCTGGCCCCCACCATCCTCATGACCATGACCTCCTTCACCCGCATGGTGGTGGTCATGCACTTCCTCCGGCAGGGCCTGGGCACGCAGCAGACGCCCAGCAACCAGGTGCTCATCAGCCTCTCCCTGGTGCTCACCTTCTTCGTGATGGGGCCCACCATCAACGAGATCAACACCCAGGTGATCCAGCCCCTGAACCGCAACGAGCTGACCGTGGATCAGGCCTTCGAGCGCACGGGCGCCCCCCTCAAGGTGTTCATGCTCAAGCACACCCGGAAGAAGGACCTGGGCCTCTTCCTCAAGCTGGCCAAGGCCCCGGCGCCCCAGACCAAGGCGGACGTCCCCATGTCCGCCCTCCTCCCCGCCTTCATGATCAGCGAGCTGAAGACCGCCTTCGAGATCGGCTTCATGATCTTCCTGCCCTTCCTCGTGGTGGACATGGTGGTGGCCAGCGTGCTCCTGAGCATGGGCATGATGATGCTGCCGCCCGTGGTGATCTCGCTGCCGTTCAAGGTCCTCCTCTTCGTGATGGTCGACGGTTGGTACCTCATCGTGAACAGCCTCGTCCGGGGGTACACCGGATGAACGAGCTGGTCATCGCCAAGCTGGCCCAGGACGCCCTCAAGACCTCCCTGATGGTGGCGGGGCCCGCCCTGCTGGTGTCCCTGATCGTGGGCCTGGCCGTGTCCATCTTCCAGGTGGTCACGAGCCTGCAGGACCAGACCATCGCCTTC
>DATFAX010000124.1:0-56870 GCA_035254125.1 Holophagaceae bacterium | reverse complement strand
TTCCACCAGGTCGAGTACGGCAAGATCATGGAGCTCATCGGCACCCAGGATGCCAACGTGCTGGCCCTGCTCAGCGCCCACCAGAGCATCGGCGTGCCCAACCCGCTCATCACCTTCGGCACCCCCGCCCAGAAGCAGAAGTACCTGCCCATGATCGCCAAGGGCGCCGTCTCCGCCTTCGCCCTCACCGAGGACGAAGTGGGCTCCGACCCCGCGAACCTGGCCACGACCCTCACCCGCACCCCCGAGGGCGACTACCTCCTCACGGGCGACAAGCTCTGGTGCACCAACGGCACCATCGCCGACCTCTTCGTGGTCATGGCCCGCCATGACGACACCAAGAAGATCTCCGCCGTCATCGTCGAGAAGAATTGGCCCGGCGTCGAGGTGGTCACCCGCTGCCACTTCATGGGCCTGCGCGCCCTGGAGAACGGCATCATCCGCTTCACCAACGTGCGCGTGCCCAAGGAGAACATGCTCCTGGCCGAGGGCAAGGGCCTGAAGCTGGCCCTCGTCACCCTCAACACGGGCCGCCTCTCCATCCCCAGCGGCGTGCGCGGCTGCGGCCGCCGCCTCACCCAGATCGTCCGCGCCTGGGGTTCCAAGCGCTACCAGTGGGGCGCCGTGGTGGGCAAGCACGAGGCCCTGGCCCATAAGATCGCCGACATCGCCGCCACCAGCTTCGCCATCGACGCCATGAGCACCCTGTGCGACCGCATGGCCGACGACGGCCACCGCGACATCCGCCTGGAAGCCGCCATGGCCAAGATGTGGAGCACCGAGGAAGGCTGGCGCATGATCGACGACACGCTGCAGATCCGCGGCGGCCGTGGCTTCGAGACCGCCGACAGCCTCAAGGCCCGCGGCGACATCGGCATCCCCATCGAGCGCATCATGCGCGACTTCCGCATCAACCTGATCTTCGAGGGTTCCTCCGAGATCATGCGGCTCTTCATCGCCCGCGAGGCCCTGGACCTCCACCTGGGCAAGGCCTGGGACCTGGTGAACCCCAAGAGCACCATGGGCCAGCGCCTGGCCGCCCTGCCCAAGGTCATCGGCTTCTACGCCTGGTGGTACCCCAGCCGCTGGAACGGCCTCTTCACCGCCTTCAAGCACGGCCAGTTCGGCCCCAACGGCAAGCACCTCCGCACCGCCGAGCGCCTCACCCGCAAGCTGAGCCGCGCCCTCTTCCACCAGATGGTCAAGTTCGGGCCCAAGCTGGAGAAGAAGCAGATCACCGTGTTCCGCGGCGTGGAGATCGGCGCCGACCTCTTCGCCATGGTGGCCGCGGTGCTGCACGCCGAGGCCATGCGCAAGGCCAACCACCCCAACGCCAAGGAGGCCGCGGACTTGGCCGACCTCTTCTGCCGCAACACCGAGCGCCGCATCCGCTCCAAGTTCGCGGGCTTCGCCTCCAACGACGACGACGTGAAGGTGAAGGTCAGCCGGGCCATCCTGGACGGTAAGCAGAAGTGGTTCGAGAGCGGCCTGACCCACCTGGCCGAGGCGGACAAGCTGGAGAAGATGGCCGGCCACTGAGCGGGAAGGCTGAAGGCTAGAGGATGAAGGATGAATGGCCCCCCCATTCATCCTTCATCCTTCATCCTTTCTCCTTCATCCTTACCCCCATATGCAGCTCACCCGCCCTTCCCTGCCCTGCCGCTCCCCCTGGTGGGCCGCCACCGGACATCTGCAAACCCTGGCCGCCAACTACCTGCCGGAGCCGCCCCTGGCCGAGCCCTGGGAGCCGTTGGACATCATCCTGGCCGATGCGGATCGGCTGGCCGGTCGCATTTTCGGCGCCGGGGCCTCGGACCGCCTCTGCGTCTTCCATGGCCTGGGCGGCGATGACGAACGCCCCTACGTGCGCCGGGCCGTGCGGCTGGGCCTGGCGCGGGGCATGGAGGTCTGGACGGTCAATCACCGCGGCTGCGGACGGGGCAAGGGGCTCGCCCGGGGCACCTACCACAGCGGGGTGGCCGGGGACCTGGGCGCTGTCTTCGCCGAGGCCCGTCGGCGGGGGCCCGGCCGCGTGCTGGCCATCGGGTTCTCGCTCTCGGGCAACGCCCTGTTGCTCAACCTGGGCGAAGGCCACGACGGCCCCCACCCCAAGCCCGATGCGGCTATCGCCGTGAACCCGCCCGTGAACCTGGCCCGCTGCTCGGACCTGATCTCCTCCTGGCCCAACAAGGCCTACGACCTCTACTTCGTCCGCCGGGTGGTGCAGTCCGTCCGGGAACGCGAAGCCGCGGGCCTCATCCCCACGGGGCGTTACCGCCTGAGCCGGGGCATGAGCCTCCGGGCCTTCGACGATGCCTACACGGCGCCGGCGGGGGGCTTCCGGGACCGCCACGACTATTACACGCGCTGCAGCGCCGCGCCCCACCTGGGCAAGGTCACCACGCCTACGGTGATCCTCCACGCCGAGGACGATCCCTTCGTGGCCGCCGTGGACCTGCGAAACGCGGCCCTGGGCCCCGGCGTGCACCTCCACATGGAACGGCGCGGCGGGCACATGGGCTACCTCAGCCGGGACCTGCCGGACCACCGCTGGCTGAGCTACGCCCTCGGGCACTACCTTGACGAATTGAGAAAGTTCTAAACCTCGCGTCGCGGTGGTCCGAAGAATCCGGCAGAGGTTCTGCCGTGCCCCTCCCCGTCCACAGCTCCCAGCCCTTCGGCGCCCTTCCCTGGATGCTGTTCCTGGGCTGCGCCGTGATGGTGCCATTGACGGAAGAGGCCCCCCGCCCCGTGCGGCGCTGCCCTGAGGACACCCTGCCCGGCATCGCCGGGTGGCCGGTGGATGACCAGGGCGAGGCCGTCACGCTCTTCGTCTGAGCGACCAGACCGAGTGCGAGATCGGAACGTGGAAGGCGCAGGGGAACCTTGATCCGGATGCTCCTGCGCCTTCTGCGGCCTTCCTTTACTTCGCCTTCACCGGGCGCAGATTGAGGTCCTGGTAGTCGAAGCTGAAGTCCGCCAATCCACTGGTGGGGACCATCCGCACGCCTTCGATCTCCCCCGCGGGATCCAGGCGGAAGGTGAGGTAGGCGTCGGGGACGTTGGGATCCTGGAAGACGGCCCGGAAGGTGTCCTGCTGCCAGGGCTGCAGCTCGCCCACGGCGGCGGCGGTGGGGACCAGGCGGATGCCGAGCTTGCCGCCCTGCTCGGTGATGACCACGTCCCCGTACCAGGCGTCGCGGTAGGTTCCGGCGTAGCGGGTCAGGGGCAGGCTGGGGCGGCTATCCTTGGCCCGCTTGGCCTCGGCGTCCTTCAGGGCCTGCTGGTCCTTGGCCAGCCGTTCGGCCCCCTGCTTCTGGAGCAGCGTCGCCCAGTCCTTGGGGGGCCGGCCCAGCACCTGATCCAGGATGCGGTAGACCAGGGAGGCATAGGCGCCGCCCTGTTCCTGGTTGGTGAGCACCACGATGCCCAGCTTCTGGTCGGGCACCATGACCACGGTGGAGAGCATGCCCGTGAGGGCGCCGCCGTGGCTCACCACCTTGTGGCCCGCGTAGTCGCGGAGGCTCCAGCCCAGGCCGTAGCCCGCGAACTGGGGCTTCAGCTCCTCCATGCCGGCCGTGGGCTTCTCGGCGATGCGGGTGGGGATCTGCAGGCTCCACATCTCGTGGATCGACTGGGTGGAGATGAGCTGCTTGCCGTCGGGGAGCTGGCCCAGGGCCAGCTGGCAGGTCACCCACTTGGCCAGGTCGGTGACGTTGGACTTCAGGCCCGCGGCGGCGGCCCACACCTGGTCCCGGGTGCGCACCACGGGCGCGAGGGGTTGGTCCTGGCGCCAGCCCTTGGCGTGGGGGAAGGCCACGTTGGCGGTGTCGGGGATGCCGTCGCTGGTGATGCGGCTCTCGGTCATGCCCAAGGGCTTGAAGATGCGCTCCGCCACGAAGGCCTCCCAGGGCATGCCCGCCACCTTGGCCACGATCTCACCCACCACCACGAAGCCGAGGTTGTTGTAGGCGTAGCGGCTGCGCAGGCTGCTGGCCTGCTTGAGGTGGGCCGCGCCCGCCAGCACCCGTTCCCGGGTGAAATCGGTGTCGGGCCAGTACATGAGGTCCCCCGCGCCCAAGCCCAGGCCCGAACGGTGGGAGAGCAGGTCGCGGATCGTGAGCTCCCGGGTGACGAAGGGATCGGCCACCCTGAAGCCGGGCAGGTGCTTGATGACGGGATCGTCCCAGGCGAGCTTGCCCTCATCCACAAGGATCGCCACGGAGGCGGCGCAGAAGGCCTTGGAGTTGGAGGCGATGCCGAAGAGGGTGTGGGCGTCCACGGCGCCCGGGGCGCCCAGCTTGCGCAGGCCGTAGCCCTTGGCGAGCACCACCTTGCCGTCCTTCACCACGGCCACGGAGAGGCCCGGCACGTCGAAGGCCTTCAGGGTCTTCTGCACGTAGGCGTCGAAGTCGGCGGGCACCTGCGCGAGCAGGGGGAAGGCGACGAGGGCGGGCAGGACGTGGCGCAGCATGGGGACTCCGGGGTGGATCCCCCAGCATGCCCCAACCCGGCTAGCGGCTGAAGGTGCCCGCCCCGCGCAGCTCGGCGACCACCCCAGGCAGGAGGTCCTCCAGGGTCTCCACCTCCACCGCCGTGGTGGTGCGGCCCAAGCTCACGCGCAGGGTGCCCTTGGCGTAGGCGGGGTCCACGCCCATGGCCCGGAGCACGTGGCTGGGCTCCTTGTGGCCCGTGCTGCAGGCGGAGCCCGTGGACACGCAGATGCCGGCGCGGTCCAGCTTCAACAGCAAGGCCTCCCCCTCCACGCCCTCGAAGGCCAGCAGGCTCGTGTTGGGCAGGCGGGGGGCCCCCTGGCCCAGCACCTTCAGGCGGGGCACGGCTGCGAGCAAGGTGGCTTCCAGGTGGTCCCGCAGCTCGGCCACGCAGGTCAGGTAGCCCAGGCGCTCCGAAGCCAAGGCCGCCGCGGCCCCGAGACCCACGAGACCCGGCACGTTCTCGGTGCCACCCCGGCGCCCCCGCTCCTGGCCGCCGCCGAGGAGCAGCGGCTTCAGGCGCAGGCCCCGGCGAAGGTAGAGGGCCCCCACGCCCTTGGGACCGTGGAATTTGTGGGCCGACAGGCAGAGCAGGTCCGCAGGCCCCTGGGCCACCGAGACCGGCACTTTGCCGACGGCCTGGGTGGCGTCCACCAGGAGGAGGCTGCCCTTGGCGTGGACCCGGGCGCCCACTTCGTCCAGGGGATTCAGCACCCCGCTTTCGTTGTTGGCGGCCATGACGGCCACCAGGGCCGTGTCGGGACGGATCAGGGCCTCCAGGGCCTCCAGATCCAGGCGGCCCTCACCGTCCACCGGGGCCACGGACACTTCCACCCCCTGAGAGGGCAGCCAGGCGGCCAGGGCCTGGACCGCCGGGTGCTCCACGGCGGAGATCACCATGTGGCGCTTGGCGGGGAAGGCCTCCACCACCCCCCGAATCGCATGGTTCAGTGCCTCCGTGGCCCCGGACGTGAACACCAGCTCCGCCGGGGCACAGCTCAGCAGGGCCGCCACCTGGTCGCGGGCCCGGTTCACGGCGGCTTCCGCGAGGTGCCCCAGGGCGTGGGCGCTGCCCGCGTTGCCGGGGCGCTCCGCGAACCAGGGCAGCATGGCGGCGAGGACCTCGGGGTCCACGGCGGTGGTGGCGTTGTGATCGAGGTAGATCATGGGCAAGTATTGTCACATCCTGGAGCCCGTCCAACCCCATCCCCCTGCGGAGTCTGCCATGGTTCCCGAGAAGAAGAAGCTGGTGCTCCCCACGATCCGGGAGGCCCTGACGGGTCGGAACGAGGTCATGCACCTCCAGGATCCCCACCGGGTGCTGGGATTGGACCTGGAGGCGGAGCCCAAGGGCTGCGAGGTGGCCTACTTCGCCGCCGGCTGCTTCTGGGGCGTGGAGCGTCTCTTCTGGCGCTTGCCCGGGGTGGTGAACACCGCCGTGGGCTACCAGGCCGGTCACACGCCGAACCCCACGTACGAGGAAGTCTGCTCCGGTGAGACCGGCCATGCCGAAGTGGTGAAGGTGGTCTACGATCCCCGGAAGATCTCCTTCGACACCCTGCTGTCGACCTTCTGGGAAGCCCACGACCCCACCCAGGGCATGCGCCAGGGGAACGATGAAGGCACCCAGTACCGCTCCGGCATCTACCCCACCACCGAGACCCAGCGCCTGGCCGCGGAGGCGTCCCGGACGGCCTACGACATCCGCCTGCGGGCCGCAGGCTTCGCCCCCATCACCACGGAGATCCTTCCCGCCCCGCCCTTCTATTTCGCCGAGCCCTACCACCAGCAGTACCTGGACCGGAATCCCGAGGGCTACTGCGGGCTGAAGGGCACCGGCGTCAGCTGCCGGTCCTGACGAAGGCCCAGAGGTCCGCCCAGTGGCCTTCCCTGGGGGCCAGGGTGAGGGTGTTGTGCCCGGCCTTTGGCTGCTCCCACACCTGCACCGGCCCCCGGGCCTCCGCGGCCAGCTTCCGGCCCTGGGCGGCGCCCACCACCTCATCCTGCCCCGCCAGGAGGATGGCCACGGGGCCGGGGTAGCGCGGCAGGGCCGCGAGGTTGTCCCAGCGATCCCTCAGCAGCCAGCGCACGGGTAGCCAGGGATAGGCCTCCGCCCCCACGTCACTCATCCGCGCATAGGGCGTCACCAGCAGCACCCCTCGAACCCGGGTCGGGGCGGCCCCGGCCACCTGCAGGGCCACCCCGGAACCGAGGCTTTCGCCCAGGAGGAAGAGCGGACCTTCGGCGGCCAGCAGGGCCGCCGCCTCCGCGCCCGCCGCCACCAGGGCCGCCTCCGAGGGCGCACCGGCCCGCGCGCCGTAACCGGGGTATTCCATCAGCACCACGTCCACTCCGAGGGCCTCGAAGAGCCGCACGTAGTAGAGGCGATCCAGGGCGTTGCCCGCATTCCCATGGAAGACCAGCAACCGAGCGGCAGCCTGGGCGGGGCCGGGTCGCCGCCACCCCAGAAGGTGCCCCCCCGGATCCCGCCAGGCCACGAGCCCCGAGGCCGCCGCCCGCCGGAGGGCCCCCGCCTCGCTGCTCCGGTCCGGGAAGTACTGCAGCCGGCGCTGCAGGGCGAAGACCACGGCGCAAAGGCCACCGTAGAGGGCCAGGAGCAGCAGGACGGACCGGAGGAGGAGTCGGAGGGTCATGGGGCTACTTGAACAGGTCCTCCAGCGGCGTGACGGTCACGGCCTCGGGCTTCAGGTCGATCCGGAACCGCGCGATGGCCTCGTCCTCGGCCTTCAGCTCGGGCTTGGGGGCGTCGTACTTGGGCGTGGAACTCGCCTCGGCGAAGAGGCCCTGCTTGAAGGCCTCGGCGTCCTTGGTGATGACGGCGATGTCCAGGGCGGAGGTCCGCAGGTACTTGCGGATGGCCTTGTCCACGTCGGCCTTGGTGAGGGCCTTCAGCTTGGCCTTGAAGGCTGCGCCGTACTCGGGGAGGCCGAAGGCGGCGTTGTCCAAGGCGTGCCCCAGGCGCTTGGCGCCCGTATCCGTGAGGTGGTCCAGGAACTTCACGAGGTAGGTGCGGGTGGACTCGAAACCCTCGGCGGGCATACCGTCCTTCACGAGACGGTCCAATTCGAAGAGGGCGGCCTTCAGGGCAAAGGGGCCGTTGGCGGGGGCCACGGGGCGGATCCACACCTGCCAGTGGTTGAAGGTGCGCGCCACGCCGGGATCGGGCTGGAACTGGAACATGCCGCCGGGGAAGGCCTCCAGGTAGGCGTAGTCGCCGTAGTTGAGGCCGCGCACCTCGCGGAGGCGCTGGTAGAGCACGCCGGTGCTGTTGCGGTGCTGGCCCAGGTAGGAGGTGGCCACCCACAGGGCCGGGAAGTCGGGGTGGGCGCGGTTCACGCGGGCATCGATGGGCGTGCCGTTGGCATCGCGCTCCCGCAGGGGGATGCCGAAGGAGATGGCGGTGGCGCGGGTCTCCTTGGTGACGATCTGCATCCGCGAGGCCGCCTGGTGCTCCGCCTCGTTGAAGGCCACCGGGGGCGCCGCCACGTCGGAGAGCCGATTCAGCCCCCGCAGGGCCGCGGCCTTGAAAGCGTCGTCGTAACCGCCACCGAGGCCCAGGACCATGCGGGTCTTCGCATAGTAGGTGCGGGCGAAGGTCTTCACGTCGTCCAGGGTGATGGCCTCGAGGCCGCTGGCGGTGCCCAGCACGGGGTGGGCGTAGGCCCCCTCGTACATGCGGGCCTCCAGGGCCAGCTTGCCCAGCTCCTCGTCGTTGTTGGCCTTGAGGCCCACGTTGAGGGCGTTGAGCTGCTGGGACTTCAGGCGCTTGAAGTCGCTCTCGGCGAAGCCCGTCTCCAGAAGCTGCTCCAGGGCCAGGTCCAGGGCCTCGGCGGCCTTCAGCTTGGGCACGTTGAGGGTGAAGGAGGTGCGCTCCTTGTCCACGAGGGCGCCCAGGCGGCCTCCCGTGGCGGCCGCGGCCTTGGTGAGTTCCTGCAGGCTGCGCTGCCGGGTGGCCGCGTCCGTCACCATGGAGGCCGTGAGGCGGGCCAGCCCCTCCTTCCCCGCGGGGTCGTGGAGGCTGCCCACCCGGAAGGCGAGGCGGAGGTTCACCAGGGGGGAGCTGGCGGCGCGCTGCTCCAGCAGGGGCAGCCGAGGCACTTCCGCGAGCTTCGCAGCGCGCACTTCCACCCCGGGCGTGGGGTCGGCGAAGCCCTTGGGCAGGTCCCCGTGGATCAACGTCGTCTCCACCCGCTGGCCATCCTTGAAGGTGGCCCGGGCGATGGCCGAGAGATCGTCCGTCGTCACGGTGTCGCGCAGGGCGGGCAGCGCCTCCAGCACGGCGGGATCCCGGTCGTAGCTCAGCATGCGGGCGGCATAGCCCGCCACGGCGTTGGTGGAGTCCAGGCGCCGGGCCAGGGCCAGCCGTTCCTCGGCCTTGGCCTCCTCGAGGCGGGTGGCGGAGAAGGGCAGCGCCCGGGCCTGGGCGCAGGTGTCCAGGATGGCCTCCCGCACGTAGGCCATGTCTTCGGCCTTCTTCACCCGGGCGAACACGCTGAAGAGCTCGGGGTCCTTGTTGTCGCCACCGCCGGCGCTGAGCTGATCCACCTTCTGCTCCCGCACCACCAGGCGCTGGTAGAGCTCACTGCGGGGACCGAAGAGGAGGTTCGCCACGAAATCCAGCGCCAGGGCGTCCTTGGACTTCGTGCTGAAGCGGGCCGGGGAGTGAAAGGCCACCGAAACGTAGGGCAGCGTGGGGCTGTCCCACTTCACCACGGTGCTGACCGGCTGGGTGTGCGCGGGCTCCGCCGGCACCACGGGTGGCTTGGCGGTGCCGCGCTTCCAGCCCCCGAAGTACTTCTCCACCAGGGAGAGGGTCGCGGCGGGATCCACATCGCCGGCCACCACCACGGTGACGTTCTCGGGCTTGTACCAGCGCTGGAAGAAGGCCTTGGAGTAGGCGTACTGGTTGGGCATGTCCTCGATGTCCTTGAGGAAGCCCATGGTGGTGTGTTTATAGGTGTGCACCTGGAAGGCTGCGTCGCGCTGCGTCTCGAAGAGCTTCTGGATCGGGTTCGCACTGTTCTTGTTGTACTCGCCGAGCACAGCCCGGGCTTCCGTCTTGAACTCGCCCTCGGCGTAGCTCAGGTGCTGGAAGCGGTCCGCCTCCAGCTGGATCCACGTCTCCAGGTCCTCCTTGGCGAAGAGGGTGTGGTAGTTCGTGAGGTCGTCGCTGGTGAAGGCGTTCTGGCTGGCGCCCGTGGTCTGCAGCGTGCGGTTCCACTGCTCGGGCTTCACCGTGGGGGTGCCGCGGAACATCATGTGCTCGAAGAAGTGCGCGAACCCCGACTTGCCCGGCTCCACCTCGTTGCGGCTGCCCGTGCTCACGGGGATCTGCAGGCTCACGAGGCCCGGCATGCCCGTGGGGATCACCACCACCCTGAGGCCATTGGCCAAGGTCCGGCTGTGCACGGGAAAGGGGAAGGCCGAAGGCTTCTTCGGGGCATGGGCGGCGGGGCCGGCCGCGAGGACGGCGGGGATCAAGGCCAGGGGGAGTCGGCGCATGGGGACCTCGGGGGAATCCTCCTACCCTAGCCCCGCTGGCTTCATTCCAGCATCACCACTCACCCCAGGGCGACCCCTTCGTGGGCTAGGAGCCAGGCCTTCCGGTCCAGGCCGCCGCCGTAGCCCGTGAGGGAGCCATCGGCCCCCACCAGGCGGTGGCAGGGGATCACGAGGCTGATGGGGTTGGCGCCGTTGGCGTGGCCCACGGCGCGCAAGGCGGCGGGGCGGCCCAGGCGCGCCGCGATCTGGGCGTAGGTGAGCCGGGTGCCGGGGGGGATCTCCCGGAGGGCGGACCAGACCGCGCGCTGGAAGGCCGTGCCGCCGGGCTCCACGGGGAGGGCATCGAGGGCGGTGAGGTCCCCCGCGAAGTAGGCCTCCAGGGCTTCGGCCGCGCGGCTCCGGCCCCGGGCAGGCTCGAGCGGGAGGTCCGCGCCATGCCGCACCTTCAGATCCCGGCGCCAGCGGTCCTCCAGGTCCGTCCACCCCAGGGTGCGCAGGCGACCCTCGGCATCCAGGACGAGGGCCAGCTCCCCGATGGGGGACGCCAAGCGCTCGAGCCGGAAGGCGGCCGCCTTCACAACCACCGGGGGACCTCCCGGAGGTAGGCCTCGTAGGCGGCGCCGAACTTGGCCGAGAGCGCCCGCTCCTCCGGCTGGATCTGGAAGCGGGTGAGGTAGGCCATGAGGACGGGCACGCCCAGGAAGGCCAGGGGATGGGCCAACCCCAGGGCCCAACCCAGCAGCAGGAGGGCCATGCCCAAGTACATGGGGTTGCGGGTGCGGCGGAAGGGGCCCGAGCGCACCACCTGCCCCGCGGCCTCCGGGTGGAGGGGATCCACGGTGGTGCCGTGGCGTCGGAAGGTGGCCACGCCGGTCAGGGCCAGCCCCACGCCCGCGGCGCCGAAGGCGACGCCGAGCCCCAGGTTCACGGCCATGGGCCACCCGAAGCCGAGGGCAGGGAAGGCCCGGGTGAGGCCCCACATCCCCCCTCCGGTGAGGAGGACCCCCAGGGCGGGCGGCACCTTGAGATCGAGGACCGTGGGCTGGGTCATGGGGGGATGATCCCATGAGTTAGGCTGGAGGTCCGCCATGGCTTCCCCGTCCTCCACACCCCTCGCCGAACGCATGCGTCCCCAGTCCCTGGCCGACGTGGCGGGCCAGGAGCACCTGCTCGGGAAGGCGGGCATGCTCACGCGGCTCACCTCTGGCGGGCGGCTGCCCTCCATGGTCCTGTGGGGGCCACCGGGCACGGGCAAGACCACGCTGGCTCGCATCCTCGCCAAGGAGACGGGCCGGGGCTTCCTGGAGTTCAGCGGCGTCACGGGCTCCGCGGCGGAGCTGAAGAAGTTCCTCATGGAGCAGGCCTCCATGCCCCTGTTCCGGGGCAACGCGCCCGTGCTGTTCCTGGATGAGATCCACCGCTTCAACCGGGCCCAGCAGGACATCCTCCTGCCCTTCCTGGAACGGGGCGAGGCGGTGCTCATTGGCGCGACGACGGAGAACCCGGCCTTCTACCTGAACCCCGCGCTGCGGAGCCGCTGCCAGCTGGTGCCCGTGAAGGCCCTGGAGCCCAAGGCCGTGGAAGCGGTGCTGCGCCGGGCCTGGGCCACGGAGCGGCCCGGTGCCGCCGAGCTCGAAGGCGTCGTGCCCTGGCTGGCGGACTGGAGCGGCGGCGATCTGCGGGCCGCCCTCACGGGCCTCGAGACCTTCCTCAGCATGCCCGACGCGGATCTGGAGGCGCTGCGCACGGCCCTGGGCGGTCGGGTGATGTACGACCGGGCCGACGGCCACTACGACCTCGCCAGCGCCTTCCAGAAGAGCCTGCGGGGCAGCGACGCCGACGCGGCGCTGTACTACCTGAGCCGCATGATCCGCGGCGGCGAGGATCCCCGCTTCATCGCCCGGCGCCTCATGGTGTGCGCCGCCGAGGATGTGGGCAACGCCGACCCCCAGGCCTTCATCCTGGCGGAGACCGCCAGCCGCGCTGTGGAGCGCATCGGCTGGCCCGAAGCCCGGATTCCCCTCGCCCAGGCCGTGATCTACGTGGCCAACGCCCCCAAAAGCAACGCCACGGTGATGGCCATCGACGCGGCCCTGGCCGTGGACGACGCCCCCGTGCCCGAGAGCCTGCGCGACGCCCACACGAGCACCTCCAAGCAGCGGGGCCACGGCGAGGGCTACTTTTACAGCCACGCCGACTACGACCGGAAGCAGCGCTTCCTCCCCGAGAAGCTCCAGGCCACCCGCTTCCACCAGCCCACCCGCCCCCAGGAGCGCAGCTGGCAGGACCGGGAGGAGCCCGACACCGCGAAGCTCGGCGACCTCTGGGAGGCCTGGGTGGCCCAGCACCCGGAGGGCGGCGAGCTGCCCCTAGAAGCCTGGTGCGCCGAGCTCACCTGCAGCCGCGAGGCCCTGGCCCGGGCCGTGGCCCGGCTGGGCGGGACGCGGTTCCTGCTGCGGCGGGCGCTCATGGTGGAGCCGAAGGTGGAGGGGTGATCGGGGCGCTGGTGGTGGTTGGCTTAGCAGCGCTGGCCCTCGGCGTTGGAGCCGCCCACCAAAGTCGCACCTGGACGCGGGACGTTTGGATGGGTTACCACGCCCAATTGCCCGCGGTGGAGGTGCAACCGACGGAGAACCTTTTCATCGGATTTCCGGCCCGATTTGGGGATTTCTGCCCGAAGAACCGGGAGGTCCTGCGCTCCTGGCTCAACGTCCGGGTGGGAAACGCGGGACTGAGGTTTGAAATCGCCGGCAGCGCGCCGTTCTCGTTTCAGGGTCTGCCCGCGCTCTTCGTGCCCTGGGACCAGGTCCATGGCCTGCGGGCCGAAGCTCCGAGCATTCTTCCCGAAGCCCTCCGTCCCCTGGCGCCGGATCGCCCCGCCTTCCATCTGGACCTGGCACGGCCCCTGGATGGGGCCACGGGCCAGCCCATCTCCGTGTGGATCTGCGCAGCGGCCTCAGAGGCGGAAGCCCTGATGCGCGAGATCCAGGAGCATCTGAACTCACCGGGCACCTCGGGCCATTCCCGACCTCAGAACGGCATGCTCGCCCCCTGATCGACCACCGCCCCCTCCGGCGAGGCCATCCCGAAGGCGAGCCAGTGCCCGTCCGGCAGGCGCACGTGGAACTCCCGTTGGTGCCAGGGCTGGTTCCGCGGGGGCATCACGTCCTCCGGCGGCAGGGTGGCGAGGCCGGGGCGGAGGCGGGCGTAAAGGGCGTCCACGTCGGATACGTCGAGGTACACGGTCATGCGAGGTTCACCGGGCCCAGGGAGCTTCCGGCCCGGTTCCTCCAACACCCGCAGGGCCACCGACTCCCACTCCAGGTAGGCGTAGTCCGGAACCCGGAACCTGACCTCGAAGCCCAGGACCTCCGTGAGCCGGTGGAGGGCCTTCGGGAGGTCAGGTACATGGAGGAAGGGGGTGATCTGATGGAGCTCGCCCATGGTCATGGCCTCGGAGTGCGTCTTGGAAGCCTATCCGGGACACGGTGGAAGGGGGGCATACTGGGGCCATGCTTCCCTGGGCCCCTTCCCGCAGCCTGGAGATCCTCTTCCAGCGCCTGCTGACCCTCTTCGGGTGGGGCATGGCCGTCACGAGCCTGATCCAGCTCGTGCTCCGGGTGGTGGCGCCCCCCTCGGTGCAACGGGTGCCCCTCATCTGGTCCGCGGGGGTGGCCGCGCCCTTCTGGGCGCTGCTCACCCTGCTCTACCGGACCCGCCGCCCTTCCCGGGAGGTCTCCGACGCCTTCGGGTTCGCGGCCATGCTCTTCGTGTCCCTGCAGCTCACCCTCGTCACCTGGTTCGTGCGGGATCCCCTGCGCATCGCCGCCTACTTCACCCCCCTGGCCGTGGCTGGCGTCTTCGTGCGGCGGACCTGGGTGTACGCGATGTGCCTCGGCCTCGTGTTCGGTTGCACCGGCCTGGCCTGGTCCATGGCGCCGCCCCCGCCCAGTTCCGGACTCTGGCTCGGAACCCAGCTGGTCCTGACCCTGGCCGTGGGCCTGCTGCTCCACGAATTCGTGCGGCAGCTGATGGATCGGGCCGGTCGGCTCCTCCGGCGCCTGGTAGAGGCCCGGCGGGCCGTGGCGGAGCTGCGGGGCCTCATCCCCATCTGCGCCGCCTGCAAGAGCGTGCGCAACGACAAGGGGTTCTGGGAGACGGTGGAGACCTACGTGGAGCGGCAGACCCACAGCACCTTCACGCACGGGCTCTGCCCCAATTGCCTGGCCGAGGCCCGGGCCCAGTTCCACCGGGAGCTGGAGGCCCGGGGCACGGAACCCGGCCTCAAGCCGGAATGACCCCCATGCGGCCGGCGCGGTAGTCCTCGAAGGCCTGGTGGATCTCGGCCTCGGTGGTCATCACGAAGGGACCGTAGCGGGCGATGGGCTCTCCCAGGGGCTGCCCGGCGATCAGGAGGGCGCTGAGGCCCGTGGCCGTCTGGAGGCGCAGGCCGCCACCCTCGGACTTCAGCACCGCGAGATCCGCCTCCTTCACGGGGCGATCGGTGAGCCCCATGGTGCCCTCGCCCTTCCGCACATAGATCGCCGCGTTCCAGCCCTCGGGCAGGTCGTGTTCGAAGGCGGCTCCAGGGCCGAGGTCTAGGAAGGCGTAGGCGAAGGGACGCAGCTGGGGCACGGGGCCGGTCACGCCGGCCCAGGTGCCCGCCAGCACCTTGAGCGTGCCGCCGGGCAGGATCACCTCGGGCACGTCCGAGACCTGCACGTCCAGGTAGCCGGGTTCCATGCCCTTCAGGTCGGCGGGCAGGTTGATCCAGAGCTGCAGGCCCTCGATGGTGCCTCCGGCCTCCTGCACCTCGGGCATGGGCATCTCCGAGTGCACGATGCCGGAGGCTGCGTTCATCCACTGCGCGCCGCCCGGGGCCAGGCGGCCGTGGCCGCCCCGACTGTCCTTATGCTCCATGGCCCCCTGCAGCAGGTACGTGAGGGTCTGGAACCCGCGATGCGGATGATCGGGGATGCCCGCGTCCAGTCCCGGCGCCAGCTGCACCGGGCCGAAGTGGTCCAGCAGCAGGAAGGGATCCAGCAGGGGCAGGCTGCGCGCGGGGATGGCACGGCGGATGGGCATGCCCTCCCCTTCCACGGTGGCGTGAGCGGGCACGACGAAGGCAATCTCGCGAAGGATCATGGGGCCTCCCAGCTCCAGGTGCGCAGGCTCAGGGTCCCCAGCTGGAACCCCTGGTACACGGTGCGATGGGGATCCCCCTGCGCGGCGCCGAGGGCCACGAACACGGGATCCAGGTGATCCGGGGTGGGCGCGGCCTCATGGCTACCGGCCCAGCGGGTGCGGTGGTCCAGGAGCGCGGCGGTGTCGCCGGCATCCAGGTGGCGGGCGAACCAGGCCTCGGCCTCGGCGGCCCAGGGGCGGATGACGTCGTCGGGCGCATCCCAATCCACGGCCCGCAGGTTGTGGATGAGACCGCCGCTGGCGACGATGAGCACGCCCTCCCCGCGCAGGGGCGCGAGGGCGCGGCCCACCTCCATCAACCGCGCCGGCTCCCAGCGGGGCAGCGAGAGCTGCACCACGGGCAGGTCGGCCTCCGGGTGGCTGTGGCGCAGCACGCTCCAGGCCCCGTGATCCAGGCCCCGGGCGGGATCCGCCTCCACGGGCAGGCCCGCGCCCCGCAGCAGCCCCATGGCCCGCTCCGCCAGGGCCGGGCCGCCCGGCGCCGGATAGGTGATGCGGTAGAGAGCCTCGGGGAAGCCGGCGAAGTCATGGATGGTGACGGGTTGCTCCGACGTGGTGATGCGGAGGTCCGGCGTCCACCAGTGGGCGGAGATCACCAGGATGGCCTTGGCCCCGTGGGTGCGGCCATGGGCGTGCAGGGCGCGCGCCCAGGCGTGGTCCGAATCCAGAGCCAGCATGGGCGAGCCATGGGAGACGAAGAGGACAGGGGCGTTCATGGCAGGTCGAACCACAGCACCTCGCTGGCCACCTCCGCCGTGACCGTGAGACCGCCCTCCTCCCAGATCTTCAGCGCATCGCCCTGGGCGAGCACCGTCCCATCCTCCAGCCGCACCTTCCCCGTAGCCACCTGGAGGTAGCCGAAGCGACCCGCGGGCAGCAGGGCCGGAAGGGAGGTCCCGGCCGAGAGCCGCGCGGCGTGGATGCGGATGTCCTGGAAGATGACGACGCTGCCTTCGGCCCCGTCCCGGCTGGCGATGAGGCGCCAGCGGTTGGCGAGCTCCGCAGGCGCGAAATCCACCTGGCCATAGCGGGGCGCCAGGTCCTTGGCCTCGGGCAGGAGCCAGATCTGGAGGAAGTGCACGGGCTCGGTGGCGCTGTGGTTGAACTCGCTGTGGCGGATGCCCGTGCCGGCGCTCATGACCTGGGCCTCGCCGGGGCGGATCACACCGTGGCTGCCCAGGGAATCCTTGTGCTCGAGCGCGCCGGACAGGACCCAGGTGAGGATCTCCATGTCCTTGTGGCCATGGGTGCCGAAGCCCTGGCCGGGCCGCACCACGTCCTCGTTCAGCACCCGGAGGGCCCGGTAGTGGTGGTGGTCGGGATCGAAGTAATCCCCGAAGGAGAAGCTGTGGCGGGTGTCGAGCCACCCGAAATCAAAGTGGCCGCGGGAATCGGAAGAACGGAGCACACGCATGGTCGCCTCCTGGCTGATCCCATTTTAGGTGTTGCAACATCTTTTTCAAGTCCCTGTGATCGGAATCTTCCTCCCTGGGCCTATCTTGATGGAAACCAAGGAGGTCCCATGATCACCAAGGTGCTCGTCGGTGTCGACTTCTCCGATGCGAGCCGCCAGGCCCTGACCCGGGGGGCGGGCTGGGCGGAGCGGCTGGGGGTCCCCCTCCTCGCCATGCACGTGCTCCAACCCCCGGCCCCCATGCTGCCCGAGGCCCAGCTGGCCCTGCCGGATCCGGTCTGGCTCAAGAGCATGGAAGATCACGCCCGGGAGCAGCTCCAGGGGTGGGTGCAGCCCTATCCCCGGGCCGAGGCCCAGGTGAAGTGGGGCAGCCCTGCGGAGGAGCTCGTGGGGGCCGCGGATGCGGACACCCTGCTGGTGGTGGCCCAGGTGGGCCATAGCGCCCTGGAGCGCCTCCTCTTCGGCAGCACCGCCGCCCGGGTGGCCAAGCACGCCCCCTGCGACGTGCTGGTGGTGCGGACGGAGAAGGCGAAGAAATAGACCCCTACCAGCGCTCGTGATCGGCGGCGGGCGCCAGGGCCCAGGGGGCGCTGGCGAGGCCATTGATCTCCGTCCCGGCCTGCATCACGGAGGCGGTGCCGGGCAGGAAGCTGTGGGGGAAGATGGGCGCGGGGGCGCTGACCTCGTCCAGGCGTCGCTGGTGCTCGGGGGCGATGGTCACGGCGAGGGCCTCGAGGTTCTGCTCGAGCTGCTGGACAGTGCGCGCCCCGAGGATGGGGCTGGCGATGCCGGGCCGCTGCATCACCCAGGCCAGGGCCAGGGCCGCCATGGACACGCCGGCCTCCGCCGCCACGGCCTCGAGCTCCGCGATGATGGCGAAATTACGGTCCGTGAGGCTCTTGCTCTGGCCGGGTTGGTGGCGTCCTTCGCCCTGGGCCGGCTGCTTGTCCTTGCCGTACTTCCCACTGAGAAGGCCGCCACGCAGCGGGGCCCAGGGGGTGACCCCGAGGCCGAAGGCCCGGGCCATGGGCAGGAGGTCCATCTCCACGGTGCGTTCGATGAGGCTGTGCTCGATCTGCAGGGCGATGAGGGGGTGCCAGCCCCGGACCCGGGCCAGGACCTGTGCTTCGCTGCACCGCCAGGCGGGGGTGTCGGAGAAGCCCAGGTAGCGCACCTTGCCCGCGGCCACGAGGTCATCGAGGGTGCGCAGGGTCTCGTCGATGGGCGTGTGGGGGTCGTTGAAGTGCATCCAGTAGAGGTCGATGCAGTCGGTGCGCAGGCGGCGCAGGCTCTGTTCCAGGTTCTGCTGGATGGACTTGCGCCCCGCCCCGCCGTTGTTGGGATCCCCCGTGTGGAGGTTGCCGCAGAACTTCGTGGCCACCACCCAGCGGTCCCGGCCGCCGCGTTCCTTGAAGTAGTCCCCGAGGATGGCCTCGCTGTGGCCCTTGGTGTAGATGTTCGCCGTATCGAGGAAGTTGCCGCCGCGCTCCGCGTAGGCATCCATCATGCGGAAGGCCTCGGCGGGCTCGCAGCCCATGGCCCAGTCCCGCCCGAAGGTCATGGTGCCCAGGCAGAGGGGCGACACGCGCAGGCCCGAGCGGCCCAGGGTTCGGTAGGAGGCGAGGGAGAGGGGCATGGGGGCTCCGGGACGGAGCCCCCATTCTACTGGGCCAGCGTGTACCGGATGCCGAATACCACCGTGCTCTCGTCCTTCTCCACGGAGGCCCCACGGGCCCAGGCGCGGCTGATGCCGCCTTCGACGTAGAATCCATCCGGGGAGAGCCAGCCCAGGATCCGCTTGCCTTCCGCGGCTTTCACCGCCAGGCGGCCCCTCAGCTGGAAGCGGTTCTTCTCATAGGTGTAGAAGCGATCGTAGAGGTGGGCCAGTTCCAGGAAGGAGCCGGACAGCCGAGCCCCGGTGGTGCGATCCCCCAGCCGCAGGCCCAACTTGTCCAGGGCCTTGGACTGATCCGAGAACTCCACCTTGGCGTCGGCATCGATGGGGGCGCCTTGGGTGTCGAAGCGCTGGGCCCGCTGGCTGGCATTGCGGAAGGTCCAGGAGCCCACCAGCCACACCCGGGCTTCCGGGGACCACTCGTAGAGCCCCACCTTGAGTCCCACCTCGGCGCTGTAGTTGGAGGTCTCCTTCACCACCCGGCGCAGGTAGGTCTGGGTGGTGTCGGCCTCCTGCACCTGGAAGCCGGATTCGTTCTTGCCATCCACCATGACGGAACCGAAGAGCCGCACGTCACTGAACGGCTGGGCGAGGTCCTTCCGGGTGATCCAGGTGCGCTCCGTCTCCACCTGGAACATGCCCCGGATGCCGAAGAAGTTGTCCCCCGCATCCCGGTTCCGGTAGTAGTTCGAAGCCTTGAAGCCGAGGTTGACCGTGGCATCCAGGACCCCGGGCGCATCCTGGGCGGACAGAAATCCGCACAGGGTGCCCACGAGCAGCAGGTGCGTTCGGATCATGCATTCACCTCCGAAGGTGCGAGCACGCTGAGGGCCGCGTGTTCGCCCAATTTGCGGTAGGCCTCCCACTGGGCCTCGTCGAAGAACTGGTCCAGCGTGGGCTCATGGGGGAAGGCGGGATGCTGGGCGTGGTAATAGGCCACATCCCGCGTCTCATCGCCCGTGAGGGCCGGTTTGAAGAAGAGGACGAGACTGCCCCCGCCGCCCGGGTAAGTGATGCGCACGGCGTAGGCATGGCCCAGGGACAGTCCGGCCACATCGGCCTTCTTCAGGTGGGGGCCGCCTTCGCCGCCCGTCTCCCACTCGCCGCGGCGGAGCTGGTCCAGGGCGTGGATCCGGGGCGGGGCCGTCAGGCCCAGGACCTCCTGCAGCTCCTCAGCGGCCACCCGAAGATCATCGCCGTCCACGGGGGTCAGCTCCGCGCCGAAGTCCGAGCGCAACTTGAGGGTGAGGTTCGCGAGATCGTCGAAGAGGTAACCGGAATCCTCGCCCGCATCGCAGGCGAGAATCACGGGCACCCGGCGGCGCGCGAACTCGTAGATGGCGGAGTTCTCGAAATGGCCCCCATCGCTGAGGTACCAGTGCCGCTTGGCGGTGCCCGGGAAGCGGGCCCGCAGCTCGTCCAGCAGGTGCGCCTGCACGGGGAAGAGTCGCGAGAAGAGCCCCTCCGCCCGCGGGGTCCGGTGGCCCTCGTCCTGCCAACGGTCCACGCCGCTCCACCACCAGTAGCCGGTGCGCACATTGAACATGCCGCAGAGGAGGCTGAGGCCCGCGCTGGTGCGGAAGCCCATGCCCGTGCTGAACGCGGCGCCGGAGATGCCCACCCACTGCCCCAGGCTCAGGGGTTCGGGGGCGTGCACCCGGGCGGGGAAGACGGCCCACCCGCCGCCGGGATGGGGCACCCCCGCCATCCGCTGACCGTCCTCCTGCCAAGTCGCATGGTGCCGCACCCCCACGCTGAGGCCCGCGGGGCCGATGCCCAGCCCCGTGCCCTTGCGATCCCGCTGCTCCACCTGGGATTTGCCATCCACGGTCTCGTTGACGGTGGTGAAGACGAAATGCAGGGGCCCGCCCTTGTCGAAGGGGCGGTAATGGGACCAGGGGATGTCATCGCCGGGCATGGATTCCCGGATGCTCTGCCGACGCCAGAGTTCACCTCCGGCACTCGTCTCCCGCTCGGCGTTGGTGGCGCCGAGGTAGGCCCGGGTGATGCGCCGCTGATAGAAGCTGCCCATGGCGCTGGCGTTGAGGAAGGAGCGGATCCCGCCGAAGAGCAGGCTCAGCCCCAGGCTGATGCCCAGTCCCCAGCCATACCAGACGCCGTCCGGCCTGGGCTCGGGGGGATCCGCCTTCGGATCCGGCCATTCCAGCACCATGCCCTTATCGGAGGGCAGGCGCAGGCTCGGGTGCTCCACGGTCATCGCGGCATTCCCTTCGGCATAGACCTTGGGCACCTCCTTCAGGGCAAGGGAGATCTCCACGTTCTGGGCCGCGGCATTGCGGATCAGGGTCTGACCCACCGTGGGGCCATCGGGCACGGGCACCGGGCGGTGGAAGCCCCAGGTCACCCCATGGGCGAAGGCGTTCAGCACCACCAGCGCGATCCCCCCGAGCAGCGCGGCCCCGAGGCCGGCCATCAGGGTGAGCGGCAGGGACACATCCTCCTTGCGCTGCGGCAGGCGGTGCGCCGCCTGCTGGGCCGCGAGGGCCAAGGCCACGAGACCGCCCCCCACACCGAGGGCCCAGGCCTTGAGCCCGCTCACCCCCTTCTCGGCCAGCACCGCGAAGATGGACTGTCCGAGGGAGTCCACGAATCCGAGCACCCCCAGCACCACCACCAGGGCCAACGAGGCCGCCAGGCCCCTCGAGAGGCGGGCCCGGATGCCCTGGGCGTTGGCCAGACGCTCCTCAGCCGAAGGAACCCGCGTCCGGCCCCGGAGGCCCCCGGCCGAGAACAGCCAGATCAGGACCAGCACGGACTCCGCCGACACCGCCGCCAGGGTGGTGGCGAGGGAGACCGGGCCCATGGCCTGACCATAGACCCAGCCCCCGGCGGCGCTGGCCAGGAGCAGCAGACCGAGGCCGAGCAACGGATTGCTGTCCCGTCCCTTCGGGGGATCCGGGGTGGTCACCATCCAGTACGCCCAGCCCTGGGGCAGGGTTCCCAGCGCGAACACGGCCAAGGGTGCGTACATCCAGGGGCTCCACCAAAGGCGGTTGGTGGGGTCCGGCCAGGTCAGGCGCGGCACCGCGAAGAAGAAGCGGGCGTCCAGGGCCAGGAAGACGGCCAGGACGAGCATGGCCAGCACCACCTGCAGGGCTACCCAGTTCCGCAGCATGATGGCCCCCATGAGGGTGCCGTCGGCGGAACCCGTCGGGGCGAGGTAGTAGCCGTTCTCCCGCAGCCAGCGCACGGGCCGGGACTCTGTGGCCCCGACGCCCTGCAGGCCCTCCACCACCTCCGCGGGTCCCGAGGCGCGGTTGAACCAGCCCCCCAGGAAGCTGCCGATGTAGCCCCCTCCGCTCACGGTGCTGAGAAGGTCGATGCGGGGCAGCACCTTGGCCTGGGCGAGCCCCTTGAGCACACCCAGGCAGAACGTGGCGCTGCGGATGCCCCCGCCAGACAACGCCAACCCCACTGCGGGAGCCCCCTCGGGGATGGGCCGCAGGGCCCGGACCCGCTCGCGGCGGGTCCGGATGAACGCGTTCTCAGCCTGTGCCAAGGCCTCCGGATACTCGCCCGGGCGGGGCTTCAGGATGGGGTCCGGGACCGGGGCTTGGGACGGAACCGATGGACACATGGACCACCTCCACACAGGCCTCCCCTCGTTCCCGTAGATGCCTGGGAGGAGGATGGAAAATTTCGAAGGCTTTGGTCAGCAGTATTTGCCTTTCATACCCAAAGTCAACCCAAGGTTTAAGCCGGATCCGTCCGCTTCCCCTACCCTGGTCCCATGACCATCCTCATCCTCGGCGGAACCGGCCTCGTGGGCCGCGCGGCGATCCAGGCCCTCCAGTCTCGGGGCGGGCACCGCATCGTCGCCCTGGTGCGGCGCACCGGGACCCTCGAAGGCGTGGAGGAAGTGCAGCTCGATTTCCAGGACGCCGCCGCCTATGACCGGGTGGTCGCGGAGGTCGCCCCGGCGGTGGTGCTCTGCGCCGTGGGCACGACGATCCGCGTGGCCGGCAGCCCCGAGGCCTTCCGCCAGGTGGACCTGGACTTCCCCGCCCGCCTCATGGGCGCCGTGGCCCGCCATGCCCCCCGGGCCGTGTTCGGCCTCGTCTCCAGCCTCGGCGCGGACCGACCCCGGGGCCTCTACCTGGTGGTGAAGGCCCAGGCGGAGGCGGTACTGGCGGCCTCGGGGCTGCGCCACGTGATCCTCCGCCCCTCGCTGCTGCTGGGGGCCCGGCCCGAGTTCCGCCCCGGGGAGGCCCTGGCCCAGGCCTTGAGCCCCGCCTTCCTGGCCGTGGCCCGGTGCTTCCCCAGGAGCCGCACCCTCTGGCGCTTCGCGCCCATTCCCGCGGCCCAGGTGGGCCGCAAGCTCGTGGAAGCCACCCTCGACGCCCCACCCACCGCCGGCGGGCGCATCCTGGAGGGGCTGGACCTGCGTGGCTGATCAGGGCGCGGCCGCGGATCCCTGGGGGACCTCCACGCGTTCATCGGGATTGGCCCTCAGGATCTCCCGGAACCGATCGATGTGCTGGAGGAAGATCTCACAAAGGTGGGGATCGAAGTGGTTCCCGCTCCGTTCGCGGATGAAGGCCTCCACCTCGGGATCGCCCCAGGCATCCTTGTAGTGCCGCTTGTTGGACAGCGCATCGAACACGTCCACGATGGCCGTGATGCGCGCCTCCAGGGGGATCTGCTCCCCGGCCAGGGCGTTGGGGTAGCCGGTGCCGTCCCATTTCTCGTGGTGCCCCACGGAGATACGCGCACCCATCTGGATGAAGGGGACCTTGGAGCCCTTCAGGATGGTGGCCCCCATCGTGGTGTGCTGCCGCATGAGGATCCACTCCTCGTCCGTGAGGGAGCCGGGCTTCTGCAGAATCGCATCGGGCACCCCGATCTTGCCGATGTCGTGCATGGGCGCGGCGGCCTCGATGCATTCCACCTCATCCAGGGTCCAGCCCAGGATCCGCGCCATCTCGGCGGCATAGAGGCCGATGCGCTTCACGTGCATCCCCGTTTCCTGGTCCCGATGCTCGCTGGCGGCCACGAGGCGGAAGGCGATCTCGGCCCGGCTATGACGAATCTCCTCCGTCTGCTCCCGAACCTTCTCCTTGAGCACCTCTTCGCGGTTCTTAAAGTCGATCTCCAGGATCCGGCGGCGCAGGGCCCCGTTCACCTGCACGATGATGTCCCGGGGTTGGAAGGGCTTCAGCACGTAACCGAAGGCCCCCAGCTGCAGGCAGTCGATGGCGGTGGTGGTGTCATCCATGGCGCTCACCATGACCACCGCCACCTCGGGGAAGCGGGGCTGGAGGTGGCGCACGAGGTCGAGCCCGCTCTCGCCGGGAAGCTGGATGTCGCAGAGCACCAGCTTCACCGGATGCTCACCCAGCAGGGTGATGGCCCGGGCGATGCTGTCCGCCTCGATGACCCGGTATCCCTCCTTGGACAGGATCGCCTTCAGGGTGAGGCGAATCATGGCCAGATCATCCACGATGAGCACCGTAGTGTCCGCAGGGGTGATCTGGATGTCGCGATAGCTCATCTGAGACCCCTCAACGGCCGGACCCCGGAAGAACTCAAATCACGGATCCTCACGCCTCCAGCATAGGCGAATTACGATGCCATCTCGGCGAGCCAGTGCGGGCCTCCAGGAACTCGGCCAGCATCAGGTCTAACCCCCGGGTCAGGGCCTGGTGGGCGGCATCCTGCGTGTCGTAAGGTAGCCCCGGCAGCGCCTCCTGCTGCAACAGGGCCAAGGCCTCCAGGCGCCCCGCGAGGATCGGATCCATCGGAATGCTCAGCGGTTCCATGTCAGCCTCCCGATCACCGACATGTATACGGCCACCCGTGCGGCCATGTTGAGTCACGGGGGGGACCCGGCCCAGGTGGGGGTGAATCCGGGGAGCCTGTCAGCGGGCCCAATCCAGGCTGTCAGCCTTTGCCTGGTAATGGGCGCCCAGCTCCAGGGCCACGGCCCGCTCCGCCAGAGCCAAGGCCTCGTGGAACTGCCCCAACTCCGAATGGGCCTGGATGCCCCGCTCGAAGCAGGTCAGGGATTCCAGGTGGGCCCGGTAGCCGTGGGGGAACTCCGCCTCCAGGTCCGCCAGGTGCTTGAGTACCAGGGCGACACTCGCGGTGCAGTCCTCCCAGGCCCCCACCTGCGCCTGGCTGTCCGCCATCAGGTCATAGGCCACGGCCTTCACGGCGTTGGGCAGGTTCACCTGGCCTTCGAAGACCCGCCGCAGGTACTTCAGCGCCGACTCCGGCCCGCTGAACGCCGCCTCCTTGTGGCCCGCCAGCAGGTCATCGAGGGTGTCCTTCACGGACTTGCGCACGGGTTCGGGACGTCGGGCCATGGGGTTCCAATCGGGGGATGTTACTGAACACGCAGAGGTGAGCAGAGCGGCAGAGGTAAGCAGAGAAAAACCAAATGCTTTTCCTTCTCTGCTTACCTCATCTTGTCTCTGCTCACCTCTGCGTGTTCGGTTAAAGCAATGGCTATTCGTACTCGATGGTCGCGGGCGGCTTGCTCGTGATGTCGAAGACCACGCGGTTGATGCCCTTGACCTCGCGCACGATGCGCTGGGCGATGCGGTCCATGAGCTCATGGGGCAGGCGCGCCCAGTCGGCGGTCATGAAGTCCTCGCTGGTGACGGCGCGCAGGGCGCACATCCACTCGAAGGTGCGCTCGTCGCCCATGATGCCCACGGTCTGCACGGGTAGGAGCACCGCGAAGGCCTGGCTCGTCTTCGCGTACCAGCCGCTCTCCTTGAGCTCCTGGATGAAGATGGCATCGGCATTCTGGAGCACCGTGACCCGCTCCTCCGTGATGGCGCCGGGGAGGCGCACGGCGAGGCCGGGGCCCGGGAAGGGATGGCGCTGGTTCATTTCCTCGGGCAGGCCCAGGGCCAGGCCCGTGGCGCGCACCTCGTCCTTGAACAGCTCCCGCAGGGGCTCCACCAGCTGCATGCGCATGCGCTCGGGCAAGCCGCCCACGTTGTGATGGCTCTTCACGAGAATGGCGCCGCCGATGCCGCTGCTCTCGATGACATCGGGATAGGTGGTGCCCTGCCCCAGGAAATCGGCGCTGGTCTTCTTGGCCTCGCGCTCGAAGACCTCGATGAACTTGGCGCCGATGATCTTGCGCTTCTGCTCGGGATCCGTTATCCCCGCCAGGGCGCCCAGGAACTCGGCGCGGGCGTCCACCCAGTTCACCTTCAGCTCGAAGGGGGCGAACATGGCCTGCACCTGCTTCATCTCGTCCTTGCGCAGGAGCCCGTGATCCACGAACACGCAGGTGAGCTGGTCGCCGATGGCGCGGTGGATGAGGAGGGAGGCCACGGAGCTGTCCACGCCGCCGGAGAGGCCGAGCACCACGGTGCCCGAACCCACCTGCTCCCGGATCTGCTGCACCTTCTCCTCGATGAAGTTGCCAGCGTTCCAATCCAACTTCATGCCGCAGGCCCGAAGGAAGTTCAGCAGCAGCGGGGTGCCCTGGGCGCTGTGGGTGACCTCGGGGTGGAACTGGATCGCGTAGAGCTGGCGGGAGGCGTCCTCCATGGCCGCCACGGGCACGGTGGGGGTCTTCGCGGTGACCTTGAAGCCCGCGGGGGCGGCCTCCACGTGGTCGCCGTGGCTCATCCACACCACCTGGCTGTGGGGCAACCCGTCGAAGAGGAGGGAACTCTCGGGGGTGGCCGTGATCTCGGACTTGCCGTACTCGCGGCTGGTGGACCGGTGGATCTGGCCGCCCAGGTTGCGGGCCAGGAGCTGCTGGCCGTAGCAGATGCCCAGCACGGGCACACCCAGCTCCAGGATCTTGGGGTCCAGGTCCGGCGCACCGGGCTCCAGCACGGACATGGGGCCCCCGGAGAGGATCACGCCCTTGAGGTCGGCCCCGCCGATCTCGGCGGCCGTGGCGGTGGAGTTGTACACGAGCCCGAAAGCTCCGAGCTCGCGCAGCCGCCGCGTGATCAGCCGGGTGTACTGGCTGCCGAAGTCGATAATCGCGATGCGCTCGTGATGCATGGGGCCCCCGAATCGATCATTTTCGGATAATCCCCCCGGATTGGCCAGGATTACGAGCTTCCGAGGCCCTCTGTCCCACCAAGGATTGACGCATGGCTCGATTCCAGCGGTTCCGCTCCAATCGAACCACCTCCACGGTCCGATTCGCCTCCTGCCCCTCCACCTTGAAGCCCTTGGGGCGGCATCGCCATTCTGTGGTCAGGGTTCGACCCGAGGCCTTCGTCATCAAAGTGCATGATCCGACCAGACCATCCAACTGCTGGGACTGATCTGACCTCCCGGAGAGGTCCCAGGGAAAGGTCGTTCGGGCGCGTAGGGTCAGCGAGGGAGGGGCACCCCATTCGAGCGGCCAAGGCGCCGCTACCCCGAACCGGGCGGCCGGGGGAGGGAGCGGAAGGGTCAAGGGGAGCCGGTACTGCCCCTGTTCCGGTTCAAGGCGGCCTCCTCGGGGCATCTCGACACGAATCCGGACCTCCAGATCGACGGCCCGACGCGTTTTGGAATCCACCAAGAGGGACCAATCGGCATCCACGGGAAAGTGGAGGCGCCTGGGAAGCATCTCCTGGAGCCCACGTTCACCCTCGGATTCGAGCGTCTCCCGAAGGCCCCAGGCATTTCCCCGTTCCAGGAGCACCAGAGTCCCCTTGAGGGAGCCGTCTGTCTCGAGAGTCCCCTCCCAATCCGCCTCGATACCCGCAGGCTCGAGGGCCCCTTCTGGAACGTTGATCCACACGCCCCCTTCGGGCAGGCACATCAACAGGGACCTTCCGGCGTGGGAGATCGGCATTTGCCCGAGGGGAGTCGTTCGCTGGGTGGGGTCGAACAGAAGGAAGCGCCCCGATGGCGTATCAACTTCCGCCGGAAAACCCAATCCATGGTCGAGCCGGATCGCCGCAATGACATGGTTGAAGGCGAAAGCGCTCGGGGGTTCTTGGGATTCCAGGCGCCCGTTCGCCACGCGACACAGCACGGGTACAGCTTCGAAGCCCAGCCCCTTGGCCCCGGCGATGGCCGCCATGGTCAGGTCCTTGCAGTCCCCAAATCGCCGGCGATGGGTCTCCTTCGCGGAGACAGGGACCCATCCCCGCGTGGGGTCCAGGTAGACCTGGCGGTAGGCCAGTTCCTTGCGCATCCATTCACCCAAGGCCACCAACCCATCCCGCCCTTCCCCCTTGCCCATTCCCTCCGGGAGCAACGGTTCAGCCAGCGCCCCGAAGGTCTTGGAATACCATCGCGCCACATCATCCCAGGTCCGCGGGTTCAGCGTCTGGAGCTTGGCATCCTCGAATCGCACCGAAACCCATGGCAAGGCATTTCGGGCATCGGGCGCCAGAACCCAATCGCGGGGGATCGGGGGCACATCCTGGATCCGGATCCGCGACTCGGTCCGTTCGACGGGAGATTTGAACCAGCCATCGAAGTGATCGATGGCCAAGTGGGGGACCGCGTTCGAGCCGCCCGTGAACCAGTTGCCTGTACCCCACTCCAGTTCGTATCGGCCGATGGGATAAGGTTCCATGATGTAGGTGAGCGCTTGGGGCCCCATGGGGTGCCGGATCTGCTCGCTGGATTCCCAAGCCACGATGCTTCCAGCCCGAACCCCTGGCAGCACCGCCAAAGCCCCTTGCTCACTCGTGACCGCCCCGGAGTCGAGGTCCGCAGTGATCAGATAGTCCTTATCCACTGTGTAGAGGTGGCCATCGTCGCGGAGGTTCCACCCCTTCAATTTCGCGACTCGGCTGGCCCCCTTACCCAGCCCATGTCGGATAAATACGCATTCAGAAGCGGCCCGATCCGTGAAGACCTGAACGATTCGATATTGTTTCTTTCGAATCTCACCATCACCTCGATAGGCGAATTCGGTGCGATCAAACAGGACCCATGCATCCACGTGGGCAGGCGTCGGAAGAATGGTCCTTGTGGATTCAAATTCCTTCCGTACCCAAGCCGGGAGATCCGTGTATTTTGCTTCCTGCCCAACGAGAGAAACCACGGCCATCAACAGGCCGACCAGGGGAGACCAAAATCTTCGGGTCATCGAGTCACCCATTCAATCCGCCGTTCGAGGACGTCCTGCCACCACCCCAAGAACTCACGGACGCTCGCTCGGTTCTCCTCGGTGGCAGGAAGAGCCATTGTGGATAGTTCCGCTTTCACTTGGATGCGGACTTCCGATGGGTTCAGAGGCTCCAGGTTGGTCCAGGTCACTGAACCCACGGCGTTCGACCACGTGGCTTCTGCCGGCAACTTCGCGCGCAGGGAGACGGGAACGCGAACCGTGCTTGTGGCGCTCAGGCTGCGCGGAAACCCCAGAAAGAAGGGTTCAGGTCTGGTTTTGACAGCCTTGCCGGGGAGAAACATCCACCACTTAAGCCCGGGGAACGGATTCACTCTCGAGCCATCCCCCTCCGAGGATGGGGTATGCCCCACCAAGTGCATGCCCATCGGGCGCTCTGGATCCATCAAGCCCTCAATTTTTGGGGCGCTCGCACCGATTTCAAGGGTCTCACTTTCGAGAATTTCCTTGATGGCCTGACGGCGTTCTTGATCCGGATGGGACATCAGTGAAACGCGCCAATCATAGGCCGGTATTCCAATCACTTCTGCATCCCAATGGATGGTGTCCGCGGCAGGACCAGGTTCGATTCGAACCATCAAGTCCATGTGGTTTTCGGATGCATTGGAAGAAGGCAAAACCAGGAACTCGGCCTTCCCGTCACTGGGGGACCACATCATGCCGGCATTCCCGAGCACCCGATCCTGCAGGAGCCCGGGCGGACTCCATCTCGATCCAAGGTGAAGCCAGAGTGGCTCTCGGCCGACCTCCTCGACTCTCGCCAGGTCAAGGGAGAATTGATCGGGATCCAGGAGGTTGCTTCGCACGACATTCACAAACATGTCCGAGGTCTGTACGACTCGGAAAGGAACTTTCGCTTGGTGAAACATTTGTAGGGTCAAACCCTTAAGGTCCCCGGAATTTCCATACCCGCGAGATACGACCCAATCCAATCGTTTGGCGCCATCCCACAGCAGGTTCCGCCTCTGTTGGTAGGTGAGGTACTCCTGCTCAGGGGGTCTTATTGTCCCGTGGGATTCCTCCCAGGATTCCGAATCCACATTCCGGATCGCTTCACGGACTCGACGATAGATGACCCGGGCACGGTCCTGAGCGCCCTCCGGAAGGTTCACGAGGATTTTCCCCCGAAGCTGCATGAACGCACCTTCCGCGGAGAAGGTATAGGGTTCGGTCCAAGCCAATCGCCATTTCGCTACAGCGTTCCAAAATTGCGCCTTATCTTCCTTCGCGACGGACCAAAGGAACCCTGGAAGGTCGTAGATCCGGAGTCTCGGCATCTGACGGGTGGGTTCAAGGAGAAGCGGAAGTTCCGGCTGCGCCGGTACATCCCGATAGATGATGGAGGTATGGGTTCCATCCGAAGTCGATTGGGGTTTCAATTCCCGGCCGCTGGCGAGATACCACGAAGCATCGAGGGTTTTCCGGATGCGAATCTCCACCTCTCTTGCAGCGAAAGGACCTGCAATTTCCAGTTCCCTCGGTTGAAACGTCCTCGTGCGTGGATCTCGATAGGGTTCACGCCATTCCAGGTCTACAAGGCAGTTGGAGGTTAGCCCTGGCGGTGTGATTGAGGCACGCCTGACCCGTACCTTCCCTAACTCTGCGAAGGTTTTCTCCTGGATATCCTCCCCTTGCTTGAAGGGAATCTCCTCACCGGAAGGGAGCACCGTTCGACCCGCCACCCCGACCACATTGAGGCCCAAACCATCCATCTGGACTGCAGCCTTCCCCTCCTCGGCGAATACCCGAATCCGGAGCGAATTGGTGATGGCCCCGCCTTCAATGGAGATCCGACGCCTCAGGATCACCGCACCTTCTGGGACAGGCGGCATCGACCATACATCTTCGGGCAATGGATCCCACAGCTTGGTGGGCCCCGCAGTCGGTGGTTTCCCTTGGCCAATGAGAGGGGTCGTACCGAGCAGTGCCAGCAAATGAACGGCAATGCACAGAATGGTGGAAAGGCGGTCAAGGGCCCGGAAGCGCATGGAATCCTCTGGAGCGGGAAGATTCCATTATATTCGCAGCAAACCTGCCTATACCTTACAAACCCGAATGACCCCGTCCGTCCCGAGGGTCACCCTCACTGCCACTGACTGAAGTCCGCCACCCGCAGGAAGGCCTGCCGGAGGCGGTTCAGGAGGGAGAGGCGGGAGGCGCGGAGCTTCTCGTCTTCGCACTTGACCATGACGCCTTCGAAGAAGGCGGCCAGGGGGCCGGCGAGGCCCGCGAGGTCCTCGAGGATGGACTTGGGATCCGTGAGGCCCTCCAGGTGCAGGAGGTGGGCGGCCAGGATGCGCTCGCTCTCGTGCTGGAGGACGTTTTCATCCACGTGGTGGGCGGGTTTCTCGTCCTTCAGGATGTTGGCGATGCGCTTGGCGCTCTGGCCCAGGGACTCGAAGCGGCTGTCCTCGGCGAAGGCCGACAGGGCCTCACAGCGGGCCTTGAGATCGGCCAGGTCGTGGCAGCCCACGGCCTGGGCGGAACGGCGCACGGCCGGGGGGATGCCCGCCAGTTCCAGCTGGAAGGCCACGCGATCCTTGAAGAAGGTGTCCAGGGCGGAGAGGGTCTCGCCCTCGCCCTTGGTGGCCTTGGCCTTCACCTGGTGGAAGGCAGCCTTGGCCAGGTCCAGTGCCTTGAGGGACCAGCCCTTCTCCCAGAGGATGCGGATGATGCCCATGCCCGCCCGGCGCAGGGCCAGGGGATCCTTGGAGCCACTGGGGATGAGGCCCACGGCGAAGCAGCCGACGAGGGTGTCGAGCTTGTCGGTGAGCGCCAGGAGGGCGCCCTGGTCCGAGGCCGGTACGGCGTCATCGGCGGACAGGGGCCGGTACTGCTCCTTCACGGCCATCCAGAGGCCTTCGGGGGCCCCCTCGGCTTTCAGGTATTCACCGCCCATGACGCCCTGCAGCTCAGGGAACTCGCCCACCATGAGCGTGACGAGGTCCGCCTTAGAGAGGCGCCCGGCCTCGGCGGCGATCTTCGTGTCCAGGCCGAGCCGGCCTGCGAAATCCGCGGCCAGGGCGGAGATGCGGGCGGACTTGTCCGCGTAGGACCCCAGCTCGCGCTGGAAGGTGAGGGTCTTAAGCTTCTCCATGCGGGCGGAGAGCATGTGCTTTCGGTCCTCGGCGAAGAAGAAGCGGGCATCGTAGAGGCGGGCGCGCAGCACCCACTCGTTGCCGGACTTCACGAACCCGCTGGGATCGTCGGGCCGGTTCGCCGCGGTGATGAAGGTGGGAAGGAGGTTGCCCTTGGCATCCTCCACGCAGAAGGCCTTCTGGTGTTCCTTAAGGGAGGTGACGAGCACCTCCTTGGGGAGTTCAAGGAAGTCGGCGGGGAACTCGCCCCGGATGACCTTGGGCCACTCCACGATCTCCGCGAGGGTGTCCAGGAGGCCCTCGTCCTTCACGACCTCGCCCTGCACCTCCCAGGCCAGGCCTTCCATCTCGTCCTTCATTCGGCGGCGGCGCTCGGCGAAGGAGGTGACCACGCCCGCGGCTTCCAGGCGGCTGTCGTACTCGGAGGGATCCTGGATCGCGATGGGTTCGGGGTGCTCCCGGTGCCAGAGGCGGTGGCCGAGCGTGGTGCCGCAGCTCCGGACGCCATCCACCTCGAAGGGCACCACGTGCTCACCCAGGAGGCAGAGGATGTTGCGGATGGGGCGGACGAAGGCGAACTCCGAGGCGCCCCAGCGCATGGCCTTGGGCACATGGAGCTGGGCGATGAGCCCGGGCAGGGCCTCCGCCAGGAGCTCCAGGGCCGGGCGCCCGGGGAGGCTCTGCACCACCATGGCCACGGGTTCCTTCTTGCCCGCCACAAGGTCGAACTGGAGGGACTCGAAGGGCACGCCCCACTTCTCGGCGAACTTCTGCCCCGTCACGGTGGCCTTGCCGGCCTCGTCCACGCACATGCGCTTGGGCGGGCCCACCTGGGTCTCCGTGCGGTCGGGCTGGGCCGTGGGCAGGTCGAGCACGCGCCAGGCCAGCTTGCGGGGGCTGTAGAACACCTGCACCCCCAGGGCGCCAAGGCCCTGGGTCTCCGCCCATGCCTTCAGTCGGCCGGCGAGGTCTTCTGTGAGGAGCTTCAGGAAGCGGGCCGGGATCTCCTCGCAGTGCAGCTCCAGGAGGAAATCCTCCCGATCGCGCAGGGGGGCTGGGCCGACGGCTTTGGCCACGGCCTTGGGGGCCTCCTTCTTGGCCTCGGAACGGCGGGCCTCCGGGGCCCGGCGTTCCTGCTTCCGGCGGTCCGAGGCTTCGGGGGTGGACTTGCGGGCGGGTGCCTTCTTGCTCATGCGACGACCATCTTTCCGCTGGGGCCCTGGGGGGTCTCCAGTTCCATGCCGAGGTAGAGCCGGGCGCAGGCGCAGGCCAGGTCCCGGACGCGCTTGATGAGGCCGGGCCGCTCCGTGGTGCTCACGGCGCCGCGGGCGTCCAGCACGTTGAAGGCGTGACTCATCTTGAGGGCCTGCTCATAGGCCGCCAGATGGAGCTTGTGCTGGTGCAGCAGGCCCCAGCCCTCCTTCTCGTAGGCGGCGAACAGGTCCCAGTGCAGCTTCAGGTCCGCGTGCTCGAAGGAGTAGGCGCTGAGCTCGAATTCCTCGCGCTGGCGCACCTGGCCGTAGGTGACCGGCGTGACGCCCTGATCGGTCTTCACCTCGCCCCAGGTGAGGTCGAAGATGTTGTCCTGGCCCGTGAGGAACATGCAGATGCGCTCGATGCCGTAGGTGAGCTCCGCCGCCACGGGCTTGAGCTCGAGGCCGCCGCTCTGCTGGAAATAGGTGAACTGGCTGATCTCCATGCCGTCCAGCACCACCTGCCAGCCCACGCCCCAGGCCCCCAGGGTGGGGGATTCCCAGTTGTCCTCCTCGAAGCGGAGGTCGTGCTTGGAGAGGTCGATGCCCAGGGCCTCGAGGCTCTCGATGTACATCTCCTGCACCTTGGCGGGGGAGGGCTTGAGGATCACCTGGAACTGGAGGTGCTTATAGACGCGGAAGGGGTTCTCGCCGTAGCGACCGTCGGCGGGCCGGCGGCTGGGCTCCACGTAGGCCACGTTCCAGGGCTTGTCGCCCAGCACCCCGAAGAAGGTGAGGGGGTTCATGGTGCCCGCGCCTTTCTCGAGGTCGTAGGGCTGGCCGATGAGGCAGCCCCGATCGGCCCAGAAGCGCTGCAGGCGAAGGATCAGTTCCTGGATATGCATCGTGACCCGCGGAAAAGGTTGATTCTACCGCGATTCGGGCATTTCTCCACCGCCGGGGGCCGCCCGGGGCTGGCGTCACAGGGCGGATGGGGTAGACTCTCCCCTTTTCCGAAGGCTCCCCATGCCCCGCAAAATCGCCCTCCTCGCCATTGGCGGCAATGCCCTGTTGAAGGAGAAGGAGCGGGGCCTGCAGGAGGAGCAGCTGGAGAACGCCCGGGACTGCGCGGAGATGCTGGCCCATGTGGTGCAGGCGGGTTACGCCCTCTGCGTGGTGCACGGGAACGGGCCCCAGGTGGGCAACATCCTCATCCAGCAGGAGAGCGCCTCCAACCAGATCCCGCCCTACACCCTGGATGTCTGTGGCGCCATGACCCAGGGTTCCATGGGCTACATGCTGGAGCGGATGCTGCTGAACCGCCTCCGCTTCCTCAAGGTGGAAGCCCCGGTGGCCAGCCTCCTCACCGAGGTCGTGGTGGACAAGAACGACCCCGGCTTCGAGCACCCCACGAAGCCCGTGGGCCCCTTCTATGCCGAGTTCCGGGCCATGGAGCTCATGCGCACCAAGAAGTGGAAGATGAAGGAGGACAGCGGCCGCGGCTGGCGCAAGGTGGTGCCCTCGCCCAAGCCCCTGGAGATCGTGCAGCTGCCCGCCATCAAGTCCCTGCTGGAACAGGGCCACTGCGTCATCGCCGGTGGCGGCGGCGGCATCCCCGTGATCCGGGATGCCTCCGGCTACCTCGTGGGCGTGGAGGCCGTCATCGACAAGGACCGCCTCTCAGCCCTGCTGGCGGCCCAGCTGGGGGCGGAGCTCTACATCATCCTCACGGGCGTGGAGAAGGTGGCCGTGGACTTCGGCAAGCCCACTCAAATGAACCTCGATCGCATCACCGCCTCCGAGGCGCGGAAGCACCTGGCCGATGGCCAGTTCCCCGCGGGTTCCATGGGCCCCAAGATCGAATCCGCCCTGGCCTTCATCGACGGCGGCGGCCACGAGGTGCTCATCACCACGGCCGAGGCCCTGAAACACCAGGATCCCGCCACGGTGGGCACCCGGATCGTGAGGGACTGAATCCGTCCACCTACGCCACCGGGATCTCCACCCGGAACGTGCTCCCCTGCCCCGGGGCGCTGGTGACACTGATCCGACCGCCATGGGTCTCCACCAGGGTCTGCACGATGCTGAGGCCCAGGCCCCAGCCCTGGGCGGCATCACGCACCTCGCCCTGCTGGAAGGGGCGGAAGAGCCGCTCGATCTGGGAGGCGGACATGCCACGCCCCGTGTCCGCCACCTCCAGGATCCACGCCCCCCGTTCCACCCGGGAGCGCAGGGTCACGGCCCCGCCAGGCGCCGTGAACTTGAAGGCGTTGCCCGCGAGGTTGAGCAGCACCTGCTGGATGCCCAGGGGGTCCACGTCCACTTGGGCCAGCTCACCCCCGGCCCCTTCCTCGAAGTGAAAGGCCAGGCCCCGGCCCTTCGCCTTGAGCCGGAGCACCTCGGGCAATCCTTCCATGGCCTGCCGGGGCGTCATGCGCTTGCGATAGGCCGTCTGCAGGAAGCTCTCTGCCTTGGCCTGGTCCAGGAGCCGCTGGAGCAGGGCCTCGATGCGGCCCGCCTCCTGGCGGAGGAGCTCCAGCTGCGAGGGTTGCGGCGCATGGCCGTCGGATGCATCCAGGGCCAGCTGATCCGCCAGGAGCATGAGGGTGGTGAGGGGGCTGCGGAGATCGTGCGCCACCATGCGCGTGAACGAGGCCTTGGCTTCCAGCCCTTCCTGGACCCGGGTGTGGGCCCGCTCCAGGTCTTCGTTGCGCTGCTGCAGGACGCCGGTTCGCTCCTCCACCTTCGCTTCCAAGGCCACCGCCCGGGCCTTGAGGCGGCGGGTCCGCCAACGGATCACCCATGCGAGGGCCGCCATCACCACCAGCCCGATGCCGATCCGCCCCGGGATGGTCTCGAACCAGGCGGCGGCCACCCGGATCCTGAGCGGGGGCCCGTCCACCCACTTCTGCCCATCCACCGAGGCCCGGATGCGGAATTGGTACGACCCCGCCGACAGGCGCCCGAAGCGGATGAGGTGATCCTGCCCCACGCGCTGCCACCCTGGCGCCAACCCATCCATGGCGATCTCGTAGATGGGGGTCCGGGCGCACAGGGGCTGGGCCACCTGGAATTCGAGCTGCAATCCGCTGGTGCCCGGCGCCAGGTCCAGCCGGGTGGGCTGATGGGCCAGGCCGTCGGGCCAGCGGGCTTCCACCACCACGGGGGGGTTCAGGTCGGGGAGGGTCTTGTCCAGATCGAGGTCCAGTCGGCAGAACCCATTGGAGAGGCCGAACCAGAGCTTGCCCCGGGAATCCAGGAGCACGCCGCCCTGGTTGGTCTCATCGGAGTAGAGCCCCAGGTTCTGGTTGAGGTGTTCCAAGGGCCGCCCGGGGCGCATGAGGGTGATCCCCTTGCCATGGCCCACCACCTGCCCGCCGCCGGGCAAGGGCTGGATGAAGTAGATGTGCGCATCGGGGAGGCCCTGATCGACGCCGATGGGAACCCAGCTCGCCCCCTCCTGGCGGAAGAGTCCCCGCACGGTGCCCACCCAGACGGCGCCGGAGGCGTCCGCGGCGATGTGGATCACGCGGAGCCCCGCGAAAGGCGCATCGCCATGGATCCGTTCCAGCCGGCCCTCGCGATAGGCGTAGAGGCCTCGCATGGCCCCCACGAGCACATGGTCCCCCACGGGGGCGAGCACGGAGGCTTCGGCCCCGCCCGCCTCCTCGGGGAGCGCGAGCGTTCGGATCACCGTCCCGGCGGCATCCAGTTCCACCAAGCCGCCCCGGTGGGCCACGAGGAGGCCCTTCCCCCAGCGCATCACCTGATGGATCCGTGCTCCGGGCATCACCACGGGGCCCACCCTGTGGTCGCCACGCCAGTGGACCAGTCCTTTCCCCGTGCACATCCAGGCACCGCCGGCGCCGTCCGGAGCGAAGTTCCAGACTTCGGCGCTGGGCAGCCCGTGGGCCTTGGTCCAGTGGCCCACCACGCCCTTGCCGCTCTGAATCCGGAAGATCCCGCGGGTGGTCCCCATCAGGATCCGGTCGGGCGCCTCCTCGAGGAACCCCAGCACCGCGCCCAGGGGCTCCCCCTGGAAAGCCTGGAGGCCGGTCAGCCCTGGCACGGCCCGGGCATGCAGGCCCTCGCCGTCCGTCCCCACCCAGAGGGTGCCCTGCCGATCGATGTAGCCGAGGTTGATCTTCTCCTCGGGCAGGCCATCCCAGGTGGACCACAGGCGCGGCCCCTCCTGGGGGTCCTGCACCCAGAGCCCATCCTCGCCCAGGCCCACGAGGAAGGCGCCGCGGCCATCCATGGTGAAGCTGGAGATCCGGGCCCCGGCCGGGGCCCCCGACAGGGGCTCCGTCACCCAGCGACCGGCCGCTTCCCGCACGAAGAGGCCCTGGGCGGTGGCGGCATGGACCGCGCCCGCGGGATCGAGGTGGATGGCGAGGACGTCGTCGGACCGGTAGCCCTCGGGCAGGGGTTCCTCCTCCACGTCCCGACCCGGGGTCCAGTGGCCCAGGCGGCCCCGGGGCCCGCCCACCCAGAAGCCCCCCAAGCGATCGGAGGCGATGGAGAAGATCGGAAGCGTGAGCCAGTCCCGGCCCAGGGGCACCACGCTGAAGCGCCCGCCCTCATGGCGCCAGAGGCCCCGGCGGGTACCCACGAGCACCCGGCCCTGGGTATCCAGCCCCAGGGAGAGGCAATCGGGATCCCCCAGCCCATCGGCCGCTCCGAAGACCTGGATCTTGGACCCCCGGATGAGGGCCAGGTTCGCATCGGCCTGGGCGGCCCAGATGCCGCCTTCCCGATCCTCCATCAACGCCCGCACCCGGCCCACGCCGAGGCCTTCGGCGAGGCCGAAGGACTTGATGCCGGAGGCCCCCATGCGGGCCACCCCGCCATGGGTGCCCACCCACAGGAAGCCCAGGCGATCCTCCAGCAGGGCTTCCACCTGGCTCTGGGGCATCCCATCCCGACCGTCGAAGCGGCGGAAGACGGCGACCTGGGCCACCAGGGGAACCGTCAGGAGCAGGAGGGCGAGGCGGCGGAGAAAGGGGGGCATGTCGTTGGAGGTTCCATCGGTTCTGGCGGCGTCGGGACTTGAGGCTGCGACAATGTAACCATGTACGCCCTCGCCATCCTCCGCTACCGCAAACCCCTCGAGGAGGTCCTCCTGGTCATCGAGGCCCACCGCGCCTACCTCCGGGACCTCAAGGACCAGGGCCTCCTCCTCGCCTCGGGCCCCTTCGATCCCCGCAGTGGGGGTGGCCTGCTTCTGCGCGTCCCCGACGAGGGAGGCGCCGCGATCCTGGACCGCATCCGGGAGGGCGACCCCTTCACGAAGGAAGGCTGCGCCCAGTACGAGCTCCTGCCCTGGCTCCCCGTCATCGGGAAGGAGGGGCTCGACGGGCTCTGACCGGCTTCAGGGCTTTGGCGCCCCCTCCTTCCGCTTGGCCTCCACGGCCTTGCGGGCGGCTTCCTTCTCGGCCTCCCCGGGGGTTCCGAACACGAGGCGGTTGGGCTTGCGTTTGAGGATCTCCACGAGCTCCTCGGCGGACTCGAGGTCCCGCCGCAGGGCTTTGAGGGTGGCGTCGATGTCGGGACGATCCTGGGCCAGCAATTCCTGGAGGTTGGCGGTGAGGGCCTTGAGCTGGGCCATGACCCCCGGCAGGTCCGCCAGGGCGCGGTCCAGGTCCGGCCCGCGCTTCTCGAGGAGCTGCTGGACGACCTTGCCGGAGGCCTGGAGGGACGCGAGGCTGCGGTCCAGCTCCTCCAGGCTGTGGCCGCCCTTCGCCGCCAGGCCGCGGGCATCCTGACCCAGCGCCTGGTAGGCCTCCAGGGTGGCCTGGAGGCTCCGCAGGATGGGCTTCACCTGCGGATGATCGAGCACCACGCCAGCGCCCTTGGCCCGGAGGTCCGACACGGCCCCATTGAGGTTCTCCAGGAGCGTGTCGACCTTCTCCAGGACGCCACCCAAGCTCACACCGCTGTCGCCGGGCAGCAGGGCGCCCGGGGCGAGTTCCTTCGTCCGCGCGTCCTCCGCCGGGAGCTCGAAGGCCACGGCCACGCCGCCCAGGCCCTTGGGCACCACCACCGCCTTGGTGCCCTCCCAGAGCCGGATCCCCTCCTTCACGGAGAGGGTGGCGATGAAGGAATAGGCCGTGCCCTCCCGCTGGAGTTCGACCCGCTCCACGCGGCCCACGCGCCAGCCCTGGAGCTGCACCTCGGTGCCCACGTCCACGCCCTCGAGCCGGGCCAGCCGCGCCTGCATGGGATAGGTCCGCTCCGTCACCTGCTTGGCCGTCTTCAGGAGGACGAGCCCCACGAAGAGTCCGGCGCCCACAAGGACGAAGAGCCCCACCTTGGCATCGTTGCGCTCCACGATCATGGGCCCTCTCCCTCATCTTCCAGATCTAGGCGCTGGGCGCCCAGGTCCGCATGATCCTCCGGCCGCTCCGTGGCCACCACCAGCGCCTTCGCCGGGTGCGAGGCCCAGGCGGCCAGCAGCGAGGCCACCTTCGGCAGATCCCGGGCGTCGAGCCCTTCCAGGGGTTCGTCCAGCAGGACGAGGTCCGGATCGAAGGCGAGCACCCGGGCCAGGCTGCCCAGCTTCCGCTGCCGGTCGCTGAGGGCGTGGGGCCGCAGGTCACCCACGGATCCGATTCCCAGCTGCGCCATGGCCGCCTCGGCCCGGGCCTCCGCCTCTTCCCGCCGCAGGCCCTGGAAGCGGAGGGGCAGCGTGAGGTTCTGGCGCAACGCCGTGTTCACCAGCAGCCCCCCCCGCGCCAGCGAGAGCCCCACCCGCAGAGGGGAATCGCGGATCACCCGACCCCCCAGGGGCGGCATCGTGCCCGCCAGGGCCTTGAGGAGGCTCGTCTTCCCCGTACCGCTGCCCCCGGTGACCAGCAGGGCCCGCCCCACCTCGATGCGGAGGTCCAGGCCCCGGGCCAGCGGCCCCCGCGTGGGGCCCTCCAGGCGCAGCCCTTCCACCAGGACCCTCATCCGTACACCAGGGCCGCCAGGAAGGCATCGAAGACGAAGACCACGCCGAAGCAAGCCACCACCGTACGCGTCACCGCCTGGGGGATCTCGGTCTGGCTCCGCTTCACTGCAAGCCCGTAATAGGCGGCGTGGAAGGCGATGGCCCCGCCGAACAGGAACGCCTTCAGCGGCGTGATCCAGAGGTCGGCATAGGTGAGGGCGCCCCGCACGCCCTCCAGGAACGGACCCAGCGGCAAGCCGAAGCGGAGGCGCGCCACGAGGAAGCCGCCGGCCAGCGCCGCGGCATCGAAGCAGGCCATGAGGGCGAAGAGGCTCACCACGGCCCCGAGGGCGCGGGGCAGCAGCAGGTACTGATGGGGATCGACCCCGAAGGCCTCCAGGGCGTCCACTTCATCGTTCAACCGCATGGAGGCCAGCTCCGCGGCGATGGCCGTGGCGCTGCGCCCGATGACGAGGATCGCCGCCAGGAGCGGCCCCAGCTCCCGGATCACGATGAGCACGAGGATCGGGCCGATGTAGGCTTCCGCGCCCAGGGCCGAGAGCTGCGTGAAGGCCTGGATCACCGTCACCGCCCCGAGGCCCAGGCCCACCGCCACCACCAGGGCCAGGGCATCCAGCCCCGTGAAGCGGATCTGCAGGCGCACCTGCTCGTTCACCACCCGGAAGCGCCCGAAGTCCATGAACAACCACCCGCGCACGGTGCGCCCCACGAGGTGCGCGAGGTCCCCCCGCACTTCCAGGAAGCGGCGGACGGCGCGGCCGGTGCGGCGGGAGAAATCCAGGAGGGACTTGGCCATGGTTCCGGGGGTCAGGGTCCTAGCTTGACCCAAGTCGCCCGGCAGGGCAGCCCCTTACTGCCGGGAGGGCCGATTGGGCAGGAACCCGTCCGCGAAGTCCACCACGCAGACCTGGCCCCATTGGGCATGGGAGGCCAGGGCCGCACCGGCCTGATGGAGGTCGGGGTTGAAGATGGTGCGTCGGTGCCCCCGGTCGGGGACCCCGTCGTCGATGAGCAGCTGGAGAACGATCATCCGCGGATCCTCCGGTCCATAGGAGATGCACTCCCCCGCCGTGGAGGACAAGGTGCCCTGCCGGTCCAGGCGCTCCCGCAGGCGGCTGCCCTGGGAACCCACGTGCCCCACGCCACCCGTGCGGGCCTGGTCCTGGGCCAGCTCCCGGGCCGCCTGCCAGAGGCCCTCATTGAAGCGCAGGGGGCCCGCGGAGGAGGCCGATTCCAGGAAGGCGATGGCCTCATCCAGGGCCGCCACGCCCTCCTGGGTCCGCAGGGGCACCTGATCCGGCAGCCGCCAGACCTTGCCATCGAAGTATTCCCGCAGGGCCTTCAGGTGCTTGACGTAGACCTTGGGTCGCCACCGCGCCTCGCTGAGTTCCTGGACGATGGCCTTCTCCACGGCGGTGGGGCGGACGGGTTCGGGGGTCTGCCCGAAGCACGCGGCCGCGATGAGGAGGGTCGGTAGCAAGCGCATGGGGCCTCGCAGGGAGGCCCCATGGTGGCAGGATTCCAGGCGGATCAGAGGGCGCCTTCCTCCATTTCCGCATAAAGGGGGTGGCTCAGGTACCGCTCCCCCGTATCGCAGAGCACGGCCACCACCGTCTTGCCCTCGCCGAGTTCCGCGGCGACCTTCAGGGCGGCATGCACGATGGCGCCGGTGCTGATGCCGCTGAGGAGCGCCTCCTCCCGGGCCAGGCGGCGGGCCATGGCGATGGCGTCTTCAAAGCTCACATCCTCCACCCGCTGGAAGGCGTCGCGGTTGAGGATGGGCGGCACGAAGTTGGGGCCGATGCCCTGGATCTTGTTGGGGCCGGGGGTGCCCTTGGTGAGCAGCGGCGAGCTTTCGGGTTCCACGGCCACGCGGAGCACCCCGGGCTTTTCCGCGCCGAGGATCTCACCCACGCCCGTGATGGTGCCGCCGGTTCCCACGCCCGCGACGAACGCATCCAGTTCCGGCACCTGGGCCAGGATCTCCCGGGCGGTGGTGCGCCGGTGCACGGCGGGGTTCGCGGGGTTCTCGAACTGGCGCACGAGGAAATACTTCGGATCCGTAGCGGCGATCTCCTGGGCCTTCTCCACCGCGGCCTTGATGCCCCCGGCCCCGGGGGTGAGCACGATGTGGGCCCCGTAGGCCTTCAGGAGGGCGCGCCGCTCCATCGTCATGGTGTCGGGCATGACGAGGGTGATGGCATAGCCCTTCGCCGCGGCGACGAAGGCCAGGCCGATGCCCGTGTTGCCGCTGGTGGCCTCCAGGAGGTGGCGCCCGGGCTTCAGTTCCCCCCGGGCCTCGGCATCCTCGATCATGCTCAGGGCGATGCGATCCTTCACGGAACCGCCGGGGTTGGCGCTCTCCAGCTTCACGAAGACCGTGGCCGAGCCCTTGGGCACCACGCGGTTGAGGCGCACCACCGGGGTGTACCCGATGAGCTGCCAGGCATGGTCCACCCGGGCCGGGCGGGCGAGGCTGGCATCGAGAACGGAATCGGTTTTTGCCATGTGGACCTCCAGGAAAGCCAATAGGATTCCAGAAATCTATAATCCCGACAAAAAAAGTCGTCATTATTTTGTGAATTCCGGACCCCCACGGGGCGCCCCCACCGGCCACCCCCGCGCCGCCGCCATGCAATAGTTGAAGATGGCCTTGCGCAAATGGACCTTCACCGTGGGACCCGACGATGTCGGCCTGCGCCTCGACCAGCTCGTGGCGGCCCATACGGACCTCAGCCGCCGGCAGGCCCGGGAGGTGCTGAAGCTGGGGGGCGTCCAGGTCCAGAACCAGCGGGTCCGCGTGGCGTCCAAGCTCATCCGCGAGGGCCACGAGGTGCGCGTGGCCTGGGATCCCGGGTTCGTGGCCCCGCCCGATCAGGAGATCCCCGTGATCTTCGAGGATGAGTGGATTCTCGCCGTGGCCAAGCCCGCGGGCATCCCCACCCAGGGCACGTGGACCACGGATCAGCACGACCTGCTGGCCCTCCTGCGCCGCCAGCGGCCCGGCCTGCACCTGTACCTCCATCACCGCCTGGACCTCGGCACTTCCGGGGTGCTGGTGCTCTCCAAATCCAAGGAGGCCAACGCGGGCCTCAGCCAGGCCTTCGAGGGGCGCGGCATCACGAAGACCTACCTCGCCCGCACGGCCACGGCCCTGCCCGCCCCCGTGTCCGTGGATGCGCCCATCGGCCGCTTGCGTCTGGCCAATCCCGGCCGCTTCGCCAGCATCGGCGACCTCATGGATCCCCGGGAGGCGCGCACGGATTTCCGGCCCGCGACCGCCGAGGAAACCGCGGGACTGAAGCCCGGCCATTACGTCGTCGCCACCCCCCACACGGGTCGAACCCACCAGATCCGCGTGCATCTGGCCCTGCTGGGACTCCCGCTCGTGGGGGATCCCCTCTACGGCGGCATGCAGGATGAGGACGGCCTCGGGCTCCACGCATGGAAGCTGGCGTTCACCCATCCCGTGACGGCCCTGCACGTCCACCTGGAGGCCCCGCCCCGCCGGTTCCAGGAGGGCGTTTGAGACTCTTCAGGCAACTGGGCACCTGGGGCAGCGCCCTGGTGTTCGGGCCCCTCCTCTGGCTGCTCGCCTGCGTGGCCGCGCGATCCCTGGCCCAGCAGTCCTTCGACACCAACATCACCCCCTGGACCCGCGCCCACCGGGTGAAGGTCGGTCCCATCCCCGGGGGCGGCACTCCCGTCACGGATCGGAGGGTGCTCACCGAGCTGTCGAAATACCTCCAAGTGTGGTCCCTCGAAGTGGGCGCCTGCCCCGCCTTCCCGGAAGCCACCCGGGTTCCCTTCTCCTTCAACCCTTTCCATCCCTCCGCCCTGATGCTGCGGCTGAAACAGAAGCAGGCCTTCCTGCTCATGCAGAAGCACGTCGTCTTCCGGGAGGGCCAGACCTGGTACCTGGCACCGGATCCCGAAGCCGCCCTCGGCGGCCGACGCTTCCGGCTGGAGACCTGCGGCCCCGAATTGCTGAGAGCCTACGAACTGTGACCCGCCTCCCGATCCTCTTCAATCCCGCCGCGGGTCGCGGCACCAAGGATCCCGACGCCCTGCTGCGCCGCCTGCCTGCCGCCCACCGCGAGCGCGTGGAGTGCGTGCCCTTCGGCGCCCCATGGGACTTCGAGCCCCACATCGCCGCCGCCAAGAAGGCGGAGGGCCCCATCATCCTCTGGGGCGGTGACGGCACGAACCACCACGCCATGAAGGCCCTGCGTGCCGCGGGCTGCCCCGTCCCCATGGCCTCCCTGCCCGGCGGCAGCGGCAACGGCCTCGCGCGTGGGCTGCGCACGCCCCTGGATCCCACGGGCGCCCTGATCCGGCTCCTGGAAGGTCACGAGAAGCGCATCGACCTCGGTCTCATCGATGGGGAGCCCTTCATCAACCTCTGCGGCACCGGCTTCGAGGGCAAGGTGGCCCACGCCTTCCACCAGGGCAAGGGTCGTGGCCTGCCCGGCTACCTGCGGGACATCCTGCGCCTCTGGACGGACGGCGAGAAGGCGGCCCTCACCTGGCAGGCCGACGTGCCGCCCCCCCTGGAGGCCCTGTCGGCGCGGGAGCGATTGCGCGCCGCCTGGGACGGTCCCGAGCCCCCGCTGCCGACGGAGGCCTGGAGCCTCTGCCTCGCGAACCTCCCCACCCACGGCATGGGCCTCTGGCTCACGCCCCAGGCCAATCCGGTGGATGGGTTCCTCACTTGGTCCACCCTGCGGAAGCCAGGCTTCCTGGACATCCTCACCCAAGGCCTCCCCCTCTTCAGTGAGTCCGGCCGCAGCGCCCTCCGCGCCCAGGGCCGCGTGGGCCGCGCCTCGCTCAGCATGGATCGCGCCCTGCCCTGGCATGTGGACGGAGAACCCATCGCCGCCCGGGATCGCGCGGAATTCCAGGTGGAGCCCCGGGCCTTCCGCATCCAGGTCACGGACGCCTGCCCCTGGTGAACCGAACGGGCGATGGCGCCGCCCCTTCCGGGGATCGGCGCCATCGCCTGTCTCGGCTCGCGTCCTAGCGGAACTCGGGCAGGAAGGTCTTGGGCGTGTTCCAGATGCCCGCGGCGAGGGTGACCCCGTCGGCGTTGAGGGCCTTGGGATCCCAGCTGCGCTGCACCTTGAGCACGTAGGGATCCTGCTCGCTGGACCACTGGCCGGGATCATCCACCACGAGGTACACCGCCTGCACGGTGGATTCGGGGTTCTGGTAGAGGGCCGAGGGATCGCCGATCTTCACCTTCATACCGGGCCGGTACTCGCCCCACTTGTCGCACCAGATGGTCCGGAACCACGCGGGCTTGGCGTGCTGGAGGTCCACCCGCAGGCTCCCCCCGGGGGGCACCAGGAAGCCGTAGACCCGCCAGCCGGTGGAGTACATGGCGTAATGGGAGAATGAGGACGAGTCATCGGGGAAGGGCATGACCGGGATGAAGCCCTGACGGGCGTGGGATCGGATCTCCCACATCAGGTCGTGGCGCTGCCAGTACATCGCGGTGGGCATCACAGTGCAGCGGGTGCGGGTTCCGAAGGTGGCAAATCCCACCGTGTCCGCGAGGCGGGTGCGCATGGGCGGCGGGGCCGGCCGCTGGCCCTCCCGGCTGCGACTCCCCACACCACTTTCGCTGCGGGGGGACCGATCGGCCTGCCCCTCGCCGCGGATGGGGCCATCGCCCATGCCCGGGGCGCGATCCACCCGCGGGAGGGAGGGACGTGGCCGCGGCACCCGCCCATCCTGGGCCAGCAGAACGGCCCCCAAAGTCAGTAGTACGCCAAGCGGAATGAACGATCGCATGGAACCTCCTGGTTGATTTGGATTCATGCCATAGCGAAAGATGGGCCAATTCGGGTCCGGGTTCCAGTGAGCAGGTATCCTGGAAGTTCGAATCAAGGGGCAACGCGTGTTCGGGAAGATCCAGCACATTCATTTCGTGGGCATCGGCGGCATCGGCATGAGCGGCATCGCCGAAGTGCTGGCCAACCTGGGCTACCGGGTCTCCGGATCCGACGCCAAGGAGAGCGCCACCACGGAGCGCCTCCGCAGTCTCGGAATCGACGTGCACCTGGGCCATGATGCAAACCACATCGCGGGCGCCCAGGTTGTGGTGATCAGCAGCGCGGTGAAGGGGGACAACCCCGAAGTCGTGGCCGCCCACCTCCAGAAGGTGCCCGTCATCCCCCGTGGGGAGATGCTCGCGGAACTGATGCGCATGAAGTACGGCATCGCCGTGGCGGGCTCCCACGGCAAGACGACCACCACGAGCATGGTGGCGCAGATCCTCAGCCAGGGCGGGCTGGATCCCACCATCGTCATCGGCGGGAAGCTGGGCACCATCGGCTCCAATGCCAAGTTGGGCAAGGGCCCCTACCTCGTGGCCGAGGCCGACGAAAGCGATGGCTCCTTCCTGCTCCTGAATCCCAGCCTCGCCATCATCACCAACATCGACCGCGAGCACCTGGACCACTACAAGGACCTCACCGAAATTGAGGCGGCCTTCGAGACCTTCGGCAACAAGGTGCCCTTCTACGGGTCCGTGTTCCTCTGCATGGACGACCCCAACGCCGCGGCCATCCGGCCCCGCCTCAAGCGCCAGGTGCACACCTACGGCACCAATCCCCAGGTGGACATCCGCGCCCGGGAGATCCGGCAGGATGGGTTCCGCACCCACTTCAAGGTCACCGCCTTCGGCGAGGACCTCGGCGCCTTCTCCCTCGGCGTGCCGGGCCACCACATGGTGCTCAACGCCCTCGCCGCCCTGGGCGTGGCGCTGGAGCTGGGCGTGGACCGCGAGATCCTCCGCGCCGCCCTGGCCTCCTTCACGGGAGCCGAACGCCGCTTCACCAAGAAGGGGGAACGCGATGGCGTGCTGGTGGTGGATGATTACGGCCACCATCCCACGGAGATTGCCGCCACCTTGGCCGGCGCCCGGGCCGGGTTCCCGGAGCGCCGCATCGTGGCGGCCTTCCAGCCCCACCGGTACACGCGCACCAAGGCCCTGCTGGAGGAGTTCGGCCGCTGCTTCTTCGAAGCCGATGTCGTGGTGGTCACCGACATCTACCCCGCGGGCGAGCCCCCCATCCCCGGCATCACCGGGGAGACCGTGGTGGAGGCCCTCCGGGGCCACGGGCAGAAGGAAGTGCACCTCGTGGGCCGTGTGGACGAGCTGCCGGCGGTGCTGCGGAAGCTGACCCATGCCGGCGATCTCCTCATCACCTTCGGCGCGGGCACCATCACCCAGGCCGGCCCCGCCTTCCTGGAGGGCTGAAACTCCCCTCCCCGGGCTCCGGGACCGACAAGAAGGGCGATGCCGCCCCGCCCCCCCGAGCCTCCAGGCCGCCCATCGGATGACCCGGTGGATGAGCGTTTCTTCCTGGTGCTGGGAACCTCGGGCACCGTGATGATCCTCATCCTCCTCCTGCTGGGCACCCTCGCCGTCTGGCGCTGGTCGGTGCTCCAGGCGGAGGCGGAACTCGGGCAACAATTCCAGGCCCAGACCGAGGCCATCGAGACCGCCTATCAGGAACGCCTGGAGGAGTACGAACGGGTCCTCGACGGCGCCCGGGGGCTCTTCGCCCAGGACTTCCCCATCGGGCGGAAGGGCTGGCGGATCTACACCGATGGTCTGCACCTGGACCACGCCCGCCCCGGGCTCCAAGGACTGGGCTTCGCCCGGGCCCTCCGCCCCGGAGAGGCGCCCGCCGTGGTGCGGACGATGCGGGCCAGCGGATTGGCGTGGTTCACCTGCTGGCCCTCCGCGGACCAACCGACCTCGACCATCGTCCTCCTCGAGCCCATGACCAACCGGAACCTCCGGGCCTTCGGCTTCGACATGACCTCCGAGTCCCGGCGCCGGGCCGCCATGGAGCAGGCTCGGGATTCGGGGACCACGACCCTCAGCACGAAGGTGACGCTCGTCCAAGAGGAAGGGGAGGACATCCAGGCGGGCTTTCTCATGTACGTGCCCGTGTACCAGGGCGGCGGCGTCCCACCCACGCTGGAGGGCCGGCGGAGCCGGATCCTGGGCTGGGTCTACAGCCCCTTCCGGGTTGGCGATTTCAGCCGGGCCGTCCTGGGGTCCACCTGGCCCGGCCTGAGGGTGGAGGTGTTCGATGGGCCGGGACAGGATCCCGAGGCCCTGATGTTCGATTCCCACCCCGGCGACCCCCAGCCGTCCCGATGGACCCGAACCCATCCGGTGGCCTTTCGGGGCCGGGCCTGGACCTTCCGGATCCGTTCCCTGCCTGAGTTCGAGCGGCGCCAGAATGCCGCCACCTCCACCATCCTCCTCCTCAGCGGGCTGGCCATCAGCCTCCTCATCTTCGGGCTCCTCTACGGCCTCGTGCGCCTGCGGCGGCGGGCCCACCTCCTCGCGCGGCAGATGACCGCGGCGGTCCGGGAGGAGCAGGGCCACGTACGCCGCATCCTCGACTCCACCGCGGAGGGCATCTACGGCATCGACCTCGAGGGGCGCTGCACCTTCGTGAACGAGGCCTTCCTGCGCCTCAGCCGGGCCCGGGCCGAGGACCTCCTGGGGCGATCCATCCACGCGACCTCCCACCACTCCCATCCGGATGGTTCGCTGTTCCCCGTGGAGGCGTGCCCCATCGACCAGGCGCTCCGCACCGGCAGCAGCCTCCGCATGGAGGGGGAGTGGTTCTGGCGCATGGATGGCTCCGGCTACTGGGCCAACGTCGTCGTGGCGCCGATCCTCTCCCAGGGCGTGCCGGTGGGCAGCGTCGTCACCCTCGAGGATGTCACCCAGCAGCGGGAGGCCGAGCAGGCCAAGCACGATTTCGTTTCCGTGGTGAGCCACGAGCTGCGGACCCCCCTCACCTCCATCCGGGGGACCCTCGGCCTCCTCGCCAGCGGGCAGTTCCAGGGCAAGCCCGAGGAATCCCGACAACTCGTCACCATCGCCCTCCGCAACACCGAACGGCTGGGCACCCTGATCAACGACATCCTGGATTTCGAGAAGCTGCGCGCCGGGCGCCTCAGCCTCGCCATGGAGCGGGTGCCCCTGCGGGATCTGCTGGTGGAGGCCCTGGAAGCCAACCTGCCCTTCGCAGCCAGCTTCCAGGTGATGCTCCACCTCCTGCCGCACACCCCCGGGGCCATGCTCCGGGTGGACCGACGCCGCATGCTGCAGGTGCTCACCAACCTCCTCTCCAATGCCGTGAAGTTCAGTCCCGAAGGCTCCCAGGTGGACATGGACGCCCTCCTCCACGGGGACCGGGTGGTGATCCGCGTGGCAGACCAGGGGCGGGGCATCCCCGAGGCATTCCGAAGCCGCATCTTCACACCCTTCTCCCAGGCGGAATCCCCGGACACGCGCAGCCGGGAGGGTTCGGGCCTGGGCCTCAGCATCACCAAGGCCCTCGTGGAGGACATGGGCGGTCGTCTCACCTTCACCTCGGAGGAGGGTGTGGGGACCACCTTCGCCATCGACCTGCCCCAGGCCAGCGAGGCCTGACCCCGACCCCCTTCCCCGTTCCAGCCCCCCATGGTTCGCTGGGGTACCCTATGCGCCCTTCCATCCTCCTTCCCGGACTCACGCTCGCCCTGGCCGCCCCCCTCGGGGCGCAGGCGCCGGGCCTCCTGCCCACAGGCCCCGTGCGGCCGGAAGTGCCACGTCCTCCGGAGGCCCTGGGCCTGCGCTACACCCCCCACGAGGCCCTCGTCGCGTACGCCCGGCGCCTGGCCGAGGGGGCCCGGGACCGGGTGCGCCTCGAGCGCATGAACGTCACCGAGGAGGGCCGAGAACAGGTGCTCCTCATCCTCAGCCACCCGGACAACCTCGCCCGCCTGGATGCCCTGCAGGCCGCCAACGCCAAGCTCGCAGATCCCCGGGGTGTGGCCGCCGACGAGGCTCAGCGCATCGCGGCCGGGAACCCCGCCTTCGTCTGGCTCGGCTACAGCATCCATGGCGCGGAACCCAGCGGCAGTGAGGCCAGCCTCGGCGTGGCCTACCACCTCGCCGCCAGCACGGATCCCGCGGTGCTCGAGCAGCTCCGGAAAGTGGTGGTCATCCTCGACCTCACCCAGAATCCCGATGGCCGGGCCCGCCTCATCCGGGATGTGGAGGAAGCGACCCAGGGCGTGAACCCCGCGGATCCCGAGGACACCCAGAACCGCCACCGCTGGCCCTCGGGGCGCTACAACCACCGCCTCTTCGACCTCAACCGGGACTGGGCCTGGCAGACCCAAGGGGAGACCCGCGCCAAGGCCGAGGCCTTCCGCCGCTGGAACCCGCAGGTCCTGGCCGATCACCACGAAATGGGCTCCGAGAGCACCTACTACTTTCCACCCACCATGGCGCCCCTGCATGCCGCCATTCCCGACGCATTCAAGCACCGCTGGCAGCACACCTTCGGCATGGGCGTGGCCAGGGCCTTCGACGGCCAGGGCTGGGCCTACTTCAGCCGCGACGTCTTCGACCTCTTCTACCCCAGCTACGGTGACAGCTGGCCCAGCCTCCAGGGCGCCGTGGGCATGACCTTCGAGATGGCCGGTCAGGCGGGCCTCGCGTACCACCGGCGGGATGGGGACGTACTGACCCTCCTGGACCGTGTGAAGCGCCACCTCACGGCCAGCCTCGCCACCGTGGCCACCGCCGCGGAGAACCGCCAGGCCCTCCTCTCCGACTACACCAAGGTGCGCCGGGAGCAGGTGGCCCGGGGCGCGGCCGCGGGCGCCTTCCTCCTGGGCGAAGGCGCCGATCCCGGCCGCACCCTGGAGCTCGTGCGGCTGCTCCAGCGCAACGGCATCGAGGTGACGCGCACCACGGCCCCCGTGAGCGGCGGCCTGGAGCCCATCGCCGTGGATCGGCTCGAGGCCCGGGCCCCCGCCGGCAGCTACCTCGTGGCGCTGGATCAGCCCCGTGGTGCCCTGGCCCAGGCCCTGCTGGAGAAGGAGGCCGTCTTCGGCCCGAAGCCCAGCTACGACGTCACCGCTTGGTGCCTGCCCCTGAACTTCGGGGTGCCCGCCTGGTTCGCGAAGACCCGCCCGCCGGTGGGGACGGAACCCCTGAAGGCCGTGCCGCCCACCCCCCTACCCGAGGCCCGCTGGGGCTACCTCCTGCCCGCCGGCTTCGAAGGCCGCGAGGCCACCCTCGCGGCCCTGCTGCACCAGGGCTTCCGCGCCTGGAGCATCCCCGAGGAGATCCAGCTCAAGGGCGCGAAATACGAGGCCGGCGCCGTGATGATCCGCCCCGGCAAGGGGCAAGCCCCGGCCGACCTCACCGCCGCCCTGCAGACCCTCACCACCCGGAACGGCCACCCCGCCGTGGCCCTGGACGGGGCCCAGGTGGAGCTGGGCCCCGATCTCGGCAGCGGCCGCGTCCAGCCCCTGGGGCGACCCCGCATCGCCGTCATCACCGACCGCCCCTCGGATCCCGCCGCCCTGGGTGCCGTGATGCACAACCTCCGGGAATCCGGCCTCGCCTTCACCCAGATCCGGGCCGCGGACCTGGGCCGCGCGCGCCTGGCGAAGTTCTCCCACCTCATCCTCGTGGATGATGGCGGCGCCGGCCAGGGCTGGAAGGGCGCCTTTGGGGATGGCGCCCGGATCAAAGCCTGGATCCAGGATGGCGGCTGCTTCATCGGGCTCCAGGGGGGCGCGGTGTACGCCAGTCGCGCGGGCCTTCTGCAGGCGGGCTTCCGTTTCCTGCAGAGGGGCGCCGAGGAGGCCCGCCTCAAGGAGAAGGATCCGAAGCGGGAGCCCGAGAAGCCCAAGGCCGAGGACCTCACCCAACCCTGGGGGGCCCGCGAGGACCGGGCCCTCCGGGAGAGCATTCCCGGGTCCCTCCTGCGGGTGAAGGTGGATGGCACCCATCCGCTGGCCTGGGGGCTCCATGCGGCCGAAGGGGCCGTGCTGAACCTCACGGATCCCATCCTCGAGCTCTCCCCCTCCGGTGAGAACCCCCTGCACTTCCCCAAGGGCCCTCTCAAGGTCTCGGGACTCCTGCCCGCGCCCCTGGAGGAGAAGCTCCAGCACACCGCCTACGCCCTGCGAGAGAGCCTCGGCATGGGCGCGGTGGTGGCCTTTGCCGGCGATCCCGTGTTCCGGGCCAACCAGCCCTTCACGCGGCGGGCCTTCCTCAATGCCATCTTCTTCGGCCCCTACCGGAGTCAGGGCGAGGAGTGAAGGACCGCCTCATTACTTGAGGAGGCCTTCGAGGGCTTTCACCAGGGCCGCATGGTACCGGGGATCCTGATCCGGGCTGGCCAACTCGCTCCGCGCGTAGGCCGCCGCCAGGCTGGGATCCGCGAAACGCCGCCAGGGTCTCCCCGGGGCCTGGAACCAGAGGGCCGCGCCTGGCTCCACGAAGCGGCCATGCACATCGGGCGGATTGATCTCGATGGCCGCGGCCTCGAGGTAGGCGCGGCAGGCGGGGCGGGCCATCAGATCCTCCCCCGGCACAGGCCAGGCCTTCCGGAGCCACCCCTCCAGGTGGCGGCGCCGCACCTGGGCGCCCACCCCCTCCAGGTACTCCGTGCTCACCCATGCCCGGATGCGCCCCTGGCCGATGAGTTCCAGGGCCTGGACCACACGGGCGGAGGCGGGGCCCCCCTTCACCGCCTTCTTCAGGGCCGCCGCATCCACCCGCACGGTGACGAGGGCCACGGGAATCCCATCCTGGACCTGAACGGGGACCTTGGCCAGGAACACCAGCCCGCCAGCGCCCGGCGGTGGCATGGGCTTCGGGGGTTGCTGCACAGTGAACGGGGGGATCATCCCCGCAAGATAGTCCCTCCCCGGTCCCGATCAACCCGGGTGGCTCCGGACCTGGACGGGACGCCCCGGACCTTCCCGGCCCAGGTAGGCTGGAAGCATGGGTCGCCGCCTTGTCCTCGCCATCACCGGAGCTTCGGGCTCCGCCTTCGGCGTGGCCACCCTGCGGCGTTTGGTCCGGCACCCGGAGGTCGACCAGGTGGCGCTCCTGCTGTCCCCCACCGGTCGGCGGTGCCTCATGGATGAAACGGGCCTGAAGCTGGACGACCTCCTCGCCCTCTCGCCCAAGATCGTGCATCGCTCCGAGCAGAACCTCGGCGCCGACATCGCCTCCGGATCCTTCCGGCACGACGGCATGGCCATCGTCCCCTGCAGCGCCGGAGCCCTGGGCCGAATCGCCACTGGCATCAGCGAGGGCCTCGTGAGCCGGGCCGCTGATGTGGCCCTCAAGGAGCGCCGTCCCCTGGTGCTCTGCCTCCGGGAGACGCCCCTGAACCGCATCCACCTGGAGAACATGCTCCGGGTGCACGATGCCGGCGCCCTCGTCATGCCCCTCATGCCCGGTTGGTACAGCGGCCCCAAGACCTTCGAGGATCTCTTCGACACCTTCGCCATGCGGGTGCTGGATCAGCTCGGACTCGCCGAGGAGGATCCGCGGCGCTGGCAGGGCTGAATCCCCAAAAAGCCGCTAGGATATTCCCGATCCTTCCGGAGCTCCCATGCGCTTGGCCCTCCTCGCCTGCCTCCTCTGCCTTCCCCTGGCCGCCCAAAGGGCCAAGGCCCCCGAGAAGCCTGCGCCCAAGGCCGAGGAGAAGGCCGCGAAAATCGACTGGGACGGGGAGTGGAAACTCAAGCCCTCCCAAAGTGACAACGTCCCCGAAGCCATCGCAGAGCACGTGAAGGACCAGAACTTCGCGTTGAAGCTCTACTGGAAGAAGAAGCTGGAGAAGGCCTGCCCCAGCTATGAGAAGCTCGACATCTTCGCCTCAGACACCTTCAGCGTGACCATGGGGAAGGAGGTGCCCCTGGACGCCCAGACGGACGGCACCGCCAACGAGTGGAGGAACCGCGAGGGGGAGACCTTCTCCGTCACCCTGAAGAAGGACGGCGCCACCATGGTCCAGGTCCTCAAGGGGGATGGCTACGTCATGACCTACCGGTACACCATGCGGCCCGATGGGCAGAGCCTCGCCCTACAGGTGACCTACGAGCATCCCAAGCTCGTGAACCCGTTCAGCTACAAGCTGGTGTACCGGAAAGAGGACTAGGGACTCCTCTCCCAGGTGTGGATTCCTTGAATCCCGAGGCTTTCGGCCCGAAACTGGTAGGTCGGAGGCTCGATGGCTCAGAAGGGCGTGCAGGTGATCGCGGTGGAGGCGGACAGCCTGGCCGCGGAAGCCGGCCTGGAGCCGGGGGACGTGATCCTCGAGATCAACGGGGAGCCGGTCCTCGACCAGCTCAACTACCAGTTCCTCGTGAGCCAGAAGGACGAGACCCTCGTGCGCTGGCGCAAGCCGGACGGCACCGAGGAGCTGGCGGAGCTGGAGAACTGCGGCGATGGCCTGGGCGTGGACCTGGCCGCCGACGAAGTGAAGGTGTGCAAGATGAATTGCGTCTTCTGCTTCGTGCACCAGATGCCCAAGGGCTTCCGCAAGAGCCTCTACCTCAAGGATGAGGACATCCGCCTCAGCTTCCTCTACGGCCACTTCAGCACGCTGAGCAGCAGCAACGAGGCGGAGCTGGACCGCATCGTGCGCGAGCGCCTCTCCCCCATCCACGTATCCGTGCACGCCACGGACCCCGAGGTGCGGGTGAAGCTCACGGGCAATCCCCGCGAAGGCCACATCCTCCGCAAGATCGACCACCTCCTCCAGGGCGGCATCGACGTCCACACCCAGGTGGTGCTCACCCCCGGGCTCAACGACGGCTGGGTGTGGGAGAAGACCCTCGCCGAACTCTGGGAGCGGCGGGCCTACCAGACCACGGGTCCCCGGGCGGGTCAGGGCGGCGTGCTCTCCCTCTCCTGCGTGCCCGTGGGTCTCACGGCCCACCGCGAAGGACTGCCCGACATCCCGGAGATGACCCAGGCCTTCGCTGAGGCCTGGGTGAAGCGATGGAAGCCCGAGGTGCGTAGGTACACGGAGGCCAATGACGGGGAGCCCTGGTTCCTCCTCGCCGACGAGTGGTTCACCCGCGCCCGGGCGGAGGTCCCAAGCCGAACCTTCTACAGCCGCTCCTGGGCCCAGCTGGAGAACGGCGTCGGTCTCCTCCGCAAGTTCCTGGATCACGCCAAGCGTTTCATGAAGACCCCCCGCGCCCAGGCCTTCAAGGGCCGCAAGGCCCTCTTGCTCACGGGTTCCAGCTTCGCGCCGATCCTGAACCAGACCCTCATGGAGCTGAATCGCCAGACGGGGAGCCAGCTCCGGGCCGTGGCGGTGCCCAACCTCACCTTCGGCGAGAGCGTCACGGTGGCGGGCCTCCTCTGTGGCCGGGACCTCCTCCAGTCCGCCCACGCCGATCGCCTGGAGCACGGTGGACGCCCCGACTGGGTGGATGCCGTGGTCGTGCCCAGCGCCACCCTCCGCACCCACACGGGCCCCACGGACCAGTACACCCTCCACGGCGTGGAAGCCAAAGCCGAAGGCACCTTCCTGGACGACCTGACCCTGGCCGACCTGCACCGCGACTTGGGACGACCGGTGGTGCCCGGAGGGGCCAACCTGGCCCAGCTGCTGGACCACCTCGAAGCCGCGGACCGGGTCGGCGGCCTCAAGGGCGACCTCACGAGCGTCTTCCACTCCAGCGGGCTCAACCTGCCCCAGGGGGCGTACAACCCCTAGCTCGAAGCGTTCAGCCATCAGCGGTCAGCTCAAGCTCACCCACCCGGTCATCCGTCCCAAAAAGGCAACGGCGCCCCAAAGGGCGCCGTTGGTGCTGATGGCTGACAGCTGATCGCTGAGAGCTTCTTACTGATCCTTCTTCTTCACGGCCACGGCCACCTTCGTGTCGCCGCCGTCCTGCATGCCGGCGCCAGCGCCTTCCAGGGTCTCCTTGCGGGCCTGGTCGGACGCGACACGGATCGTGTCGAGCGCGTTCACGGCGTACTGGAAGGGCAGATCCTCCTCGATCTTCAGGACCACCTTGCGCTCTCCGTAGGGCTGGAGCTTGATGACCGGAACGAGCTTGGTGCTGAGCTCGGCGAGGGGGACCTCATCCTGCTGCAGGAAGTACTTCCCGTCCTTGTCGATGGTGACAACGACGGACTGGTTCGACTTCGGGGGAGGCGCGTTGGTCACGACGACCTGCGGCACGACCACCTTCTGGGCCTTGGTGAGGCCGGGCACCATCACGATAAAGACGATGAGGAGCACCAGCACGATGTCGATCAGGGGCGTGACGTTGATGTCGCTCTTCGCGCCACCACTCTTAGGTCCAACAGCGGCACCCATTACTTGCCCCCTTCCTTCTTCGTGTCCTTGTCCTCGCCGGTGACGATGGACGCCTCGTCGGCGCCGCTCTTCTTGATGAGCTTGAAGAGCTTGTCGACCTCGGAGTAGGGCATGTCGCCGTCAGCCTTCACGAAGACGCGCTTGTCCATGAGGTAGGAGACGTTGCGATTGATGAAATCGCTGAGCGCCTGTTCCTTGGCACCGCCGTCGAGCACGAACAGCTGGCCCTGGGCATCCTTCTCGTCGATGGAGATGGGGCCGGGTCCCACGTACTTGCCGTTGGCGTCCTTCTTGGACTGGTAGACCACGGTGATGTACTTGGCGCCGGGTTCCTTCTCCACCTTGGGAGAATGCTTGGCCAGGGGCAGCTTCACGCTGGCGTCCACGGCGGGCGTGATCACGATGAAGATGATCAGCAGCACCAGCACGATGTCCACGAGGGGCGTGACGTTGATGTCCGACCGCATCCCACCCTTCTTGTCGCCTACACTTGCACCCATAGGCGTCCTCCTTTCAAAGGGGCGGGGGAAGGGTTGACTCCCCCCGCTGTGGTTGGTGGGGTCTTAGTTCTGGCTCTCGCGGCGGATGAACTCGTCGATCATCTGGGAGGCGGCGTTGTTGATGTTGGTGGTGACCATGTCCTGCTTGGTGGTCAGCAGGTTGTAGAACCAAGCGGCGGGAATGGCCACGATCAGACCGAGGGCGGTGGTGGCCAGGGCCTCACCGATGGAGCCGGCCAGGGCGTTGATGTCGCCGGCGCCCTTCTCCTTCAGCTGGCTGAACACGGCGATGATGCCGATCACGGTACCGAGCAGGCCGATGAAGGGGGCCAGGGAGGCGATGGTGGCCAGGGAGGACATGCCCTTCTTGAGGAGCTCGTGCACCTCGGCGGCGCCGCGCTCGATGGCACGCTCCACGGGCTGGATCACGTCGTGGTTGGCGTTCATGTTCTTGAGCTGCTTCTCGTACTGGAAGATGTCCAGGCCGTGCTTCAGCACGAGGGCGACGTGGGACTTGTTGTGGGTGGTGGCGGCGCGCTTGGCGGCCTCGAAGTCACCGCGGCG
>DATFAX010000123.1:0-4819 GCA_035254125.1 Holophagaceae bacterium | reverse complement strand
GATCTACCACGTGGCCCCGGGCGTGCTCACCGAGCAGGGCAAGACCAAGAACCCCTGGCCCAACGTGGACGCGCAGAGCGGCGTGATCCAGTGGTACTACGGCCTCACCGAGTACGACTTCTACACCGTGCTCTTCGGCGTGGGCCGCGCCATCGGCGTGCTGGCCAACATTACCTGGGACCGCGCCCTCGGCTATGCCCTGGAGCGCCCCAAGTCCGTCACCACGGCCATGCTCGAAGAGTGGGCCGCCAAGGGTGGCCACAAGTAGCTTTCTCATGCGCAAAAAAGGGCGGGCCGGATGGCCCGCCCTTTTTTCTGCGCAGGAAAAGGCCTAAAGGATGTAGGCGAGGTCCCGCTCGGAGGTCCGGCAGTCCATGTCCAGACCCCGGTCCCGGTGGTCGGCGATCTCGGCCGAGGTGCCCACGGTGCGGCCGAAGAGGAAGAGGGTGAAGGCCAGCTCCTGGACCTGGCGGAGGGTGAGGCGGCCGGCCTTCAGATCCTTCCAGGCCAGCTTGAGCGTGATCACGGCCAGCACCGCGTCCACGTTCACGCAGAACACGTTCCGGGTCACGCCCTCGGCGTAGAGCTCCTTCACCAGGTGGCGGTAGAACTCCCAGAAGGCGTTGTAGACGCCCTGCTCCGCCAGCATCCCCCCCACGAACTGCTCGCGGGGATCCACGTTGATCTTGTTGCCACGGAAGACCGGGTGGTTGATGCAGGGAATGGGCTTCACGGCGCCCTCCTCCACCTCCTGGGCCTGTTTCTTGGCGGCCCCGTAGGCCTTGGCCGTCCGGGTCGCCATGGCCTTGAGATCCAGACCATGGTTGGGGTCGCCGGGATCGGCCAGGGGGGCGCCCTCGAACTGCTCGATCAGGAAGTTGATGGCCTCGTAGCCGTTGCCGCCATGGGCCCGGCCCGTGTTTGCCAGGAAGCCCACGAAGGCCATGGAGATGTCGTTCCGGGCGCTGACGCTCTCCTTGGCCCCTTTGGCCGAGAGGGTTCCAGGGCCGTTGGTGATGGTGAGCCCGAGGAGCGTCTGGAACTCCAGCAGCTCGTGCGGCTCCGGCGCGCGTCCGAAGAGCACCTTGAAGGCGTTCTCCGTGAAGCTGTGGTTGAGGTTCGACAGCTTCTGGTCCACCAGCTTCTTCCAGTGGGGGTTGTGCTCCCGGTTCACCACCGAGTAGGCCACGATGCGGGACATGAGGTAGAAGTAGGTGACCGAGTCCTCCACCAGCTGGCGGCTGATTCGCTTCTCCAGCATGGGGTTCCAGAGCACGCACACGGCGATGGTGGCCAGCAGGAACTCGTAGGCGTCCCGGATCTCCCGCCCCCCCTTCTCCGCCAGGTCGATGATGTGCTGGCAGACCCGCAGGGCCACGCAGGACTTTCTGGACTTCCGCACCTCCTTGAGCAGCAGGTCGGACACGTCCGTCTTCCGCGAGGGCTCCGAGGTCAGCAGATGCGCCTGCACGAACTCGTCCAGGGCCGCCGGGAAGCTCTTGGTGTGCTCATCCAGGTTGAACTCGCGGATGAGGTCGATGATGAATCTGGCCTGCTCGCGGGACTTCGCCAGCAGCTCCTTGTCTCCCACGAGGGCGATCTGGGAGGCCAGGTAGGCGTTGGGAGTGCAGCCGTTGGCCCGGCCCACGTCGATCAGCTCCATCCGCCGCTCGTCGATCTTCATGAACAGGTTCAGGATCAGGTTCAGGGTGGGGATGTCCGTCTTCTCGGGCATTACCTTCGCCAGGGCGAAGTAGAGGTTCTCCTCCAGGGTGCGTCGGGACAGGTCCAGCACGGACTTCCCGTGCAGCTCCGCGATCTGGGTCTCGGGGCTCATCCGAGAGGCCCCGGATTTGTCCGCCATGTTCTGGCGGAGGTAGTGGGCGCCGACCTGCTTGTTCACCTCCACGATCTGCCGGTCGTAGGGGGCCGGGGCCTGCACCACGGGTAGGTCCAGGTGAGGCGGGAGGTGGACCCTGCCGTCGCTGAGCCAGAGCTTCAGGGAGAGGTCCCCAGTGGCGGGGAAGTCGGGCGCCTCGTCGATCTTCTCGAAGACCGCGCGCACCGCGTCCGGGATGTACTGGATGCTCGGGACCCGGACGCCGCGCTTGCTGACGTGGCGGGTCTTCGGATCGAAGACGTCCACCCCGAAGTACTCGTCGAACCAGCGCTCCTTGCTCTCCGCGTCGTCGCCGCTGCCGGAGAGGGCCCCCGCATGGCCGCAGGCCCGGGTGATGTGCTTCTTCCAGCGCCCGGTGACACAGGCGATGATCGGCTTGGTGAAGCCGAAGGTGCGGTCCTTGATCCAGTCGAGCGCCATCTTCTCGTAGTAGCCGCCGGGCTCCACGTAGATCACCACCGCCTTGGTGCGGGGGTCGTTCTGCGCCGCGTAGAGGAACTCGGGCAGGGCGAAGTGGATGTAGACGTCCTTCCCGCTCGAGACTGCCGTGCTGATGCCGAAGCCCGCGGTGCGGAGGTACTCGGCCATGGTGGTGGTGAAGTTGCCGGAGTTCGAGTGGATGGCGATGGAACCCTTCACCAGGGTCTCTTCGGGCCGGTCGCCGCCCAGGCTTCCGCCGATGCGGACGCGGTCCCAGGCGTTGGCCATGCCCAGGCAGTTGGCGCCGATGACGTCCACGCCCGCCTCCTGGCAGAGGGCCCGGATGTTTCGCGAATCCCGTGCGGGCACCTTCTCCGTGACGACGACGATGCGCTTCAGCGCCTCGTTGTGGGTCACGAGCTCGGAGACGGCCTTGCACACGCCGAGGGGCGGGATGTAGACCACGCCCATGTCGAAGGCGATGCCCTGCTCCATGACCTCGCGGATGCTGCGGTAGACGGGGATGCTGCCCAGCTTCGTCTCCAGGGCGCCCCGGCGTCCGTACTGGACGCCGGCCACGACGTTGCCGCCGCTGTACTCGTGGGAGATGGGCGTGACCTTGCGGCTCTCGCTGCCCAGGATGTTCATCACGCAGACGCGGTGTTCGCGGGTGGCGAGCTCCTCCAGGGAGTGCAGGCCCACGTAGTAAGGGAAGGGCTTCGTCTTCAGCCGTCGCATGGATGCCTCCTAGGCCCGCACCTGGGTTTCGATCTGCTTGCGGTAGGCCGCGGCCCCCTCGGCGCCCCACCAGCGGTCGATCTTCCGTGCGTACTCGAGGGTGAGGATCATGGAGGTGTCGTGGCCGAACATCTTGTAGGGCATCCGCAGCCGGTCGAGGATGTCCTTCGCGTAGAACATGCCCTTGACCACGTTCGGCCCGCCCCGACCCGCCACCACGTAGAGCGGCTTCCAGCCGGCCTTGGCCACGTGGTCGCGCAGGGCGTCGAACACGCCCTTGAAGGTCACGTAGATGTCCGTGTTGTTGGCCTTGCCGCCGATGAGCAGGAGCATGTTGGCCTGCTGGTACCAGTGCTCGAAGACGATGCGGCTGATCTCGTAGATCTTTTCGTAGGGGGGGTTCCCACCGAAATCCGAGGAGAAGATCGCGGCCTCGCCCAGGGCCTCGGTGCCCGCGCTGTTCGCGCCCCCGCCGAACATGAAGGGGAGGATGGTCCCGTGCGGATTCATCTCCAGCACGTCGCTCTGGCCCTGGTGGGTGCGCAGCTCGTTGATGTCGGCCTCGAAGGCCGTGGTCTCCGTCTGGAAGAGCGAGTCGGGCAGCCCGATGCGCTTCCAGGCCGGGTTGTCCTGGTCGAAGCTGGCCTTCACGTCGCAGGCCACGGGCAGGATCTGGTTGCTCCGGCGCTGGACCCGGATGGGATTGAGCTCGATGGTGGTCAGCCCGTAGCCGTCGTAGAGTTCCCAGAGCTTCGGCAGATGCTGGACCAGCGCCGAGATGAAGGCCTCGGGACAGCCCGTGTCGGTGAGGGCGTTGGTGATCTCGAAGGCGTTGATGCCGATGAAGGGGTCGATCTCCACGACCGCCTTCTTCTCCGCTGGCAGCTCCTCGATGTCCACCCCACCCCAGGGGGTGATGGTGAAGACGGGGCCCCGATACGCGCTGGAGCTGCTGATGCTGAAGTACACCTCCAGGTCGGAGGGCACGAAAGCTTCCATGGTCACGCCATTGGCCGTGACGGGCTTGTTCCCGTAGGTGTGCTGCGCGAAGAACAGCTCGCGCTTGGCCTGCAGGGCCTCCTGGAGCGTGCCCACCACGCGCACCAGCCCCGCCTTGCCCTTCTTGCCCACGCCGCCGTAGAAGACCGGCTTCACCACCAGCTTCTGGTGCTTCTCCAGGAACTGCTGGATCTCCTGGTTGGTGGCGGAACCGTCGATGAACTCCGCCACAGGAAATTCAACCAGCTGCAGAAGCTTAGAGCCGTATCGCAAACCCGACAGTTGCATGAACTCTCCTCGGCCGTCTTTGGCAATGAGCTGGAACTCCGGTCCGTCAGGAGAGGTCCGGATCCATATAGATGATATTTGGATCATCTTTTTGAGCCAACCAAAGATTACTCTTGGGTCGTATTACGATGCCAGTTTGATGACCTTCCGATAATCTTCCCGGCACCCCCAGTGGAGCACCACCAACCTTTCAGATTCCTTCCAAACGCCGTCGGGACAGAGAATTCATCCCTGTCCCGACAATGGCCTCCCTGAGGGAGGGGGGGCGATCAGTCGCGGTTGGCGGCGCTGGCCTTCACGAAGGCCGTGAACAGCGGGTGCGGATTGAGGGGCCGGCTCTTGAACTCGGGGTGGAACTGGCAGGCCAGGAAGTAGGGATGGTCCTTCACTTCCACGATCTCCACGAAGACGCCATCGGGGCTCATGCCCGTGAAGCAGAGGCCCTTGTCCTCCAGGGCCTTCCGGTACTCGTGG
>DATFAX010000122.1:0-40402 GCA_035254125.1 Holophagaceae bacterium | reverse complement strand
TGATATGTCTTGGCTTGGGCCAACTCCCACTTTCCTTCTTGGAGGCATCATGAAGAAGCAGTCCGGCTTCACCCTCATCGAGCTCTTGCTCGTGCTCGCCATCATCGGCATCATCAGCGCCATCGCGATCCCCGCCCTGCTCAACCAGCGCGCCCGCGCCCGTGATAAGGCTGCCATTCAGAACACCTTCAGCCGCGTGGCTGAGCTCGCTTCCCAGGCCGACGCCCTCAAGGATGCTCAAGCTCCCGTTGTTGCTGGCCTCACCGCTTACCTGACCGCCAACACCGCCAACTCCAAGAATCCCTGGGCCGGCTCCGGCGGCATGCCTGCGAACAGCCCCGCTGTCCAGGTGGCTGTGACTGACCTGGGCGTGGTTGCCGACAAGGCTGCCTTCGATCTCGCCGTTGAAGCCCTCTCCACCGTGGGTACCCTCGGGCAGGCCCAGTTTGGCATCGCCCTTCCCGCCCCTGGCAGCGCGGGCTTCGTGGGTGGTTCCGTGTACCTTTACACCCCCAACACTGGCACCCGCGGCGCGGGCTCCCAGGTGGCTTTCACTTCCGTCGCGGTCGAGTAGTACGCACTTCGATACCCAAAGTGGGGGGCTTCGGCCCCCCACTTTTTTTGTCTGGAATTAAGGGGCCTCAATCCCCATCGGTCTCGGAACAGATCAATCCATCCAAACGTTAATCTCGCATCGATCGGCGAAGCGACGGAATGCCGCTGCTCCATCCCAGGCGCCTCGAGAACGGAACCCACAGGACCCTGCGCCCCAGCTCTTAACGATGCGAGGCAAGAGGCTAAGGTTCTCTTGCTGCAAAGCCTCAAGGCACGCCCACCCTCGAGCGAAGATGTTCAGGATGATTTCCGCGAACGGTCATCGGCCGGCACGGCCATAGGGTTCTCCCTCCTCCCAGGGGGAGGGTGAAGGCCAAAGCTTGACCACCCACCCTTGCTCTGAATGGATTCGGTGGGTCCTGGCCTTGTCCCACGAAGGGTTGCTTTCGTTCAACATGGCCCCCGTCAATCGCTCAGTCCCCACCAAGCCATTGACCCGGCTGAGTGGGGACTGAAAGGAAGGCTGCTGAATCGAGGAGATCTCGCTCCCACCGGGGGTAGAAGATCCTCAGGGCTTGTAATAAGCCGTGTTGATCGTCAGCACACCCGTGTCCGTGAGCGCGAGGACTTGCATCCCCGAGCTCGCGGGATCCCGCACCGTGATGACGTAATCCCGGCCGCTGGCCCCGATGGTAACGGTGTAATCCATCTTGGAGTTACCGGAAGGGGTGAAGAAGGGCGCCCAACTGACTCCTGGAGCTGGATAGGTTCCAGTGGAAGTCCAGGTTTGAACGGCTCCAGGTGTCAGGGACCCTTGGGCATCCAGGATTGCCGTGTGAATGGCCGTATCGAGCACCCGGGCATTGGATTGGGCATCCCCGATGATGCGGGCTCGCCGCCGCTGTCCCAGGAAGGAGGGGATGGCGATGGCCGACAGGATGCCGATGATGGCGACGACCAGCAGCAGTTCAACCATGCTGAAACCGAGGACGGACTTTTTGCGCATCATGGGATTCCTCCGGGGTTTCTGAAACAAGTTCCGTGCCTGCCCTAGTCCTTGCCCATGACGTTGGCCATGTTGAAGATGGGCATGTACATGGCCACCACGATGAAGCCGATGACGCCACCCAGGATGGCGATCATGACGGGCTCCAAGAGGCTGGTGAGGGTGGCCACGGCGTTATCCACTTCATCTTCATAGAAATCCGCCACTTTCCCGAGCATGGCGTCCAAGGCGCCGGTGGCTTCACCCACCCCCACCATCTGCACCACCATTGGCGGGAAGACCTTGGTTTCCATGAGGGGGGCGCTGATGTTCCGCCCCTGCTCCACCGCATCCTTGGCCTTCAAGATGGCGTTCTGGATCACCTGATTGCCGGCGGTGCGGGCGGTAATGTCCATGCCCTCCAGGATGGGAACGCCCGAGCTGGTCAGGGTGCCCAGGGTGCGGCAGAAGCGGGCCACGGCCACCTTGAGCAGCAGATCGCCGATGACGGGGATCTTCAGCATCAGGTTGTCCAGCTGCAGGTGCCCGGTGGGTGTCTTGTAGTACTGCTTGAGCCCGAAAATCATGGCGCCCAAGAGGATCAATACCGCCCAACCATAATGGATGAGGGTATTTGAGAGCATGATGCAAACCTGGGTGGGGAAGGGTAGCTTGGCGCCCATGCCCTCGTACATGGCGCTGAAGACGGGGATCACCTTCAGCATGATCACGGTGACCACCGTGGCCGCGATGAGGATGACGGCGATGGGGTACATCATGGCGCCCTTCACCTTGGCGGTGAGCTTGACGGCCTTTTCGATGTACTGGGAGAGGCGCTGGAGGATGGTGTCCAAGATGCCGCCCGCCTCGCCCGCGCCGACCATGTTGACGTAGAGGTCATTGAAGGCCTTGGGATGTTTGGCCAGGGAGGCCTGGAGGGTGGAACCCTTTTCCACGTCCATCCGCACGGCCTCGATAATCTTCTGGAAGCCCTTGTCCGCCTGCTGCGCCCCGAGAATCTCAAGGCACTGCACCAGGGGGAGACCGGCATCGATCATCACGCTGAACTGGCGGGTGAAGATGGCCAGATCCTTGGGTTTGACGCTTCCGAGGGACTTCCCGGACTTGGCATCCTGGGCCTTGACCGTCATGACCTCCACACCATTGCGCTTCAGCGTGAGGACGGCGGCATCCTTGGATTCGGACACCAGGACCCCCTCCTGGATCTCGCCAAGCCGGTTCTTGCCTTTCCAAGCGAATGCGGGCATCGGGACCTCTCAGGACTGGGTGACGGGATCAAGCATAGGGCGACCGCCGTGGTAAAAAAAGGGGGGATCTGGCTAAGATGCCTGCTATGTGTACTTGATATTGGGGTTTCGCCCCCCGAGCAGTCCACTTCCCGCGCCGGGCTTGGCGGCCTGGGCCGCGGCACTGGAAGCGCTGGAGCCCACCGTACCCCCGCCCCGGTTGATGAGCTCCCGGAGTTCATCGTGGTTGGAGCTGTAGGACATGGCCATCTCGGTGGTGATGTCGCCCTTGGCCACCAGGTCCGCGAGGCTCTGGTTGAAGGTCTGCATGCCGTATTTCACCTGCCCGGTCTGCATCATGCCGTAGACCTGATGGATCTTGTCCTCACGGATGAGGTTCCGGATGGCGGGATTGGGGATCATCACTTCCAGGGCCAAGGCCCGGCCCTTTCCGCCGGCCTTGGGAATGAGGCTCTGGCAGACGACCCCTTCCAACACCAGGGAGAGCTGGGCCCGGATCTGGGCCTGTTGGTGGCTGGGGAACACGTCGATGATGCGGTTGATGGTCTGCACCGTGGAGTTGGTGTGCAGGGTGCCGAAGGTGAGGTGGCCCGTTTCGGCGATGGTGAGGGCCGATTCGATGGTCTCCAGATCGCGCAACTCACCCACCAGCACCACGTCGGGATCCTGGCGGAGGGCCGAGCGCAGGGCCTTCTTGAAGCTGTGGGTATCCGCGTGGATCTCCCGCTGGTTCACGAGGCACCGCTTGTGCTTGTGCACGTACTCCACGGGATCCTCGATGGTGAGGATGTGGAGGGGCTCCTCGCTGTTGATCTTGTCCACCATGGCCGCGAGGGTGGTGGACTTGCCGGAACCGGTGACGCCCGTGACGAGCACGAGGCCGCGGGGTTTATCGCAGAGGCCCTGGATCACCGGAGGCAGGCCCAGCTGCTCGAAGGTCTTGATGTTCTCGGGGATGGTGCGGAACACGGCGGCCGTGGCCCCGCGCTGGCTGAAGACGTTGGCGCGGAACCGGGCCACGCCGGAGAGGCCGAAGCTGAAGTCGACCTCCAGATCCTCCTCCAGGCGGTGCTTCTGCTGATCCGTCATCACGCTGTAGCAGAGGAAGCGGGTCTGGGCCGCATCCAAGGGGGGCAGCTTGAGGGGCACCATGCGGCCATCGATGCGGATCTGGGGGCTGGTCTCCGTGGTGATGTGGAGATCCGTGCCCCCGTACTCCACCATGGTGCGGAGCAGCTGCTGCAAGGGGACGGGGTAACTGACCTGATCACTCATGTGGGAATCCTCAGAGCACGGTTTCGCGGCAGATTTCTTCGATGGTGCTGACCCCGTCGATCACCTTGCGGCAGCCGGAGCGGCGGAGGGTGATCATGCCCTCCTTCACGGCCTGCTCGCGCAGCTCGATGGCGGAGGCGCCGGTGAGGATCATGTCCTTCAAGCCTTCCGACATCTCCAGGATTTCATAGAGGCCCACGCGGCCTTTATAACCGCGCTTGTTGCAGACGTCGCAGCCCACGGGCTTGTAGAGGGTGAAACCCCGCTTGATCTCCTCATCCGTGAAGCCCACCTTCTGCAGGGCCTCCGCGGGCATGGGGTGATCCTCCGGCTGCTTGCAGGCGTTGCAGAGCCGGCGCGTGAGGCGCTGGGCGCAGATGATGTTCACGGAGGTGGCCACCAGGAACGGCTCCACGCCCATGTTCATGAGTCGGTTGATGGTGCTGGGCGCATCGTTCGTGTGGAGCGTGCTGAGCACCAGGTGGCCCGTGAGCGAGGCCTTGATGGCGATTTCCGCCGTCTCGAAGTCGCGGATCTCACCCACCAGGATGATGTTGGGATCCTGGCGAAGGAAGGAACGCAGGGCCGCAGCGAAGTTCAGGCCGATCTGCTCCTTCACCTGCACCTGGTTGATGCCCGGGAAATTGAACTCGACGGGATCCTCCGCCGTCATGATGTTCACGTCCGGCGTGTTCAGCTTGGCGATGGAGCTGTAGAGCGTGTTCGTCTTGCCGGACCCCGTGGGCCCCGTCACGAGCACCATGCCGTAGGGTTTGCTGATCTGACGGTCCCAACGCTCCAGGCTCTCCGGCTCGAAGCCCAGCTTGGTGAGGTCCAGCATCAGCTTGTCGCTGTCCAGCAGCCGGAGCACGATCTTCTCGCCAAAGAGGCAGGGGAGGATCGACACGCGGTAGTCGATGACCTTCTGCTTGCCGGCCATGTTCACGCGCAGCTTGATGCGGCCGTCCTGGGGGAGTCGACGTTCGGCGATGTTGAGCTTGGCGAGGATCTTCACGCGGCTGGTGAGGGGATCCTTCAGGGAGAGCTTGGGCCGCATGACCTCCTGAAGGATGCCGTCAATGCGGAACCGGATCCGATAGGTCTTCTCGTAGGGCTCCACGTGGATGTCGCTGGCACCCCGCTTGATGGCGTCGATGAGCACCATGTTCACGAGCTTCACCACGGGGGCGTCCTCGCCCATCCGCTTGAGGTTGATGGAGTCGCCTTCCTCCTCGTCCGTGGACTCGAATTCGGCGTCGGCATCCAGTTCCTGCTGGAGGCCCTCGAGGTCCAGCATGCCCTCCTCTTCCTCCTGGAAGGCGCCCGCCGCGGCCGGAGCCTCGCCTCCGCCCATGGTGGTGGTGCCCGCCTGACGGTTGCCCTGGTCCGCACGCAGGGTGAGGCCCGAAGATCCGCCGTAATAACGTTCAACGGCCCGGAGGAGCCCCATCTCCGAGGAGACCACGGGGTCCACGTTGTAGCCCGTGTGGAACCGCACGTCATCCATGGCGAAGATGTCCGTGGGATCGGACATGGCCAGGGTGAGGACGTTGCCCGTGCGCTGGAGGGGCAGCACCTTGTGGCGCTGGGCCAGCTCGGCGGGGATGAGGGCGATGACGGCGCTCTCGATGGAGGGCCACTGGTCCAGATCCGCGGCGGGCACGCCGTACTGCATGCCCAGGAAGCTCACGATGTCCTGGTCCGAGCAGAACCCGTGCCGCACGACGATGCTGCCGAGCTTGCCGCCCTCGCGCCGCTGGATTTTGATCGCTTCGTCGAGCTGACCTTCGCTGATGAGGCCAGCTTTGACGAGCATCTCGCCGAGCTTGCTAACCAATGGGACCTCCGGAGGGGTGATGCATGGTAGCACCTCGGCACGGGGCACCCACCCCACAAGTCGGGTCATTTCTTGGAGATTCCCGCTATCATCCCCCCATGTCTTCCCAGGATGCCCCACGGCTTCTGCTCGCCCGCCAGCTGGTTCGGGAAAAGGGGCTGTCCCGGAAGGACCTGAAGCTCCTGCGCGAGATCCTCGCCGAAGGCGCCGAGGATCTGGTGCCCGTGGGCGAGCCCCAACCCACGCCGGAGGCGCTCCGGGACGAGTTGGCCAACCTCCGCCGGGAGCTGGGGATCTTCCTCGCCTTCCTCCAGAACTTCAGCCCGAGGCGGCTCGGGGAGGCCCGGGATGCCATGGGGCTCGTGCTCCAGCACTCCCTGGCCAAGCTCCGGTCCGAGGCCCGGGACGCCCACCTCCGGTTGCTCGAAGCCCACGAGGAGCCCCCCTGGGTGGTCCGGTTGCTGGACCTGGTGGCCTCCTTCCGGGCCATGGCCCTGGCCCTCTCCAGTGAAGCCCAGGGCCCCCTGCAGGAGCACTGGCAGGGCTTCCTGATGGAACATCAGGGGCCCATCCGCGAGATCCTCGCCGCCCTCCAGGGCCAGCCCAGCGGCGCCATCCTCGTGGCCCGGCTCAGCGACCGCATGAAGACCCTCAACCGGGCCATCCAGACGGGTCAGGGCCGCCTCCCGGAGGCCATCCGGCGCTTCACCGAGGCGCTGGAGGAGGCCATTCCCAAGGACACCCAGGAGCGGGTGGCCCCCCTGCTCCTCCTGGAGCACGTGGTGGAGAACCTCCGCCTGTCCCTGGTCCGCCCCTTGGACCGCGGCATCCACTGGCCCGCTGTGGAGCAGATCCGGGGCAGCCTCCACTGGCTCTGGAACCACCTGGGCTGGCGCCTCCCCCGCATCGAGGAGGAGGTCCTCGGCCAGGCCCTGAGCTCCGAGGCCCGGAAGGCCCTCTCCGCCCTCCGCAAGGAATCCCCCGGCGCCTTCCGCGTGGTGGCCCGGGCCCTGGCCAGCCACCTGGCGGTGCTCGACTTGGTGGACCGCACGGACGGCCTCCTGGGGGCCCCCCTTGAGAACCGCTTCGCCGCCGTGCCCACCTTCCTGGTGGTGGAGGCCGAACTGGGCCGTCTCGCCGAGGGGCCCTACCATCCCGAGGCGGCGGACCTGTTGGATGAGCGCTCCCCGGACGCGGGGCGCCTCCGGGCCTTCCTCCGCCAGGCCGTACTGAGCCTCCGCCAGGACCAGTCCACGGTCCGCAGTTTGTTGCAACAGGCCCTGGCCACCACGGACGGGGACGCCCTCCCCCAGGCCCTGGAGAACCTCCGCTCCCTCCTCGTGAGCCACCAGAAGCAGATCATGGGCGACCTCGCCGGCCTCTTCTCCCCAGATCTCCGGGAGAAGATCTTCCCGGGCAGTCCCAGCGCCGTGGAGGAGGGCGATCGCCTCCGCCAACGCCTCCAGCGCCTCTGGGAAGCCCTGCAACCCATCCAGGAGCAGGTCCAGGTGCACCTGGAACTCCATGACTGGGCCCGCCTCGCCCTGTCCCTGGGCCAGGCCTTGCAGCAACTGCAAGGCTTCCGCCGGGGCCCCGAATTCGCCCTCCTGCGGAGCCACGACCGGGAGGAGGCCGAGCGCCTCATCACCCAGTGCGGCCGGCTCCTGGAGAACCCCCCGGACGTGCCCCGGGCCCTGCGCGAGGCCCTGGAGCTGCTCACGGAGTTCATGCGCTTCCTGGAACTCTTCCTCCTCCGCATCAATGCCCGCGGCCCCCTTATCCGGCATGATCTGGAGACCGCCCGGGAGGCCCTCCGGTTGGTGATCCAGCTGCGCCAGGAAGCCGCCGGCACGGAGCACACTCGCCTCGCCCACAAACTCATCCAGACCGCCAAGCGGCTGGGCGTGAGGGATCCCCAGGCCGTGACCCTGCTCAAGCGCTGGGTCCGCGCCGAACGCAGCACCAAGGACGTGGCCCAGCCCCTCGAGCAGCTGGACCGGCACCTGGACCGCCTGGCCGCTCGCCTCGAAGCCGCGCTGGTCTGAGACGGGGCCCCCACCCCGGGACCGGATCGACTATGTTGGATTGGCCGCGCTGAGCGTGCCCCCCCGCCACCGGAAAGGAGCCCATGAGACGAATCCAGTGGGTTCAGGCCGGTCTCGGCGGAGAGGAGCTCAAGCAGGCGCTCCTGGCCCAGGGCTACCTGATCTCCGAGGAACTGGGCCCGGGCAGCACCGTGATCGTCTCGCGGAAGCCGGATCCCACCCTGATCCCCCTCAACGCCAGCGAGGTGCTCTGGTGGGTGCAGGATGCCACGCCGGAGGAGACCAGCCGGGTCCTCGCCCTCCGCCCGGGCTGGGTGGTGCGCCAGAGCCAGCGGCTGGAGCTGGCCCTGGAGGCCCTCGAGACCCTGCGCCGCCGGGAGCTGGGCAGCGAGGGCTGGCTCCGCCAGATGCTCCACCTGGCCACCCTCCCCGAGCTCCTCCGCCTCGTCCTCACCCGCGCGGTGAAATCCACCCGGGCCACGGCCGGCGCCGTGTGGATCCGACACGAGGACACCTACTTCCAGCGCCAGGGCGACGGCTGGCCCGAGGCCCCCCTCACCCGGGAGCAGGTGAGCGCCATGCTCCGCTCGGGCGAGGCCCTGGAGCTCTGCCCCCAGGAAGCCGTGGGCATCCTCGCCCTGCGGGATCCCAAGAACGAACCCGAGCCCCTGCTGGGCTGGCTCAAGGACGTGGAACCGCTGCTCACCAGCGCCTGGCACCTGGAGGAGAGCCGGGCCCTCAGCTTCCGGGATGACCTCACCGTGGCCCAGAACCGCCGCTGCCTGGAGGAGGAACTGCCCCGCCTCGTGCGGGAGAGCGCCGCCAAGCGCGAGGCCCTCGCCCTGCTCTTCCTGGACGTGGACAACCTGAAGCAGGTGAACACCCAACATGGCCATCCCGCCGGCAGCCGCGTCCTGCAGGCCGTCGCCGAAGGCGCCCAGCGCGTCATCCGCGCCCACGACCGCATCTACCGCTACGGGGGCGACGAGTTCTGCATCCTCATGCCCGGCACCCTCGCTCAGGGCGCGGCCAAATTGGGGGAGCGCCTCATCCGCATCCTCGGGGAACGACCCATCCCCACCGAAGCCGGGCCCCTGCCCGTCTCCCTGAGCATCGGCATCGCATCCTTCCCCCAGCACGCGGTGGGCGCCGAGCAGCTCCTGGCCCGGGCGGACCAGGCGCTGCTGGCAGCCAAGCGCTCCGGCAAGGGGCGCGTGGTGGTGGTGGATTAGGCGCGGATCGGCACCTCGCCGACCGCCCGGAGTTCCCCCCGGAGCCGATCCAGGTCCGGCGGCATCCGTCGCGCCTCCAGGGGTCGCGCCGCGACCGCGGCCAGCCGGGCCGGCAGCTCCACCTTCCGTGCCAGCACGGGTTCCAGGCCTTCCTGGAACTTGGCGGGATGCGCGGTGGCCAGGAAGATCCCGGGCCCTGCGCCCTGGCGCCCCAGCACGGCGCTGGCCACGGCCCCGTGGGGATCGGCCGGATATCCCAGCGCCCACAGGCGCCGCAGTTCGGTCCCCGTCTCCGCCTCCGTCGCCCAGCCGGCCCGGAGGAGATCCTTGTCCTCCCCGAGCAGGGCCTGGGCCCGGGGCCAGTTGCTGGGGTCCCCCACATCCATGGCGTTGCTCAGGGTGGGGAGGCTGGGCCGGGCCTCGTACCGACCCGTGGCCAGGAAATCCGGAACCGTGCAATTGGCGTTGGTGGCCGCGAGGAAGCCTGCCACCGGCAACCCCCAGCGCCGGGCCAGCAGGCCCGCCGCGAGGTTGCCGAAGTTGCCGCTGGGCACGGCCACGAGGGGCGCCCGCCCTTCCCCCGCGCGGCGCAGGCGGTGCACCGCCTCGAAGTAGTACAGGGCCTGGGCCAGCCAGCGGGCGGGGTTGATGGAATTGGCGCTCACAAGCCCCAGCTCCGCCACCAGGGCGGGATCCCGGAAGCAGGCCTTCACCAGCCGCTGGCAATCATCGAAGTCCCCCGCCAGGGCGAAGGCGTGGACGTTGCCCCCCAGGGCCAGCTGGCGGGCCTGCAGCGGACTCACCCGCCCTTCGGGGTAGAGCACCACCACCTGGAGACCGGATCGACCGTGGCAGGCGGCGGCCACCGCCGCGCCCGTGTCACCGCTGGTGGCGGTGAGCACGAGGCGGGGCCCCTCCGCGAAGGCCTCCAGGCAGGCCGCCAGGAAGCGCGCGCCCACGTCCTTGAAGGCCAGGGTGGGGCCATGCCACAGCTCCAGGGCCCACCGGTCCCGTTCCACCGGCACCAGGGGCAGGTAGAGATCCAGGGCCCGGGCCCATCCCGCGGGCAGGTCGTCGCCGAGGAGCCGGCGGAGGATCACCGCATTGCGGGCGCTCCAGGGCAGGGCCAGGAGGTCTTCCACATCGGGCCAGGCTTCCACCTCCGCAGGCATCCAGAGGTGGCCATCTGGCGCGAAGTTGGTGAGCACGGCCTCCCGGAAAGAGGCGCGAAGGTTCGGGTTCCTGAGACTGCACCAATCCCTCATGCCGCCACCCGCGCACCCTGGGGGTCCAGCTCACAGATGCGGACGATGCAGGAGACGCCCTCCGCCCCCCAGGCCCGGGCCATGGCGGCCCCCACGGCCGCGGCTTCGCCGGGTTCCGCCAAGGCGAAGCAGGCGGGCCCGGCCCCGCTGAGGCTGCAGCCGATGGCCCCCGCCTCGAGGGCCGCAACCTGCACGGCCCGGAACCCGGGCACGAGGGCGGCGCGGTGCGGCTCGGCCAACAGGTCCCGCATGAGCCCGCGCACATCGCGCTTGCGATGGAGCCGGTCGATGAGGGCCGCGAGGTTGCGGGCGTGTTCCACAGCGAGGCCGAGGGGCATGGCGGCTGGCAGGGCGGCCCGCGCGGCCTTGGTGCTGAGGGAGAGCTCAGGGCTCGCCATCACGAAGCGCCAATGCCCCGGAAAGGGCAGGCGGCGGGCGCAGCCCTCGGGATCCACCAGGCGCAGTCCGCCGAAGAGCGCCGGGGCCACGTTATCCAGGTGGGGCGCGCCGATGGCCTGGGCTTCGGCCTCCCCGGCCGCCTGGAGCAGCGCCGACATGGTGAGGGGCCGCCCCAGGAGGCCGTTCAGGGCCACGAGGGTGGCGGCCACGGAGGCGGCGCTACCGCCCAGGCCGCTACCCACGGGCAGCCCCTTCCAGAGGCGGAAGCGGAGGGCCGGCAGCTCCCGGCCCCAGGCCCGCGCGAAGGCCCGCGCCGCATGGAGCACGAGGTTGTCCTCCGGATCCCCGGCCAGCTGGGCTGCCCCCGGCCCCTCCAATTGCAGGCGCGGTCCAGGCCCTTCGGCCACCTCCACCAGGTCGCCCAGGGGAGGACCTTCCAGGGGTCTGAGGGAAGCCCCGAGCACGTCGAAACCGGCAATGACGTTGCCCACGCTGGCCGGGGCGAAGGCCCGGACGACGGGTCCCCGGGCGGGGGGTACGAGGCCCTGGAGCGGACGACGCCCGATGGGGCGGGGCTCGGGACCGAGGTACGCGGGATGGGAATGGCAGGTCATGGTGTCTCCAAAACGGAAAAGGCCCCGCGAGTGCGGGGCCGTGGGCGATGGAAATGCGTGCGCCTAGAGCGACCCCGTCCGGTGGACACCGGTAATGGTGGTGGTCGTCGTAGTGGTCGCGATCAGCGCGGACGCGGCGGGGCTCCCCGGGATCACCCGGGCCCCGGAGCGGAGGCGCGCCTGAATCGACATGGGTGGAAGCCTAACGGAATCCGGCGCGGGGAAGCAAGGGCTCCCCCGCAACCCCAGGCCCGGCACGGCTACTTCCGCTTCTTCTTCCCGCCCTTGGCGCCATTGCCGAACACCTTGGAGAGGAAACCCTCCTCCGGGCCCTCGCCGGGAGCCTCGGATCCATCCATACGCTCGAGGAGGCGCTGGATGAGCTCCCGCTGCTCCGCCGTGGGCTTCTTGGGGACCTCGGCCCGCAGGTGCAGGTAGAGGTCGCCACGACCTCCCTGCTGGAGCCGGGGGACACCGGCGTTCACGAGCTTCACCACCTGGTCGGCGGGGGTGCCCGGAGCCAGCTTCACCTCGTCGGGACCGTAGAGGGTCTCCACCTTGAGCGTGCCGCCCAGCACCAGCAGCGGCCATGCCACGTCCAGGCGCCGGTGCAGGTCGAAGCCGTCGCGTTCATAGAGGGGATCGTTCTCCACGTCGAACACCACGTAGAGGTCGCCGGAGCGCCCGCCGTATCGGCCGGACTCGCCCTGTCCCTGCAAACGCACGCGCACGCCCCGGTCCACGCCCGCGGGGATCCGGAAGGAGACCTTGGCCTTGCGCTCCACCCGGCCTTCCCCCCGGCAGGTGCGGCAGGGGTTGGGGATCACGCGCCCCTTGCCCTCGCAGCGGGGGCAGGGCACGGCCATCTGGAAGGGGCCCTGGCGCATGTAGGCCTGGCCCGCACCCCGGCATTCCGGGCAGGTCTGGGGGCTGTGCCCCTTCTCGCAACCGCTGCCCTGGCAGGTATCGCAGGCTTCCAGCCGCGGCAGGGTGAGCTCGAAGGACTCCTTGCCGAACACGGCGTCCTTGAAGGGCAGGCGCAGGTTGTACTGCAGGTCGGAGCCCCGCTCCTCCCAGGTGTTCCGGCGGCGGCCACCGCCCCCGCCGCCAAAGAAGGAGCCGAAGAACCCGCCCAGCAGGTCCTCGAAGTCCGCGAACTGGCCGGGGTCGAACTGGAAGCCCTGCCCCCCGCCCTGGCCGCCCAGGCCCGCGTGGCCGAACTGATCATAGGTGCGGCGCTTGTCGGCGTCGGAGAGCACGGAGTAGGCCTCCGCCGCCTCCTTGAAGGTCTCTTCCGCGGCCTTGTCCCCGGGGTTCTGGTCCGGGTGGTACTGCATGGCCAGCTTGCGGTAGGCCTTCTTGATCTCATCCACCGTCGCCGCCTTGGAGACGCCGAGGACTTCGTAGTAATCACGCTTCATGGGGATCCAGGGCCCAGGGCCAAAGCTCCATTGTCGCAAATTCAAAGCGAACTGAACACGCAGAGGTGAGCAGAGGGGCAGAGGTGAGCAGAGAAAAGCGCATTTCTCTCTGCTTACCTCCGTTTTTCTCTGTTCACCTCTGCGTGTTCAGTAAGACCCACGAAATCCGCTAATTCGCGCTCTCGTCGTCCTTGCCTTCGAGGCTCGCCATCATGGCTTCGCTGGCGGCGAGGACGGCATCCGTGAGGAGGTTCTGGGCTTCCAGGAGCTGGCCCTCGATGCCGCGGACCACCTCGCTGTCCTGGGCGGCCACCGCCTGGCGCGCCCGGCCGAGGACGTCGCGAACGAAGGTCTGCTGTTCCTCGGTGAGGTACTTGCCGCACTCGGTGAAGCTCTTGTCGCAGGAGTAGATGAGGCCCTCGGCGCTGGCCAGGTACTTCAGGGAGTCCCGCTTGGCCTTGTCCTGGTCCGCATTGGCCATGGCCTCGCGGATCATGCGCTGGATCTCCAGCTCGGAGAGGCCTGAGGTGGGGCGGATCTGCATGCCCTGCTCCTGGCCCGTCATGAGGTCCTTGGCGGACACGCGGACGATGCCGTTGGAGTCGATCTCGAAGGCGACTTCGATCTGGGGCACGCCCTTGGGCAGCGGCGGCAGGTTCACGAGATCGAAGCGGCCGAGGCTCTTATTGAACTCGGCCAGCTCGCGCTCACCCTGGAGCACGTGGATCTCGACCCGGGCCTGGTTGTCCGTCACCGTGGTGAAGGTGCGGCTGTCCCGGCAGGGGATGGTGGCATTGCGGGGGATGATCTTCACGAAGCCGCCGCCCTGGGTCTCGATGCCGATGGAGAGGGGCGTGACGTCGAGGAGGACCAGGTCCTTGATGTCGCCCTTCAGCACGGCGCCCTGGATGGACGCGCCCGTGGCCACCACCTCGTCGGGGTTGATGGAGCGATTGGGTTCCTTGCCGAAGAAGTCCTTCACCCGCTGCTGCACGAGGGGCATGCGCGTCTGGCCGCCCACGAGGATGATCTCGTCGATGTCCGAGGGCTTCTTGCCCGCGTGCTCGAGGGAGTCGCGGATGGGGCCGAGGGTGCGCTCCACGAGGCCGCGCACCATGTCCTCGAGCTCCGCCCGGGTAAGGGTGGCCTCCAGGTGGAGAGGGCCGCTGGGTCCCTGGGCGAGGAAGGGGAGCCGGATGTCCACCTTATCGAGGGTGGAGAGCTCGCACTTGGCCTTCTCGCTGGCCTCCTTGAGGCGCTGCAGGGCCATGCGGTCCCCGCTGGGATCCACGCCCACCTTCTCCTTGAACTGGCGCACCAGGTAATCCTGGATCGTGAGGTCGAAGTCCTCACCGCCCAGGAACGTGTCGCCGCTGGTGGCCAGCACTTCGAACACGCCGTCGTTCATTTCCATCAGCGTGAAATCGAAGGTGCCGCCGCCGAAGTCGTAGATGCCCAGGAGCTGGCGCATGCCCGACTTGTTGAAGCCGTAGGCCAGGGCCGCCGCCGTGGGCTCGTTGATGATGCGCTGCACGTTGAGGCCGGCGATCTTGCCCGCATCCTTGGTGGCCTGACGCTGGGCGTCATCGAAGTAGGCGGGCACCGTGATCACGGCATCGGTGACTTCCTCATGCAGGAAGGCCTCGGCGGCCTGCTTGAGGGTGCGCAGCACGATGGCACTCACCTCGGGGGGCGCGTAGTCGCGCTCGCCGACCCGCAGCCACGCGTCGCCGTTGGGGGCGCTCACCACCGGGAAGGGGAGGCGGTTCAGGGCCTCCTGGACCCGGGGCGCGGCGAAGCGCTGGCCGATGAGGCGCTTGACGGCGAAGAGCGTGCGGGTGGGGTTGGTCACCGCCTGGCGCTTGGCGATGTGGCCCACGAGCACGTCGCCCTTGTCGGTGAAGGCGACGACGGAGGGGGTGGTGCGGCTGCCTTCCCGGTTGGGAATGACCCGGGCATCCCCACCCTCCATCACGCAGACGCAGGAGTTGGTGGTCCCTAGATCGATCCCGATGAGCTTGCCTGCCATGCCTTGACTCCGGAGGTTCGTCCCATGCTAGCGGGGCGGAAAGGCCTCTGTCACCTGACCCGGGGGGCCTGGATCTCAGGGGCGGAATGGGGAGGAAACGCCATGGATCACTCCGGATGAAGCCGATTGACCACGACCCGGGCCGGACGGAGCAGCACGTCCCGGAGCTTGAACCCCTTCTCGTACACGGCGGCCACGGAGCCGTCGGGCAGGGCCGGATTCGTCATGGTGGTGAGGGCCTCGCTGGTGAGGGCATCGAAGGGGTCCCCCAGGTTCAACTGCACTTGCTCCACCCCATTGCGACGCAAAGCGTCATGGAACTGCTTGCGGATGAGCTCCACGCCGTTCCGGAAAGCGTCCAGATCGGGGTAGGAGGCCTCCAGGGCCCGCTCGAAGCTGTCCAGCACGGGGAGGATCTCGTTCAGGAGCTTCCGCTCGGCCTGCTCCACGGAGAGCTGGATGTCCCGCTGGGTACGGTTCCGGAAGTTGTTGAAGTCCGCCGCCAGCCGCTTGTGCTGGTCCATGAGCTGGACTTCCCGCTGGATGAGCTCCTCCAGCTGCTTCTCCGTCTGGCCCAGCACGTCCCGGAAGTCATTCTGGGGATCCTGGCGGGAGGGAGAGGGCACCACGGGCTCCTCCTCCTCCAGGGAGATGGAGACGTCCTCGGCCCCGCTGAGGCTGGTGACGTCGCCGTCCTCGAGGAGGTCGGCCATCTCATCCAGGCCCCCCTCCAGGGAGGCGGCATCCAGGTTCACGGTCGGCCCGGGGGCGGGCAGGCGCGGATCGTCAGGGACCAGATCGGGCATGGGGTTGGAATCCGGAAGCATGGCATCAACTGTAAGGTAAATTCGGCGGGTCCGCGCAGTTCCTTGAGCAAGGGGGTCGCGGTCTCACCCCTGGCGCTTCGCGATTTCATCGCCCCACCACCGCAGACCGCCCAGGACCCGGCCGTAATCCGCCCTCAGCGGCCCCACCCAGGCGAAGGTCACGAAGCCGGCATGGCCCAGATTCACGCTGCGCACGGCCGTACTCAGGCCCATGTCCGGCAGGATGGGGTTCTCGCTCCCCAGGAGGAGCCGCACGTCCTGGGCCCCCTGTTCCGCGAAGGCGTTCAGGAGGCGGGCCAGACGCCCATGTTCCTCGAAGGCGGCGATGAGGGCCCGAAACCGGGCCCCGTCTTCGAATTCGGGGAAGCTGCCCAGGCGGTTCAGGCCCGACACCACGATCTGGGGCTCCCCCCCCTCGCCGGCCTCCATGCGCTGGGCCAGGGTGGCGAGGCGGACCCGAAGCTGCTCCCCGGTATCCGCGCCGGTACGGAGGGCCGACAGGAGCTGGGCCTGGAGCTCCGGCAGGGTGAGCCCCGCGTAGTGTTCGGTGGCGAAATTCCCCAATTCCACGAGATCGGCTTCGCCGAAGCCCCAGAGGTTATCCAGCACCCGATGCTCCACCTCGCCCTGGGTCCCCACCCAGATGGCCACCACCCGGCGGGGGGGGAGGGGCACGAACTCCAGGCGCACCAGGCGGCTGCGGCTCAGACCGGAGGGCAGCGCCAACAGGACCCCCTCCATGACCTCGGAGAGGGTGCGGGTGGCGTGGCGGATCCAGGCCTCGGGATCCAGGTCCACCCCTTCCAGGGCCGGGCTCAGGAGGTGGGCCAGCTCCGGGGTGGGCATGGCGCCCTGCACCCAGCGCTCCACGTAGTAGCGCCAGGCCCGTTCGGTGGGGATGCGGCCCGCGCTGGTGTGGGGCTGGGTGACAAGTTGCTCCTCTTCCAGATCCGACAGCACGTTCCGGATGGTGGCGCTGGACAGGGACTCGGGATTCCGCTTCGCCAACAGCCGGGAGCCAATGGGCTCCCCCTCCTGCAGATAGGCCTCGATCAGGGTCTTGAGGACCGTGGCACCGCGGGGGCTGAGGGGAGGAAGGCTCACAATGGGAACTGTGCCTCAAGGGTTGCCATACTATACGGCACCACCGCCGCCCTTCCCGGAGATCCCCATGTCCAAGACCACCCCCCTCTTCCTGTCCGCCGCCCTCCTGGCGACGGGCCTCTCCCTGGGTTGCGACCGCAAGTCCGAAGCCCAGATCCAGGCCGAAGCCGCCGCCAAGGCCGCCGACGACAAGGTTGCCGCCCTCGAGAAGCAGCTGGCCGAGGCCAAGGGCCTCAAGGCCGGCGAAGGCGATGACAAGGAAGCCCACGAGCACCTCAGCAAGGGCCAGGTGAAGGCCCTGGAGCGCCAGCTGGCGGATGCCAAGCGCCGGGCCGATGCCCAGAAGAAGGCCGCTGTTGAGATGGCCAAGACCCCCAGCGCCCCCAAGACCACCTTGGTGGACGTGCCCGTGGGCACCTCCCTCACGGTGAAGCTCGCCGGGGACCTAGCCACCGACAAGGTGCAGGCGGGTGACGGCTTTGATGCCACCCTCGCCTCCCCCGTGGTGGTGGCCGGCAAGACCGTGTGGCCCGCTGGCGCCCTCGTGCGCGGCGTCGTCACCCAGAGCGTGCCCGCGGGCCGCCTGGCCAGCGGCAAGGGCGTCCTCGCCGTGAAACTCACCGAGGTGGCGGGCGAGGGCATTGAGACCGAGACCTTCGCCGTGCAGGGCGCCGCCACCGGCGAGCGCAACGCCAAGTTCATCGGCGGCGGCGCGGCCCTGGGCGCTCTCGTGGGCATCCTCTCCGACAACAAGCACAAGAACGACCATGCCCTGGGTGGAGCCGCCATCGGCGCCGCCGCCGGCACCGCGCTCGCCGCCGGTACCGCCAACACCGTGATCAAGATCGAAGCCGCCAACCCCGTGGCCTTCAAGCTGGCCGCGCCCGAGAAGATCAGCGTGAAGAACTAGGCTGGAGGCCGAAGACTGCAGGCTGGAGTTCAGGCAAACGGCGCCCCCCGGGGCGCCGTCCTTTTTTCCTCCAGCCTCCGGTCAGCCCTCCAGCTCCTTCAGCCGCTCCGCCTCAAAGGCCGCCCGCAGGGGATCCAGCACGGGCTCGATCTGCCCGGCCATGAAGCTGTCCAGCTGGTGGATGGTGAGGCCGATGCGGTGATCCGTGATGCGGCTCTGGGGAAAGTTGTAGGTGCGGATCTTCTCGCTGCGATCGCCGGAGCCCACCTGGGACTTGCGGAGGGCGGCGCTGGCGGCGTCGGCCTCGTCCTGGGCCTTCTGCAGGAGGCGGGATCGGAGCACCGTCATGGCCTTGGCCATGTTCTTGATCTGGCTGCGCTCGTCCTGGCAGCTCACCACGGTGTTGGTGGGGAGGTGGGTGAGGCGCACGGCGGAGTAGGTGGTGTTCACGCTCTGGCCACCCTTACCCCCGGAGCAGAAGGTGTCGATGCGGAGGTCCTTCTGGTGGATCTCCACGTCCACCTCCTCGGCCTCGGGCATCACGGCCACAGTGGCGGCCGAGGTGTGGATGCGGCCCTGGGTCTCCGTCTTCGGCACACGCTGCACGCGGTGCACACCGCTCTCGAAGCGGAAGAGGCTGTAGGCGCCATCGCCCTGGATCTCGGCGGTGGCCTCCTTCAGGCCCCCGGCATCGGCCTCGCTCTCGTCCAGCACGGAGACTTTGAAGCCCCGGCGCTCGGCGAAGCGGATGTACATGCGGAAGAGCTCCCCGGCAAAGAGGGCGGCCTCCTCGCCGCCCGTACCCGCGCGGACTTCGAGGATGACGTTCCGATCATCCTTGGGATCCTTGGGCACCAGCAGGCGCCGCAGCTCCACCTCGCCGGCGGCGATGCCGGCCTTCAGATCGGGGATCTCCAGCTCCGCCAGTTCCCGCATCTCGGCGTCCATGGCCTTGTCGGCCAGGACCTCCTCGGCCTCCGCCAGCTGGCGCAGGCGGGTGCGCTGGGCCTGGAAGGCCAGCACCACGGGCTCCAGCTCGGAGCGCAGCTTCGTGAGCTCCCGGAGCTTCTTGGGGTCCGAGACGACGGCGGGATCCTGGAGCTGCGCCTCCACTTCCTGGAAGCGGGCTTCTACGGCTTCAAGCTGGTCGAGCATGGCATTCCTCCGGAGTCCCTGGTCCTGGGTCCATGATCCTTGGTTCACCCCGACCCATCCGGATCGTACGGCCCCCCCGCATGCCTGCCGGGGACCCAGGACCAAGGCCCCGTGGGCCCTGAAAAGCAAAAGGACGGGCCGGCAAGCCGGCCCGTCCCTCGGAACGATTGATCTAGGCTTCGGTGGTGTCGGCGGCGGGGGCCTCGACGGCGACCTCGGCGGAAGCGGCCTTGGCGGCGTCCATCTCGGCCTTCTTGGCGAACTTGCGCTGGAACTTCTCCACGCGGCCGGCGGTGTCCATGAGCTTCTGCTTGCCGGTCCAGTAGGGGTGGCAGTTGGAGCAGATTTCAACGCGCAGCTCGGTCTTCACCGTGCGGGTCATGAACTCGTTGCCGCACTGGCAGTGGACGAGCACTTCGTTGAGATGGGGGTGCATTTCGGGCTTCATGGCCTCTCCTTTTGTGACCGACCGGAGGCCCAAAGGGGATGGTGCGGGCCCGCGGCTTGTCCATGCAAGAGGGAAAGCATACCCCGAATCCCCTTGTATCTCAAGGCTCCTTTTCGCCCAGCACCCACTGGTCCCGAAGGTGCCGCCGCAGCGCCATGGCCCCCGCGGCCCCGGCCTGGAGGCACGCGTGGAAGAGCCCGAGGCCCAGCACATCCGAAGCCGACTGGTGCTCCGCCGGATAGAGGACCCAGTCCCAGATGGCCATCAGGAGGGTGAAGACGACATTGTCCCGGACCCAGCCCCACCAGGGCAGGCCCCCTTCCACCCGCTCCGTGAGCCACCCGAGGAAGGCGCCGTAGGGGATCATCTCCCAGTGGGCCCGGCGGCCGAAGAGCACGGCCCAGGGCAGGGCCGCCAGGCCCCCCACCGCCATGGCCGTGAGGTGCCGGGGCCAGGGCCTCCAGCCCTGCCAATGGCTGCGGAACCACAACAGGGGCAGCCCCACGCCGCCCCCCTGGGTCAATCCGAAGATGAGGCCCACCCTCCAGCTGAGCATGCCCTTCAGGACGAAGTAGATCCCGGCCCCCAAGCTCATGACGAGGGCGCCCGCCAGGGAGGAGACGAAGAGGTGGTGGAAGGTCACGGCGTGGGAATGGGCCAGGGCGCGTCCCAGGGTGCGCGGATCCTCCCGTTGCGCCAGCCGCTCGGCCAGGAGGTCCGATTGCCCGCCGAAGGTCTCCAGCTCCTCCAGCAGCTGCGCTTCCAACTCCCGCATCACCTGCGCGCGACGCGGAGGCTCCAGGTGGGAGAGTTCCCGCTCCACTTGGTGGAGATATGTCTTCAGCGCTTCTTCCATGTCCCTTCCGGATCGGCCATCCCAGCCCCCGACTGAAAATCAGGGGGGCCCCCGACGGAGCCCCCCTGATTCCTCGCGAGCTTAGGCGTTCAGCGGCCGCCGACGATGCCCTCGACCATGCCCACGAAGCGCGCCCAGTCGGACTTCTTGCGTTCCAGCAGCTCCATGCCCGCCGGCAGGATCTCGTAGACCCGCTTCTCACGGCCACCATCCACCGCGATCCAGGAGGAACGGACGTACTCGGCGGCTTCGAGCTTGTGGAGGGCGGGATAGAGGGCGCCTTCCTTCAGGGTGTAGGTGCCGCCGGTGGCCTCGCGCACCTTCTCGATCATCTGGAACCCGTACATGGGGCGCTCCGTCAGCATCGAGAGGACGAGGATGGGGGTGCTTCCCTTGAGCAGTTCGCGGTCCATGTGACCTCCAGTTGTTCGCTTAACGCACACATGTATATCGCCTTAAGCGGCTGAAATTTGTCAGGTCGGACCGAATTCACAACAATTAACGTGTCACGACTTGGGTCGGTTGGATCCCCATTCTGGCAAACGTTTATTTGGTTAAATTTACCAGAATTGAACACAATATATTCTGATCATTCCGGGGTCGACTCCCGGGACCCGGCCCCCGATCCCGACCCCGGATCCAACCTCCCGCTCCTGCGCATGGCCCCTCTGGAAGGGATGCCCCAGCCGCAGTCGAAGGCGGCGGTCGCGACCCGCCTCACCCGCCCTTCATCGCCTCCGTCAGCGGGATGCGGCTGGCGCGCCAGGCCGGCAGAAAGCCCCCCAGCAATCCCATCACGAGGCTGAAGGCCACGCCCTGGGCCATGAGGCCGGGGGTGATGGTGAAGGCGAAGCTCACATCGCTGAAGGTCTCGAAGCTCGTGGTGCCCGTCTGGATGCCATTGGCGAAGAGGGCGAGTCCCGATCCCAGCAGCCCCCCCACCACGCAGAGGCAGATGCTCTCCCACTGGAAGCTGGCGAGGATCTCCCGCTGCTTGAAGCCCAGGGCCCGCAGAGTACCGATTTCCTTGGTGCGGCCCGCCACGGCGGCGTACATGGTGTTCATGGCCGCGAAGATGGCAGCTCCGGTGAGGATCAGCGTGATGAGGTTGCCCAGGATCTTGATGGGGTCCCCGGCCTTGGTGAGCTCCTTGAAGTAGGCCTTCTCTCCCACCACCTCCAGCTTCAGCCGCTTGTCCTCGTCCACGGCCTTGGCGAAGCCCTCCACCCGTTCCTCGCTCTCCAGGCGGGCCAGTAGGCTCGAGTAGCTCTCCCGCTTGAAGGCCTGCATCACGTCGTTCACGTCGGACCAGACCTCGCTTTCATAACTGGCGCCACCGGCATCGAAGGTGCCCACGATCTCCCAGTCCCGGCCCCCCATGCGCAGGCTGCGGCCCAGTTCCATGCCCGGGAAACGGCCCTGCATCTTCTTCGGTACCACCACCTCGCTGAGGCCTGGGCGGTACCACCGGCCCTGCACCAGCTTCACCTGGGGACGCATCTTCCGACCCACGGGCTCCAGGCCGCGGATGGTGACGTTGGTGTCCGTGCCATCGGCCATGGGGAAGAGCTTCACCACCACCACCTCCGCGCTGGCAAGGGGGCCCTCCTCGTCCCTCTGGAGGAGGGGGTGCACCTTCAGGATGCGCATGCGGTCCCGCTCGATGGAGCTGTTCAGCTCGAAGCGGGCGTTGGGTCGCAGCACGAGGGCCTGATCGGGACGCCCGCTGCTGACGAAGGCTACGGAGAGGCCCTGCGCCAGGCTCAGCACCACCACGAAGATGCCCACCACCAGGGCGATGGCGGCGGCGGTGCTCGCCGTGGCCACCTTCCGCTGCAAGAGGGAGCGCAGGTTGTAGCTCAGGGGGATGGGATACGCCAGCAAGGCCCAGACCAGCCAGAGCAGGTAGCCCACCAGGGGCAGGAGGATGAGGAGGCCCAGGATCATCCGACCGCCTTCAGCCCTTCGGTGATGGGGCGGCGGGTGGCGGCGTAGGCCGGGATGAAGGTGGAGAGGGCTCCCACGGCCAGGGCGCCGCCCATGCAGACCCCGATGGTGCGGGGCTGGATGGCGAAGTCCGCGAAGAAGGGGTTGGCCGAGCCCAGCACGCCCCGGATCACCCCGGCGGTGGCATCGGCCAGCCACAGGCCGATGAGGCTGCCCGCGGCCACCAGCAGCACACCTTCCGCCAGGAGCAGCACCAGCACGCGACCTGCGGGGAAGCCCATGGCGCGGAACACGGCGATCTCGGTGGTGCGCTCCCGGATGGCCGTGCTCATGGTGTTGCCTGTGACGATGAGGATGGCCACCACCACCGCAGCGGTGATGCCCTGGATGATGGCCCCGATGTTCCCCAGCATCTTCACGAAGCTGAGGTTGAAGGCGTTCTCCGTCTCGCTGAGGGTCTCGTAGGCGCTGTTGGCGTAGTGGCGGTCCACCCGCTCGATGACCTTGGGGATGTCCTCGGGCCGGTGGGTGCGCACCCAGAAGCTCCCGCTCAGCCCCTTCATGCGGGGCACGCCCTCCTCGAGCACCTTGTAGTGGAAGTGGAGCACGTTCTCGTCGGAGGGCTTGGGGCTCCTGAAGATGAGGCGCACCGTGAGGCGTGGGTTGATGGGGAAGATGGTGCCCGTGAGGGGCACGGTGTCGCCCACCTTCCAGCCGTTCTTCTTCGCCAGGGACTCGCCCACGATGCAGCCAGTGCCATCCCGCAGGTACTCCTTGATCTGGGCCTCGGTGACGCCAGCCACCCCAAATTCCTCCTTGAAGATCGTGAAGAGGGTGCTCTCGTCGCTGGCGAAGTTGGCGAAAAAGTTCCGGGGGTCCTGGTAGTAGCCGCCGAACCACTGGAGGGCGCACACGGCCTCCACTTCCGGCTGCTGCCGCAGGTAGGCCTCGTAGCTCCGGGGGAGCATTTGCGTGAGCCCACTCTTGTGGCGGACCACCAGGCGGTTGCTGGACTTGGGGTTGTCCGTCATGGAGCTGAGGGTGGTCAGCAGGCTCTGGAGCACGGCCACGGTGAAGACGGACAGCACGAGGCTGCCCACGATGAGGAGGGTGCGCCGCTTGGAGCGCATGAGGCTCTTCCAGATGAGCCCGAGCCACCTCACCGGTTCACCTCCACGGTCTTGTCCAGCACGCCCTTTTCGAGATGGATCTGATGTCGCGCGTGATGAGCCGCCTTCGGGTCGTGGGTGACCATCACGATGGTCTTGCCCAGCTCGCTGTTGAGGCGCTCCATGAGGGCGAGCACCTCCTCGGCGTTCTTTCCATCCAGGGCCCCGGTGGGCTCGTCGGCCACCAGCAGGTCGGGGTCGGTGACCACGGCCCGGGCGATGGCCACGCGCTGCTCCTGGCCGCCGCTGAGCTGGCGGGGGTAGTTCCACATGCGGTCCGTGAGGTTCACCAGGGAGAGGGCGTGCTCCACCCGCTCCCGCCGTTCCTTCCGGGACAGGTTCATGAGGAGCAAAGGCAGCTCCACGTTCTCGTAGGCGTTGAGGACCGGTACCAGGTTGTAGTTCTGGAAGATGAAGCCCACGTGGGCATTGCGCCAGGCGGCCAGCTCGTCGTCGTCCAGGTCGTTGAGTTCGTAGCCGCAGACCTGCAGGGTGCCCCCCGTGGGCCGGTCGATGCCCGCCAGCAGGTTCAGCAGGGTGGTCTTGCCGGACCCGGAGGGGCCCATGAGGGCGATGTAGCCGCCCTTGGGGATCTCCAGGTCGATGCCCTTGAGCACGGGGATCTCCAGGTCCTCGCGCCAGTAGCTCTTGGCGATGTCCCGCAGGGCGATGATGGCCTCGCCCCCGCCGAGGTCGAAGGGGTTGGCGTTCATCAGGACTTCACTTTCACCTTGGCGCCGGGTTTCAGGCTGTCTGGGGGCGCCACGATGAGCTTGGCGTCCTTGGGCATGCCGCTCACCTCGAGGCCGATGGGGTTCTCCGCGAGGATGGCCACCGGCTTCTGCACAGCGACATCACCCTCCACCACCCAGGCGTAGGACTTGCCGTCGGCCTTCTTCACCTGTTCCCGACCCAGCACCACCACGTCCTCCTTGTAGGGGTCTCCGAGGAAGGTGACCTTGGCGCCCATGTCGGGCACCAACAGGGCGTCCTTCTCCAGGAAGGCCACCCGCACGATGACCACGGCCTTCTGGCGGCTGGAGCTGGGGTAGATCTCCCGCAGCTGGCCCTTGAGCACGGCCTTCTCCTTGCGACCCTCCAGGGCGTCCACGCGGACCTCCGCGGGCATGCCCTTGTGGAGCTTGGCGATGGAGGCCTCGTTCACCTCCACCTCCACTTCGAGGGTGTTGAAGTCGGCCATCACGAGGATGGCGTTGATGGCATTGGCTCCGCCGGCGCTGCCTGGAGCCACGGTCTCGCCCACTTCGGAGAGCTTCTGCGTGACGACGCCGCTGAAGGGGGCCCGCAGCACCATGCTCTCCAGCAGGGCGTCCTGGTAGGCCAGCTGGGCCTCCAGGGTGCGCTTCTGGCTGCGCAGCCGATCCACTGTGGCCTGGTCCTGGATCCCGGCAGAGCTGAGCTTCTCGGCACGGTCCAGATCCATCTTCGCCTGATCCAGCTGGGCCTTCACCTGGTCCCGGGCGGCGCTGAGGTCCGGGGATTCCAGTCGGGCCAGCAGCTGGCCCTTGGCCACGCGGCTGCCTTCCTGCACGCCGAGCCAGCTCACGCGACCCAGGACCTTGCTGGAGAGGGTGGCGCGGGTGCGGGCCACCAGGTAGCCCGAGGCCGTCACCAGGGGATTGCGCTCACCGGCCTTGAACACCGTGGGACTCCCCACGCTCACGGTCGTGGGCGCCGACTTCCCGCCGGCCACCATCCCCACCGCAACGACGGCCACCACCCCCAGGATCACCCACCCCCAGGGGAAGCGTTTCTTGATCACGGACGGCTTGCGGGACGGGGTCTCGCTCATGGGGGCTCCAAACATCTGCGGTGAACCCAGGCTAACCAAGGCTCCGGGGCCCTTCAATCGCCCATCGACGAAGGGCCGGAATGGGGGGGCGAACGGGATCAGGGTTTCCGGAACAGGTAGTGGCTCACGAACCACTCCTCCCCGTTCCGCCATCCCCACAGCTCCGCGCAGGCCATGAAGAAGATTCGCCACCGGGCGAACTGGAGGCGGGCGTCCTTCCCGTAGGTCTCCCGGAACAGCGCGAGGATCTCCGGGCGATTCATGTCCTGGTTCCGCAGCCAGGCCTCGGAGGTGTCCCGGTAGTGGGTGCCGCTCACGCGCCAGTGCTCCGCCAGACGGAGATGCTCCTGGAAGCGCAGGAGGTAGTGGTCCGAGGGCATCATGCCGCCGGTGAAGAAGTACTTGGCCATCCAGTCGGAGTCATCCCGCACCTCGAAGGGATAGGTGAAGTCGCGGTGGGTGAAGATGTGGATGAAGAGGAGGCCCGTGGGCTTCAGCCACCCGGAGATGCGCTTGAGCAGCTCCCCGTGATTGCGCATGTGCTCGAACATCTCCACGGAGACCACCCGGTCGTAGGTGGTGGGGGGCTGGAACACGTTCATGTCCCGGGTGAGGATCTCCACGTTCTTCAACCCCCGGGCCTGGGCCTGGGCCAGGATGTGGTCCCGCTGGTCCCGGCTGTTGGAGACCCCGGTGATGCGGCTGAGGGGATATTTCTCGGCCATCCAGAGCGTGAGGCTGCCCCAGCCGCAGCCAAGCTCCAGCACCTCCTGGCCGTTCTTGAGCCGGGCCCGTTCACAGGTCAAGGCGAGCATGCGTTCCTCAGCGCCACCCAGGCCCAGGGTGTCGGCGTCGTAGTAGGCGGAGCTGTACTTGAGCCGGGGCCCGAGGGTCAGCTCGAAGAAGCGGGGCGGCACCTCGTAGTGCTGCTCGTTGGCCTCGGCGGTGGCCACGGCCACAGGGCCCTTGGCCCACTCCGCCAGACGCTTCCGGAACCGATCCTGCTGGGCTTCGAGGCCACCCTCGGCTTCCTCCTCCAGGCGCTGGGCCAGCAGCTGGCGGATGCGGAAACGGATGAGGGCATCGGGCACGAGCCCGGCGGCGAGGAGGGTGTCGATCATGCGGGCACCTTGGGGAACCAGGGGATGAAGGCGGAGGTCTCCCGCTGGTAGCGGGCGTAGTCCTCGGGTCGGCTGCGCAGGGATTGGGCCTCCGTATAGGGGATCCCGGTGACAAAGAGCAGGAAGTAGAGGATCAGGGCCGGGGCGCCCCAGGCCAGCCAACCCCAGGGGGCCGGCGCCGCCAGCAGCGAGAAGGCCACCCAGAGCAGCGATTCGAAGAAGTAATTGGGATGGCGGGAGTAGCGCCAGAGCCCCTCACGGCAAGTGAGGCCCTTCGAGGTGGGCCGCGCCTTGAATCGCCGCAGCTGGGCGTCCGCGAGGCTCTCCCCCACCAGGGCCAGGAGCCAGAGCCCGGCCGCGATGCCGTGGACGGGATGGAGGGCGGAGGCCGAAGCCGCCAAGGCGAAAGGCAGCGCGAGGCCGCCTGCCAATATGCCTTGGAACAGGAAGAAGCCCAGGAACTTCAGATCCAGGTTGCCGCCCCAGCTGCGGCGCAGGTCCTGGTAACGACCATCCTCGTGCGGCTCCGTGGCCACCCGGTGGCCCAGGTGTGCGGCCAGGCGCAGGCCCCAGGCACCGCCCAGGAGCCCCATCAGGAGGCGCACGGCGGGATGCCCCGCCCCCTGAAGGGCGCAGAAGCAGGCGAGCAGGCCCAGGCTCAAGGCCCAGCCCACATCCACCCAACCGGCGTTGCGGGTACGTAGGTGCCAGCCCCACAGGCCGAGTTGGAGCAGGCAGGCACCCAGGGTGCCCCAGAGGAGGAGGGTGAGCGGGCTCATGCGGATCGGGCCTCCAGGCGGCGGGCCACGGCCCGGAAGATCGGGGTGAGGATCAGGGCCAGGGCCGCGGCAACCGGAGGTGCCGTGAGGAGCCAGGCCAGCTGCCCCCGCCAGGAGGCGCCCCAGAGGGACCGGATGGCCCCAAGCGGATCCGCGGCCAGCAGGCGCAGCATCTCCGCCAACCCCAGGCGCAGATGGAAGCCGGGGATCAGCGCGATGCCCAGTTTCATGAAGGGCACCAGGAGGAGCAGCTGCAGGGGATAGGCCGCCTGATTCACGAGGTGGATCACGGGCTGGTTCAGCTTCGCCCCCTGGGCGACGCCCAGGCAGAGCAACGTGGTCACCCCCAGCACCGGGTACACGCCGAGGGCGAGGCCTACGGCCACGGTCCAGGCGAGCCGCGCGGGGCTCAACCCCTGGCGGAGCTGGGCCAGCAGCGGCTCCCAGAGCCAGCGTCGGAACCGCCCTTTCACGGTCACGGGTGGCGCGCCGCAAGGAGGGATTCGAAGCCCTCGGTCTCGCGCCACTTCCACGCCTGCAGGGTCACGAAAGCCGCGATGGCCAGGTTGCCCAGGGCCAGCAGCAGGACCAGCCACAGCCACCGGCGCACCCAGCCCCGCTCCTTCCAGAGCACCCAGAGCCAGAACCAGAGGAAGCCAAAGTAGGCGTCGAAGAGCGTCGCCAGTCCCCAGCGGTCCGCCGCCACCCGGGCGAAGCCCGCGGCCACGTTGGACTCGAGGCTGGCCCAGGTAGTGACGGCCACCATGGCCGCGAACACCAGTAGGCAGAAGGCGAGCAGGGCCCGGCGCATCAGAACCCCTCGTTGGGCAGGGCCCGGTCGCAGTCCCGCTTCACCAAGTGCAGGTGCGCCACACCGATGTAGCGTTCCTGGAAGGCCCCTTCGCAAGAGGCCAGGTAGTACTCCCACATGCGGATGAAGCGGTCGTCGTAGCCCAGGGCCCGCACGGCGTCCAGGTGGTCCAGGAAGGCCTCCCGCCACCGACGCAGGGTGAGCGCGTAGTGGCGGCCGAATTCCTCCAGGTGGAAGAGGTTCAGGGAGGTGCTGCGCCCCAGGCTCCGCAAGATCTCGGAAACAGACGAGAGCTCGGCTCCGGGGAAGATGCGTCGCTGGATCCAGTCGCTGCTCCGGATGTACTCGGGGAACCGGCCCTCGTTCATGGTGATGGTCTGCAGGAGGAAGGTCCCGCTCGGCGCCAGGAGGCGGTCGACGGCGCCGAAGTAGGTGTCGTAGTGCTTGAGCCCCACGGCCTCGAACATCTCGATGCTCACCGCCTTGTCGTAGGTGCCCGTGAGGTTCCGGTAATCCTCGAAGCGCAGGTCGATGCGATCGGCCACGCCCTCGCGCTCGAAGAGGGCCTGGGCGTAATCGTGCTGTTCCCGGCTGATGGTGGTGGTGGTGACCTTCACGCCGTGCTCCTTCACCGCGTGCAGCGCGAAGCCGCCCCAGCCGGTGCCGATCTCCAGGAGATGCTCCCCCGGCTTCAACTGGAGCTTGCGGCAGAGGGTCTCGAACTTGCGGGTCTGGGCCTCGGCCAGGGGCTCGTCGGCCCGCTCGAACACGGCGCAGCTGTAGGCCAGGGTGGGGTCCAGCCAGAGGCGGTAGAAGTCATTGCCGAGATCGTAATGGGCCGAGATGTTCTCCCGGCTGCCGGCCACCGTGTTGTCCCGCCGTCGGTGCCGGAGGCGGTTCAGGGCCTTGCCCAGGGCCGCCAGCCACCCGCCCGCGCGGTCCATCTCCGCCAGGTTCCGCACGGCGATGCGCACCAGGTCGGGCAGGTTGTCGGTGTGCCACCAGCCCATCAGGTAGGCGTCGCCCAGGCCCACCTCGCCTTCCGTCACCGCCGCCCGGAAAGCCCGCAGGTCGGTGATCTCCACCTCGGCGCGGAGGGAGGCCTCGGCTTCGCCGAAGACCTCGTGGTGATCGCCGATGCGCACGCCCAGTCGACCGCCCTTCAGGCCCCGGAGGGCCTTCAGGAAGAGCCGGCCCGTGAAGCCCAGGTTCAGGGGCTCACCTTCGCCGCCTTCTTCGGATGGGTATGCACGGGTACGCGCTTGATCCATAGCCATAGGGCCTCCCAGTGGATGGCGAGGACGACCTGGAGGGTCATCAGGGGGTAGCGGAGCAGGGACAGGAAAAGGGTGCGGGTGTTCCAGGGCTGGCGAACCAGGTCGAGGTCCGCGTCAAAGAAGAAGGTGTCGCCCTCGAAGAGGGCCATGCGGACCGCGAGGTCCTCGCCGGGTTCCGTGAATGTCCAGCGGTAACGCAGGTCCATGGGATTGAAGGGGCTCACATGCATCGCCTTCGCCACGTCGAAGGACACGGCGCCCTCGCCGCGGCGCCCCTCGGCGGGGTCCATCCAGTAGGTGACCCGCTCTTTCCAGGGGGTGTTGGTCACCTCCGCCACCACCATCGCGAGACGCCCTTCCCCGTCGTGGGCGTAGTAGTAACTCACGGGGTTGAAGGCCAGCCCGAAGGTGCGGAGGTTTGTGAGCAGGTAGATGGGCCCTTCGGGCAGGCAGCGGCCCTGGGCGGTGGCGTCTGCCGCGAGCCGCTCCCGCAGCGTGCGTCCGGGTCGACGTGGGAGGTAGTCCTCCTCCTGGAAGCTGAGGGCGTTGAAGCGCCCCAGGGAGAAAAGGGCCGCCTGGTCCTCGGCCTCCGCCAGTCGGTCGATGTCCACGTAGGCCAGGAAGAGGGGGTAGCGGAAGGCATGGGCCTTCGGCAGGAGGCGGCGGTGTCGCACCCATCCCCGGTAGAGGGCCGCGGGGGCGCTCACCATGCGACACCGAGGTCACGAGCGACTCGGATCCCCGAGTTAAGACCATCCGCTGGGTATCCGCTGCGCGGATACTCCAGGCCCACCACGTTCAGGCGGCCGCTCACCATGCGACACCGAGGTCACGAGCAACTCGGATCCCCGAGTTAAGACCATCCTCTGGGTATCCGCTGCGCGGATACTCCAGGCCCACCACGTTCAGGCAGCCGCTCACCATGCGACACCGAGGTCACGAGCGACTCGGATACCCGAGTTGAGACCATCCTCTGGGTATCCGCTGCGCGGATACTCCAGGCCCACCACTTTCAGGCGGCCGCTCACCATGCGACACCGAGGTCACGAGCGACTCGGATACCCGAGTTGAGACCATCTTCATGAAACCCGTACATCCAATAGGCGCCGGCGAAGTGGGTGCGGCCGTGGTGGCTGCGGGGGCCACTGACCTCAGCCCAGCGGGCCTGGCTGGCCAGGGCTGCCAGGTCGTAGCGGGGATGCTCGTAGGCCATGCGGGCCTGCACCTTCGCGGGGTCGAGGTCGTCCTCGCCGTGAAGGGTGACGAAGACGTCCGTGGCGGTGTCCAGGGGCTGCAGGCGGTTCATGTGATAGGTGAGCAGCAGACGCCCGGCCTCCCGGTGATGGCGGTAGTTCCAGCTGGCCCAGGCGCGGCGGTGCTTGGGGAGCAGGCCCGTGTCGGTGTGGAGCACGGCGGGACTGGGGTTGCTGCGGAAGGCGCCGAGCACCTCCCGCTCCAGGGGGGTGGCGTCCGCCAGCAGGGGCAGGGTCTGGTCCCCATGCACCGCCAGCACCACGTGATCGAAACGGAGATCCCCCTGCCCTACCAGCGTCACCGTTACCCCGCCTTCATCCCTTCGGATGCCCCGGAGGCGCGCCCCCGTGACGATGCGATTCCCCAGGGGGGCGAGCAGCTTGGGGATGTAGCGGCCCGTGCCGCCGGGGATCGTGCGCCAGGGGTGCTGGGTGGTGACACCGAGGAAGCCGTGGTTGCGGAAGAAGCGCACGAGGGTGACGGCCGGAAAGGCCTCCATGTCCGCCACCGTGGTGCTCCACACGGCGCCGGCCATGGGCAGGAGGTAGTTCTCCCGCATCGCGCGGCCGTAGCCCTTGGCATCCAGCCAGGCGCCGAGGGTCCAGCGCTCGGCGCCGGGTTCCTCCAGCAGGGCCGGGGCCTCGCGGTTGAAGCGGAGCACCTCGGACCAGAGTTGGTAGAACCGGGGCTGCACCAGGTGCCGACGCTCGCAGAAGAGCCCATTCAGCCCTCGGCTGCACCAGGGGAAGGCCACGCCCTGGGCGGCGAAGCTCATGTCACTGGGGGCCGTCTCGAGGCCCACCTCGGCCATGAGGCGGCAGAAGTTGGGGTAGGTGGGGCGGTTGTGGACGATGAAGCCCGTGTCCACGGCCCGATCACCGCCCGGCGTGCGCACGGTCTGGGTGTGGGTGTGGCCCCCGAGGCGATCCTCCTTTTCAAAGAGGGTCACCTCGTGCTGCCGGCTCAGCAGCCAAGCGGCGGAGAGTCCGGAGATGCCGGAGCCGATGACGGCGATGCGCATCCTAGGCGGACTTCAGGTCCAGGCCGGCCATGCGTTCCACGCCTTCCACCCGGCGGGTGCGGGCCGCGCCCTGCCCGCCGATGATGAGGCGGCACCCGTCCGGCAGCCGTTCCTGGAGATCCTGGATGAGACGCCGGGTGGGTTCACCGCTGCTCTGGATGCTCAGGGACACGGCCACACAGGAGGCCTTCAGGGTGCGGGCGGCGGAGGCGATGTTGGCCACGGGCAGGTCGATGCCCAGCAGCTCGGTGCGGTGGCCCTTGGCGGCATAGGTGAGGGCCGCCATGAGCAGGCCCAGGCGATGCCGCTCCCCGGGCAGGGTGGCGAAGAGGATCACGGGGCTGCCCGGCTGCACGCGCTGTTCCGCCCGGAGCTGGCGCAGGCGATCCTCCAGCACCTCCGTGAGGAAGTGCTCCTGATGGATGTCGAGGGTCCCCTCCGCCCAGGCCATGCCCACCCGGTCCAGCAGGGGCGCCACGCAGCACCGCAGGAAGGGCAGCACGCCGTCCCGGGCCCGGGCCTGGTCCAGCTGCGCGCGGATGCCCACGGCATCCATGCGCATGACCGAATCGAAGAGCCCATCCACGAGGTCCGTCCAGACCTCGCCCTCCTCCTTCCTCAGCATCCCCTTGAGGGCTGTGTCATCGGCGGCGGCGGCGACGCTGGGCCGGAGCCCCTGGGCCACGGCCTCGGCCATGAGCCTCAGACGGTTCAGATCCTCGGGGCGGTAGCGCCGATGCCCCGAGGGCAGGCGCACGGGCACGGGGAAGCCGTAGCGGCGTTCCCAGACGCGGATGACGTCGGGGCTCAGGCCCGTCTCGTCGCAGATGTCGCCGATGCTCAGGTATTCCGTGAGGCCCTTGGCCATGGCCGACCCTCCCATGGGGTCAGATTAGGCCCTTGAGCAAATAAGTCTAGGTATTTTTATGGACGATTCAGGACCTGGCGATCCCCTGCCGCCCCATGAGCTGAGGCGGGAAGGTGCGGATGGCCCTCACCAACCCAACCCAACTCAGCACTTTGAGGGTATAGAAGGTGAAATCCACCTCCCACCACCGCAGGCCCTGGCGGCAGCTGCCCTGATAGTGGTGGTGGTTGTTGTGCCACCCCTCGCCCAGGGTCAGCAAGGCCAGCAGCAGGTTGTTGCGGCTGCGATCCGGGGTGTCGAAGCGGCGGGTGCCCCACAGGTGGGCCAGGCTGTTGATGCAGAAGGTGGCGTGCCACAGGGCCACGGTGCTGAGCACGAAGCCCCAGGTCAACGTGGCGAACCCGCCCCAACCCAGGAACCGCCCGGCGAAGAAGGTAAGCGTGCCCAGGGTCCAGGGGCAGATCCAGTGATGGCGATCCAGCCACACGAGCTCCGGGAACTTCGCGAAATCAGCGATGGCCTTGGGGTCGTAGTCATCGTGGGCGCCGTCCAGCACCCACCCCACGTGGCTCGTCCAAAGCCCATGGGCGATGGGGCTGTGCACGTCCTCCGGGCGATCCGAGGTGCGGTGGTGCTCCCGGTGCCTCGCCCCCCACCAGAGCACGCCTTTCTGGCCGCTGGTCTGGGCCAGGAAGGCCAGCAGGAACTGGCTCACGCGGCCCAGCTGGAAGGTGCGGTGGCTGAAGTAGCGGTGGTAGCCCGCGGTCACGGCGAACATGCGGAGCACATAGAGGAACGCCGCAGCGCCCACCAGCTTCCAGGCAAAGGGCAGGAAGAAGACCCCCAGGGCCCACACGTGCAGCACGAAGAAGAAGACCGTGCTCACCGTGATCTTGATGCGCCCCATGGCACCTCCGGACATGAGGCTCCATTTTCTCCTGACCGTGGCCCCATGCCCCCATTCATTCTTTTGATTCCAGATTTTGGCAGGCTCAGCGGGCCCCCGCCTCAGGCCAGGGTCTTGCTGTGGGAGAGCCACTTCTCGAGGAAGCCCTCCCAGGACAGTTCCCCCCGGGAGTCCTGCTGATCCTTGAGCGCATGGACCAGGTGGCCCAGCAGCTCCGGCTTGAGGACGCCCTTCGGCGCGATGACGTGGAGGTGGGCCGTTGCGAGCCGCACGCCCAGGAGGCCATCCGCTTCGAAGCGCTGCGCCGGGCTCTGGATGAAGAAGTTCAGCAGCGCGTCCCCGGTGTTGCCGGCCAGGGAGATGGAACCCACCGAGTCCGAACGGCTCAGGTGCACCAGCTTCGGCGCGGTGCGGGTGAGCCCCATGGTGACCGTCAGGCCCAGGGCCGCTCCGAGGGCCTGCTCCAGGTGCGCGATCGTATCTCCCTGCACCAGCAGGAGGGTGTCCTGCTCGTGGGTCCAGGCGGCGAATCCCCCGTCGATGGATTGGCAGTAGCGGAAACCGATGTCGATGTTCATGGCGCCTCCGGTGGGCCTTCGATCCAAGCCTAGGACCGGAAGGCAGGGCCGAGGGCAAAAAGGGTGTGATCGGGGACAAGACAGGCTCGGTCCGGCCCTCCTGCCAGAAAGGCCCCAGGATGGGGGGATGCACCCCCTCCTCGCCCGCGCCCTGACCCCCGGTTCCGGGGCTTCCGCCCTAGGGCCCCAGGCGGTCCTGCCCTGGGTAGCCACGGGCTCTCCCGAGGCCGCCCAGGGCCTCGCCCTGATTGAACCGGCCCGGAACGGCTGGCGGGCCGCTGCTCCTAGCCACACCATCCGGTGAGTCCCTCGGCGCCGCGCCACCCCGGACCAAGACCCGGGGCGGCCGGTCGGGTCAAGATCAGGGCGCGACGGTCGTGAAGACGAGTTCTGCGCCCTGGTAATAGGCGTCGTTTCCGAAGGAGATCATCCGCAGGCCGTCACCGGTCACCTTCAATTGCCGGGTGGTCGTCCCAATGTAGGACAGTTGGAAATGGGCCAGCTCCGCACCAGCCGGCTCGTAGATCCAGGCGTCCGGAGGCCCATAGCCTTCCAGGGCGCAGAAGACCCGGTTGTCTCGAGCCACTTCCACGTTGTTCGGGTAGGCATTCCCGGGCAGGGTCTGCACGAGGGGCAGGCTGGCGTTGGAGGTGCTGGTATCCACCACGTAAAAGTCGTAGGGCGCTTTCACGGCCATGTAGAACCGCGTGCCATCGTTGCTGAAGGCGTAGTCGGCGGTATTCCATGCCGTGGCAGCGGGGAACTGGGTGGGCCCCACGAGAACTTGCCCTCCATTGAGGGAGGTGAAATCAAGGGTGTGGACCATGGAATCGATGGCGAAGTGATCTCCCACCAGGCTCGCCGAGACAGTGTAGTTGTAAGTCGCACCCAGGGCGGTGCCGCCCAGGTAGGCGCCGGTCTTCGCATCGAAGATGCACCCGTTCCCGGCCAGAACCAGCTCCTTCCCATTGGTCCGGACATACTGGATATAGGCGGGGATCGGGGCTCCGAGGGCCCAGGGTGTTCCGACCGTCAGCGTCCGGAGGTCCACCGGCACAATCTTGAAATTGATGTTATCCGTAACGAAAAGGGTGGATCCGTCGTTGGAGATGGTCATGTCGCCGAGCTGGGCGGCCACGGAGGGAATGGTTCCCACCAAGGCGCACGTATAGGCGTGGTAGATGGATATCGTCGTCCCGCCGTTGTGCACGTAGGCATAGGGGCGAATCGGATCAACGGCGAGGCTCTTGCACGGCAGGCTCGTCACGCTCGAAGGGGCGGGACTCGTGGATCCCACCCAGAACCCGACGCGAACCGTCTCAGCATTCTGGATGCTGGCGTCCGGGGAGGTGAGTGTGATGGTGGCGAAATTGAGGGAGTCCGGTGCCATCCCCAGGGGGTTGGCCGTGAGGACCAAGCCGTCCGCGGTCGTCCCGGAAGGGGTTACGGTCAGCCAAGGCTGATCGGAACTGGCGGTCCAGCCGGTGGTGGCGCCCAGGTTGTCTCGTACCTGAAGGGTGCGCGTGAGGCTGGAAAGACCCGGCATGCTCGCGAAGGCTGCGCCGGTGTCGGTCACCAGCAGCTTGTGGGATTCCAAGTTGAGGGTGACCGGAAGGGAGGCCGTCACGATGTCTCCGTTCACGGGTACCGAGAAATCGATGTAACCCTGGTACGTGCCCCCGGCGAGCTCCGTCGCATTCGGACTCAAATGGAGGATGTCTCCGAGGTCCGAGACGTTGCCGGACATCCGGTCCGCGTGGATCCACCCATTGGGGGTCGAGGCCGTCCACGGATAGGCCACCGGGCCCGTGTTCAGCGTGAGGGAGAGGGGCTGGGTCGCCAGGTCCCGCCCCGTGGGGCCCCCCAGGCTCAGGGAGCCAGGGTATAAGAGGAGGTAGGGCTTCGTGAGCGAGAGGGTCACCTGAATCACCCGGGAGAGGGTGGCACCCAGGTAGTTCGCCTGAAAGGTGATCGTCCCGAGGTAATTCCCACTTGCAAGGGATCCCTTAGAGGGGTCCGCGCTCACGAGGACGAGGTCCGAGGTCGTGCCGCTGGCCTTGCTGAGGACGATCCACGGGGCGCTGGCCGTGGCGGTCCAGGCGAGGGCCTGGACATTGTTCATGCTCACCCCGAGCGCTTGGCCTGCCAGGGCATCACCGTTGACCCCGCCAAAATTGAGGGCGTAATGGCTCAGGTCAAGGCTGGCGGCGCTGAGTGAGAGGTACACGCTTATCGTCTTCGAGACGGGCTGGCCCCCGGCGGTGCCGCTGAAGTGAACCTGGGAGTGGTACACGCCCCCGGTGACGGGCCCCAGCGCGGCATCCACGGAAATCGCAAGCGTATCCGGCGTGGAGCCCGTGGCCTTGCCGAGCACCACCCAGGCATCGTCGGCCGTGGCGGTCCAGGTGATGGCTTCGCCCGAGTTCATGGATAGACCGAGGGACTGGGGCGCGAGAGCGCCGCCGTGGACTCCGCCGAAGGTCAGATTGGACGCGCTGGCCTGGAGGGAGGGCTGGGCGACATGGAGCGCGACGGGCACCTGGAGGAGGCTGCCGTCGGATGTGATGTGGAAGGAGACGCTTCCCTCGTAATCCCCCACTGAGAGGCCCGCGGGGTCTACGCTGACGGTGAGCGTGTCGGGCGTACCTCCGCTGGTGGCGCTGAGGTGGATCCAGCTCGGGTAGGCTGTGGCGCTCCAATTCCCGGCGGTGCCCTGGAGGGAGATGACCTGGCCCGCGGGCGCCGACCTGCCCTGGATGTAGTCGAAGCTGAGGGTGTTGGGCGTCGCATGGAAGTCCGGGAGCACCTGGTAGGTGATCGTGGCGTTCCGGGTGCCGATGATGTTCCCCTTGCTGTCCGCAATCCCCGCCCTCAAGGTGGCGGTGTAAGTACCCGGAGCGAGGTTTGTGTCGGTGATCTGGAGGCCGAGGGACCAGGTCCGACCCGAGCCCGTGAGGCCGGTGGCCGCGATCCAGGAAGGCCCAGGACCACCCCCCCAGTCCGCGCCGACATAGGCCGCACTGGAGCTCGTCACCGTGATCTGGATGCCTTTAGCGGGCGGGGTGGGATCACCCCGCCGAGCGCTGAAGGAGAGCGTCGAGGGCGAGATGTTGAGGCCGGGATCCGAGGCCCCGCCGCCACCACCTCCCCCGCAAGCCGCCATCACGACGAGGCCCAGTACCGCCATGAAGGCCGCCAGGAAGGATCGCTGGCGGGACCGGATTCGACCCCGGGTCGATGCGAGCAGGTGAAGCAGGAAAGCCATGGGAACCTCGATCCGATCTGTTGCAGGATCCGTCCAGAGGATGAGGCTCCCCTGGGAAACCACCGGAGGCCGTCATGAGCAGCTCGGCCAACCTGGGCCAAGCCTTCGAGCAGCCGGAGCGTTGATGAATTGGTAAGGTTCCAGTCTGGTCATGACGGGGACCTGATTCAAGAAGAACAGATGCGTGACTCACTCGCTTCCACCTTCGTGCTGCGAGGTTTTGTGAACGATGTTGAGGGTGGACGCTCCGGCCAAGGCCTTGCTCCCGACCAGCCCCCGGAGCTGCCTTCAGAACTCCCCTTCAGCGTTCGAGTCGCGTGGGGAAGGTGTCGACCCACCCCAGGCGGCCGCCGACCCAGCCACCGGCGCGCCTCGAACGGGCCGGCTGCGCCGGCCACGGCCTTGCTCCCGACAGGCCCCCGGCCTGTCTCCGCAAGTCCACTCGCGCGTTCGAGTCGCGTGGGACGGCTACAACGAGAAGGGGACGCCTTGCGTCCCCTTCCTGAGTGGTGCACCCGGCGCGACTCGAACGCGCGACCTTTGGCTTCGGAGGCCAACGCTCTATCCAACTGAGCTACGGGTACTCGTGCCCTTTGATGATGGCCGGGATGGGGGGTTCTGGCAAGGTCGACGGGGGGCCATGGGGCTGCAGATCCAAGCGCTGCAAGGGTTTCAGCGGGCGCTCTCGGCCTTGCGCTTCACGCTGCCCTGGGTGCCGGCGAGGTAGCTGCGCACGCCCTTGGCGATGGCCTGGGCCACCTGGTCCACGAAGGCGGCGTCCTTGAGCTTCACCTCCTCCTTGGGGTTCGAGATGAAGGCCGTCTCCACGAGCACGGCGGGCATGGCGGCGCTGCGCAGGACGATGAAGGGGGCCTGTTTGACACCCCGTTCCTTGATGCCGGCCAGGTGGTTGAGCTGGCGTTGCACTTCCACCGCGAGGCGCTCACTGTCCTCCAGGAAGGCCTTCTGGGCCAAGTCGTCCAGGATGCTGGCCACCACGTTGTCGGGGCCTTCGTGGGAAGCCTCCGGAGCCCCGTTCTCCTCCCGGGCCAGGGCCTCGGTCTCGTCGTCCCCCTGGGAGAGGCTGAGGAAATAGACCTCGCTGCCCCGGGCCGCCTTGGCCCTGGCGGCGTTGAGGTGGAGGCTCACGAAGAGGTCGGCCCCTTGCTCGTTGGCCCACTTGGCGCGTTCCCACAGGGGGATGAAGGTGTCGTCGGACCGGGTGAGGGCCACCTGGAGGCCCGCCTCCTCCAGCCGCTTGGCCAGGGCCTTGGAGAGGGTCAGGACGGCATCCTTCTCCTTGAGGCCCTTGGGGCCGTGGGCGCCCGTGTCCTGCCCCCCATGCCCGGCGTCCAGGACCACCTTCAGTTTCGAGGCCGTGACGGGAGGGGCCCCCTGAGCCTGTAGACTCAAGGAGCTAAGGAGCAGTGCGATGGCGCAGTCCGTGAAAGGCATGCGGGATCTCTTCGGGTCGGTGATGCGGGATTTCCAGCTCATCGAGGATACCGCGCGGCGCGTCTTCTCCCAGCATGGCTACGGGGAGATTCGCACGCCCATCCTGGAGTACACGGAGGTCTTCAAGCGCTCGGTGGGGGACAGCTCCGACATCGTCAACAAGGAGATGTACGAGTTCAAGGACCGGGGCGACCGCTCCGTGGTGATGCGCCCTGAGAACACCGCCGCCGTGGTGCGGGCCATGATCGAGCACAAGCTCCTGCAGACCAACGACCCCCAGCTGCTCTTCTACATCGGTCCCATGTTCCGCTACGAGCGCATGCAGGCGGGCCGCTACCGGCAGTTCTGGCAGATCGGCGCCGAGGTCTTCGGCAGCGCCACGCCCGAGTGCGAGGCCGAAAACCTCGTCATGCTCTTCGACTTCCTGCAGGGCCTCGGGCTCAAGCAGCTGAAGCTCACCCTGAACTCCGTGGGCACCCCCGAGAGCCGGCCCGCCTTCTATGCGGCCTTCCGCGCCTTCTTCGAGGCCCGCGAGGCGCAGTTCTGCGGGGACTGCCACCGCCGGGTGGCCGAGAACCCCATGCGGGTGCTGGACTGCAAGAACGAAGGCTGCCAGGCCGCCCTCCAGGGCCACCCCCTCATCACCGATTTCCTGGACGACGCCTCCCGCACCCACCACGAGCGCCTCAAGGCCCTGCTCACCGAGCTGGGCATCCCCTTCGAGGAGAACCCCCGCCTCGTGCGCGGTCTGGACTACTACACCCGCACCGCCTTCGAGGTGCTCAGCTCCGACCTGGGCGCCCAGAGCGCCCTCCTGGGCGGGGGCCGCTACGACGGCCTCGTGAAGCACCTGGGCGGCCCCGACACCCCCGCCTTCGGCTGGGCCATCGGCCTGGACCGGCTCGCCATGATCCTGGCCGCCGTGCGGGGCGAGCGACCCGAACCCCGTCCCGCCCTGCTCATCCCCATGGGCGAACGGGCCGCCGCCGCCGCCCTGAAACTGGCCCGGGGCTGGTGGGCCGAAGGGGCCGCCGTGCAAGTGGAGACCCGGGGCGCCAACCTCAAGAAGGCCCTTCAGACGGCCAACCGCCAGGGCTTCACCCGGGCCCTCATCCTGGGCGACGGGGAGCTGGACCAGGGCGTGGTGGCCGCCAAGGACCTCGCCGCGGGCACCCAGGCCACCTGGCGCTTTGACGAAGTGCCAGGCCGGCTTCGGGATTAACCCCCCGTTTGGGTCTGTCCGCACCTGATCGGTTGACTTGATCTCATTCGAAGCCCAGGATCTTGCTTATGCAAGATTCACCCCTCGAATCCCGGATCGCCCGGGCGACCCTGGGCCAGCTCATCGCCGGCGTCCGGAGCCGCATCGTCCAGGTCTGCCAGGCCCACGTGGTGGACCACAAGCTCACGGCCCAGCAATTCTGGGCCCTGGTGGTGCTCCATGAGAAGGGTTCCCTCTGCCTGCGCGAGCTGGCCGAAGAGATCTGGTGCGACGAGCCCACCGCCTCCCGGATGATGAAGGCCCTGGTGCGGGACGGTTGGGTGCAGGCCCGTCCCGATCCCAGCCACGGCCGCCGCCTGGCCATCCGCGTGGCCCCCACCGCCGAACTGAAGGTCCGGGACCTCCATCAGCAGGCCCTCATGCTCCGGAAGGGGCTCAAGGCCGGCCTCTCCGCCGGGGAGGAGGCCATCCTCCGCACCCTCCTGGCCCGCCTGCTCTGCAACCTCGACGCCCTGGAGGCCTCCGTCTCCGAACCTGGAAAGCCCTGACCCATGTGGATCGTACGACTCGCCCTCCGCCGCCCCTACACCGTCGCCGTCATGTGCATCCTCATGATGATCGCGGGCATCGGCAGCGCCCTGCGCATGAGCGTGGACATCTTCCCCGCCATCGACATCCCCGTCATCGGCG
>DATFAX010000121.1:0-2854 GCA_035254125.1 Holophagaceae bacterium | reverse complement strand
AGCACGTACTGCTTGTGGTCCTGGTCCAGGCGGGCGCGGGTCTTCTCGTCCACGGTGCGCTCCACCTCGGAGCGGGCCTCGTCCATCTCCAGCAGGTCCAGCAGGGCCTCGAGCCGCGGCGCCAGCTCGGTCTGCTCCAGGATGTGCTGCTTCTGGCGCACCTCGGCGGGCACCAGCTGGGACACGGAGTCCACGGCCTTGCCCAGGGGCAGCTCCTTGAGCTGCTCCATGCTGAGCATGCGGGCGGCGTCGGGGTTGCGGGCCAGGAAGGCCTCGGCGGCGACGTGGAAGGCGTCCAGGTCCTCGGTGCCGGCGGCGGCGGGCTCGGGCAGCAGGTAGGCCTCCGCCTGCAGCACCTCGCCCTCGTCCATGTAGCGGCGCAGGGTCACGCGCGCGATGCCCTTCACGCCCACCTTGTAGTAGTCCTTGGGCAGGGCGATGACGCTCTCCACCAGGGCCAGCGTGCCGATGGGGAAGAGGTCCTCCTGCCCGGGATTCTCGATCTTCGGGTCCTTCTGCGTGAGCATCAGCAGGTGGTCGCCGGCCTTGATGGCCAGCTCCAGCGTGCGGACGGACGCCTTCCGCCCGACCACGAACGGCACGCGGGCGGCGGGGAAGAGGACCATGTCCCGGATGGGGATGGCCGGCAGGGTGAGGGTCTTGGGAACGAGGTTCAAGGCGGGGCTCCGGGGCCGATGGACCGCAAGGGGACCGGCTCACTAAAAGTGTAGACCCTCGGCGCAAGCCGTATCCAAGGTGCCTATGGCACCTTCCAGTCCGGAGACCGGAGGCTGGAGACCGGAGGGAAAACGGCGCGGCCCTACGGGCCACCGCGATTCAACCTCCAGCCTCCAGTCTCAAGCCTCCAGCCTGGATTACCCCGCGTCGGCGATGGGGGTCGGCGGGATGCCCAGCACCTCTTCCACCCGCTGGCGCGTGAGCCGCAGGGGCTCCTTGGCGCTGCGGCCGTCGGAGGGCAGCTCGAACATGGGCTCCAGCAGGATGTTCTCCAGCAGGCCGCGCAGGCCGCGGGCGCCCAGCTTGCGGGTGAGCGCCTGCTCGGCGATGGCCTCCAAGGCGCCGTCCTCGAAGGTGAGCTCGATGTCGTCCATGTCGAACAGCTTCTGGAACTGCTTGGTGACCGCGTTCTTGGGCTGGGTGAGGATGGCCACCAGGGCCTTGCGGTCCAAGGGCGAGAGGCTCGCCACCACGGGCAGGCGGCCCACCAGCTCGGGGATGAGGCCGAACTTGATGATGTCCTCGGGCTCCACGAAGCGGAGCAGGTTGTCCTTCTCCTCGCGGGAGCTGGGCTTGGCGCCGAAGCCCACGGCCTTGGCGCGGATGCGCTGCTTGAGGATGTCCTCGATGCCCACGAAGGCGCCGCCGCAGATGAAGAGGATGTTCGCCGTGTCGAGCTGGATGAACTCCTGGTGCGGATGCTTGCGCCCGCCCTGGGGCGGCACGTTGGCGACGGTGCCCTCCACCAGCTTCAGGAGCGCCTGCTGCACGCCCTCGCCGCTGACATCGCGGGTGATGCTCGGGTTCTCGCTCTTGCGGCCGATCTTGTCGATCTCGTCGATGAAGACGATGCCCTTCTGGGCGCGCTCCACGTCATAGTTCGCGGCCTGCAGCAGCTTGGTGAGGATGTTCTCCACGTCCTCGCCCACGTAGCCGGCTTCCGTCAGGGTCGTGGCGTCAGCCATGGCCAGCGGCACGTCCAGGAAGCGGGCCAGCGTCTGGGCCAGCAGCGTCTTGCCCGTGCCCGTGGGGCCGATGAGCAGGATGTTGCTCTTGGTGAGTTCCACCTCGGTGGCGCCCAGGGCGCGCCGGGGCATGAGGATGCGCTTGTAGTGGTTGTAGACCGCCACGCTGAGGCGCTTCTTGGCCTCCTCCTGGCCGATGACGTAGTCGTCCAGGAAGGCCTTGATCTCCTTGGGCCGCGCCAGCTTCGCCTCGTGCTTGCCCACGGGCTTGCCCTGGCGGCTCATGCGGAGCTGCAGCTGTCCCGCCTCGATGCACTCGTTGCAGATGAAGGCCTCGGGCCCCGCCAGCAGCTGTTCCACCTCGGTGGGCGTCTTGCCGCAGAAGGAGCACTTCTGCTCGCGCTTGTACTTGTTCATGGGGGGCTCCCTCCTTCCGGGGGATCAGGCCACGTCGTGGATGGTCTTCAGTTCGACGATCTCGTAGCGTCGGATGCCGGCGGGGATCTGGATGCGGACCTCGCTGCCCTCCTCGTGGCCCACCAGCGCCGTGCCGATGGGGCTGCTGATGCTGAGGCAGCTGGGATCATTGCCCAGTTCCTCCGGCAGCACCAGCTTGTAGGTGACCTCGACCTCCGCGTCCAGGTCCAGGAGCACCACGATGGAGCCGTAGGCCACCCGGCCCCGGGGCAGGCGGGAGATGTCCAGGCTGGCCACCTCGGTGATGCGCTTCTCCAGGTTGACCATGCGCGCCTGGAACATGTCGCGCTTGGCCAGGGCCTGCTCGTATTCGGCGTTCTCCGACAGGTCGCCCTGTCCGGCGGCGCGGGCGATCTCCTGGGGGATCTCCACCAGCAGGGCCTGCTTGATCTCCCGGAGATCCTGTTCCAGCTTGGCAAGGACGTGCTTGGGCATTCGTGATCCGTGGCGCGAGGGGGCCTGAGGGGGCCCGGTTACAAGGTGGAGGTGGACAGGGATTCTATCCACTCCCGGCGGGGCAGAGGCGCCTGGAAGGGGTTGCCCTCCTCCGGGCGGGTCTTGAAACGGCGGTGCATCCAGAACCACCACCGGGGATCTTTTCGGATCTGGGCGTCGATCCGTTGAGTCATGAGCTGGGTGGCCACCCAGGCGTCCCGGTCCGCGTCGCCGGTCTT
>DATFAX010000120.1:0-11592 GCA_035254125.1 Holophagaceae bacterium | reverse complement strand
TGGTCACCACGCAGTCGTAGGCGTCGGCGGCGGAGACCTGCAGGTTGGACAACGTCAGCACGGCCTGGGTGGCGCCGGGGATGTCCACGCCGTTCTTCTGCCACTGGTAGCTCAGGGCGCCGTTGCCCGTGGCCACCGCCGTGAAGGTGACGGAGCCGCCCTGCCCTCCGGTCTGGCCGGAGATGGGGGCAACCGTGGGCGGAACGTTCACCGCCAGCACGGCATCGGTCGATGCCAGGACACCGGCAGTGCCGCTGGCGGTGTTAGTGACGGCGCAACTGTAGGTGCCCGCATCCGTCCCTTGGGCCGAGGCCAGGGTCAGGGTGGGTGTGGCAGCACTGGCGTTAGCGGTGGCTGGGATGTCCACACCATTTTTGCGCCACTGGAAGCTCAGGGTGCCGCCGCTCGTGGGGGCGGCGACCACGGTGAAGGAGGCCGGGGCCCCCTGCACCACGGTCTGCTGGGCCTGGGGTTGGGTGGTGATGGTGGGCAGCTGGCCCACACCCAGCACGGCGGGGGCGCTGGAAGTGGTGGTCGTCGTGCCGTTCAGGGTGGCGGTGACGGCGCAGGTGTAGGTACCGGCGTCGGAGGGCTGTAGATTCGATAGCACCAGTGTGGCCTTCACGGCCGAGGCATTGGCGCTGGCGGGGATGGCGAGGCCGTTCTTCTGCCACTGGTAGCTCAGGGTGCCGTTGCCCTTGGCGACGACGCTGAAGCTCACGGTTCCGCCCTGGGTGATGGCTGGATTGGAGGCGGGCTGCGCCGAGATTACCGGAGGCGTGTTCACCACGAGAGAAGCCGCACTGCTGAGGACGGTGACCTGGCTCCCGTTCAGGGCGTTAGTCACCCGGCAGGCGTAGGCGCCCGCATCCGAAGCGGTGAGGGCCGGGGTGGTGTAGGCGGCGGCGGTGGCCCCAGGAATGTTGGCGCCGTCCTTCTGCCACTGGTAGCTCAGGGTGCCGTTGCCGAGGGCCGCCACAGTGAAGGTGGCTGTCTGGCCAGCGACCTTGGTTTGGTCCTGGGGCTGTTGGGAGATGGCGGGTGAGGAAGTCGTGGCGGGGGTGGAAGAGGAGGTGGACCCGCCGCCGCAGGCGACCAGGGCCGCGAGGCTCGCCCCGGCCGCCAGCCTGAGTCCGATTCGGTCATTCAGATGCATGGGGATCTCCAGGAGTCGTGCAAAAGCTAGTTCAAGGCGCCGAGGAAGAAGCCGTGAGTGGGTTTGGAGCCGGTGTTGCGGGGGGTCTCCCCGAGGCCCGAACCCATGAAGGCCAAGCTGCCCTGAGCGTTGACGCCGAAGGCGATGAGCTTGAGGCTGGCGTCGAGGGGGCCCAGGACGGGAACCACAATGCGGCCGCTGCGGTCCTGGATGAGTGTGGTCGCGCCCTTGTAGTTGCCATTCAGGACATAGCTGCCGAGGGCGCGGGGCTGGCCGATGCTGCCGAAGTTAGGATCCTGGAAGTAGCCGGGCACCTGGCCATAGGTGGGCGAGGCGAGATTCAGGTCCGCGGCCAAAGTGCCCATGTAGGGCCCGAACCAGCCGGTGGCATCGTCGGTGTAGCCGTCGTAGAGGTGGTCGGCCCCTGACATGGCGGAGAAGAGCAGCGCATGGTTGCCTTGGAGGTTGCCGTTCACGAGGAAGAAGGATTGGTACATCAGCTTGGACTGGCTGCTCTGATGGCCGCCCAGCACCCCGGTGTAGGGATCGATCTGGTAGGAATCGATGGCCGCGTTGGTGTCCTCGTAGCCGCTCGGGTGTGCGAAGGCGAGCGCGTCCTGGCTGCGGGTGAATAGCATGGTGCCGGCACGATCCAGGGTCAGGTTCAGGGGGCTGTACATCTGGGTGCCCCAGGCCGGACTCCAACCGGAGGCAAAGGTCACGGCCATGTCGGCGCCGCTGGGAGACAGGGAGCCGTCCGCGGCGACGGCCAGGGACCGGATGACGCTGTGGCCCGGATCACAGACGTAGAGGGACTTTCCAGAGGGATGCATCACGAGGTCGCCCATGAGGCGGCCGGGGATGGCATAGTTCAGGCCGGGCTCGGCCGTGAGGGCGCCGGTAGTGCCATCGATGGAGAAGACGGCCACGCCTTCCGCACAGGCCACATAGAGGCGTTGGCCGCTGGGATCCGGGGCCGAACACCAGGGCTTGGTATAGCCGGACGGGAGGACGAAGGGGGAGCCCGACACCGCGGCATCGAGTACCGCCGTGGCGGTGTTCACCGGGAAGACCGAGACGGAGGCGTCGCCGATGTTGCAGACGAAGACGAGGCGCTCATCGAAGGTGGCCACGGCATGGACGGGTTGGGATCCGGTGGACCGGTGCAGGGTCGTGGGATTGCCCACGAGGGCGTTGGCCAAGTTGGAGTTGCCTGGATCACAGACGTCGAAGGTACCGGCGGAAATCCGGGGGGAATCCGGATTGACCGGATATTGCCAGATATTGTTGTCCCCCTTGTTTACCACATAGAGGAACTTGGGCGTGTAGACCCTCACGGTCACCAGCTGCGTGACTGGGGCGTAGCCGGCCACAGTGAGGGTGTAGGTGGTGGTGGCGTCGGGGAATACTACGGTGCTGCCGCCGCTGATCACGGCCGTGGCCGTGCCGCCCGCGGGGCCGAAGGTAGCAGTCTTCGCGGGATCGAAGAGGTAAGTGAAGACCACGCCCTGGCCCTTCGTGATGATCTGGCTGCTGGCCTCCAAGGTGGGGCTGGCGGGAAGCGGGTTCACCGTGAGGGTCACCGTCTGGCTGACAGCATCAGGGGGGAAGCCGTTGGACACCACGCAGTGGAACGTGGCGCCGCTGTCCCCCAGGGTGGCGGCCGGAACCGTGTAGGTGGGGCTGTTGCTGTTGGGGAGGGCGCTGGCGCCCCGGTACCAGGTGTAGGTGAGGGTGCCGGGACCCTGGGCCGCGAGGGTGAAGCTGGCCGGACGGCCCTCGGTGACGGTGAGGCTGGCGGGCTGGGCGGTGATCTGCGGCGAGCCGTTCACCTGCAGGTGCGCCACCTGGGAATTCACGACGGCGGCCACGCCACGGTTGGTGTTGGTCACCCGGCAGGTGTAGTCGCCGGTGTCGCCGGTGGCCAGGGCCTGGATGTAGAAATTGGGCAGCTGGCTGCCGGTGACGGCGGTGACGGTGCCGGAGGTCTGGACATCCTTGAGGGCCACGCCGTTCTTGAACCACTGGTAGCTCAAGTTCCCGGCGCCCACCTGGGTGGCGGCCACACTGAGGGTGGCGGACTGGCCCACGAGGAGGGTGGCACCCGCGGGCTGGGAGGTAATCACCGGGAGGCCCACCACCTGGATCTGGGCCGGGGCCGTCTGGGCGGTCACCGTGGTGCCGTTGAGGGTGCTGGTGTAGGCGCAGCTGTAGGTGCCGGCGGTGCCCTGGGTGACCGTGGAGACGCTTAACGCGGGGTTGGTGGCGCCGGGCAGCACTGCGCCGTCCTTGAACCACTGGATCTGCACCGTCGCGCCCTGCGATTGGGCCAGCACGGGGGAGATGGCCAGGTTCACGGCCCCTTCAGCCACGGCCACGCCCGTGCCGGGGATGATGGCCATGTTACCTGTCACGGTGATGGCATCCGCGGGCTCCGTGGCCACCCGAAGGTAATTCACATGTAGGTGGGCTGCGGAGCTGGTGGTCTTCCCCATCGAATTGGACACTTCGGCGGTGTAGGCCGCGTTGTCGTCCCCCCCGATGGTGGCCGGGGTGGTATAGGTTCCCGCGGTCGCCCCGTAGAGGGGCAGGCCGTTCTTGTACCACTGGAAGGAGAGGGCGTCTGTGGCCATCACGCTGAAGGTGGCGACGTTCCCGGCGACTACGGTGATATCTGTCGGGGCTGCGGTGATCACGGGAGCAGCCGTCGCCACCGCCAGGGAAGCCGCGATGGACGTTGCCGTGGCCATCTTGCCGTTCAGGGTGTTGGTCACCTTGCAGGCGTAGGCGCCCGTGTCCGTCAGGGCGGCCGCGGTGATGGTATAGGAGGCGCCGGTAGCGCCCGGGAGTTCCGCGCCGTCCTTGGTCCACTGGTATGACAGAGTGCCGCTGCCGGAGGCGACCACGAAAAGGGTGGCAGGCTGGCCGGGGGCCACCGTGGCGCCGGAGGGCTGGGTGGTCACGAGGACGTAGCTCACATGCAGAGTGGCGAAGCCGCTGGTGACGGCCCCTCCGCTATTCTGGACGGTGACCGAGTACACCGTGTTGTTGTCCGCGGCGGTGGAGGCGGGGGTGGTGTAGCTCGCCCCGGTGGCGCCGGACACGTCGGCGCCGTTCCGCTTCCACTGGTAGGTGGGCGAGCCCGAGGCGGAGGCCGTGAAGGTCGCCGTCTCGCCGGCCACCACCGTGGCATCAGCGGGGCTCGTCGCGAACACGGGGGCCGCGGCCACGATGGCCGTGGAGGAGCCGCTGCTACTGCAGCCCACGGCGGCGATCAGGAGGAGGCCAGCCCCGAGGAGGGGCAGGACCTCAGACCGCAGCGGGAACATGCCTCCTCCAAAGGAGAACCGGCGGAAGGTTCGGCTGTTACTGGGCATGGAGCACCCCCACGGCGATCTGGATGTCGTCCAGGCGGAAGTTCTTGTACACGGAGGACCAATCGATGTTGTTGGGATCCGTGGGATAGGTCCCGATGAAGGCTGGGATGGCGCGGGCCCGGACCACGGTCAAGGGGATCGTCTCGCCAACGGCGGGGCCGCCGGAAGCCGGAAGGTCGATGCCGACCTGAAGCACACCCGTGGCCGCGTCCACGCTTGCGGGATCCTGGTTGCGGTCCTTCTGGTAAACGCCCACGGTGAGGAGGCGGCCTGCCTCCTTGACGCCGCCCGCGATGAGCACGGGCTCGTACATCCAGTTAAGGTCCGTCTGGTAGCGGCTGTTCTTGAACTTCAGCTGGAAAACCCCGGTCTCATGGACATACATGTCCTTGAGGTAGGTGCCGGGAGTCGCGGTTACCTCGTGGAACTTGTGGAAGGCCACGGGACCGCCGGCGCGGAGATTGAAGCCCACGCCGCGGGCGGAGCCGCCATCGGGGCCCACGAGCTTGAGCACCAGGTGGGTGGAGGTACTGGAGGCGTCCTTCACCAGGCGCCAGCCGGTGCTGCCGGGATCGGTGTAGACGAGGCTCGTGGCGGGAGCCGGCGCGGCGGCGGTGGGCGCGGAGGGCGGAGGCGTGTAGGCACCTCCGCAGGCCAGGAGGCCGGCCAGGAGCAGGGCTCCGGCGCAGGAACGGGTCAGGGTGGCGAGGTTCATGGCCCCTCCTCAGTTGCCGAAGGCGGTCTGGAAGGCCGCGAGGTTCATCTGGAGCTCCCCTTCGCTGATGCCGGGGAAGCCACGCATGATGTTGCTGTTGATGGCGTCGTAGAGCGAGGGGGGCACGCCCACGCACATGGCCAGCAGGGCGAGATCCAGAGCGTCGTTGTTCCCGTCGCCGTCATAGTCATATTCGAGACCGAAGACCAGGCCCTGGGCCCGCTGCCTGGTGTCCTGCTGGCTTGTGGCCTGAACGCTGTAGATGCCGATCGTCTTGGCATTCCGAAGCGGTGCCGTGAAAAGCCCATCCTGCGTGATGTGGCCGTTGGCCATGGTCTGAAGGTCGTAGTACCCGCTCCAGTGGAAGGGGGCGGGATCGTTCGTCCAGGTGATGGCGGCGTTGGAAGTCCCGGAGACGTTCACCTTGAGTTGGGCCGTCTCGCCCATGGGCACCCAGGGGTAGCGGGTGGAGCGGGGGTTGGGCTCGAAGGGGCCGTTGGGGCCGAGGTCGGTGTCAGCGGGCCAGTTCGCCATGTCGAACCAGACGCGCACGGGCTCGGGCTGGCCCCAGGCGGAGCCCACGTTCACGGCGGCGAAGGCGTTGGCCGTGGCCTGCACCTCGGGGCCATCGGCGCCGTAGAGGTCCGCCGCGGCATTCAGGAGGGCCTCCCGCAGTTGGAAGACGCTGAGGCTGGGCGTGGCGAAGCGTTCCGTGAGTGCCTTGTAGGCGATCTTGCAGGTCTTCTCCAGGCCGATGCCCGTCATACCACCGGGGAGGTAGTCGCTGTAGGCGCTGCTGCCGGAGGCAGCGGAGGCCCCCTCGGCCATGAAGAAGTAGGCCCGGTTCAGGGGGCCAGAGCTGTACCAGCCGGCGCCGCCGCCCACGAAGAACTCGCCATCGTAGTAGGCATCTGGGGAGATGCCATCCAGGCTGGGCTTGATCATGGAGGCGGCGTAGGCGCCGTTCGCATAGTTGTAGCCCAGGCCCCAGGAGGGCAGGATCACCCGGCGGTTGATGCCGTGCAGGCTGCCCAGGGAGTATATTCCCTGGCTCATCAGGTTCGTGAAGCTCACGGCGACCGCGGAGTAATCCCGGACGCTGGAGGATGATGGGTATCCGACCTGGTGCTCGTAGAGCATGGCCCCGATCTGCTGGCCCAGGCGGGTGGGCTCGGCGGCGTTTAGGATGCCGTTGGACGGATCCCCCGCGCCGGCGCGGATGAGGAAGATCGGGACCTTGACGGGCAGCCCCGTGGCCGCATCCACGGAGGCGCTCCACCATGTGTCGTGGAGGAGGGCGCCACCGAGCCCGGTGAAATTCACCGCGGTGGTCACGGCCGAGTCGTGGTTATCCAGGCCCGTGCGGTTGAAGGCGTACTTCAAGAACTCGTGGGCGCAGGTCATGGTGTTCATGGCCTCCGCCGCCGCGGTCATGCCCGTGGCCGTGTAGGCGCCGTAGGCGTGCGCCTTGTCCGAGAGGTCGGGCGTGAGGTTGCCGAAGTTGCCCCAGAGGTTGTCCAGCAGTAGGTTGCTGAAGTCGTTCACGGCCTTGCTGCTGGGCCGGCCTGTCACGAGGTCGGAGGCCACGCCGGTGTAGCCCACCATCGAACCCGTGAGGCCATCCATGGTGTAGGGAGTCCACATGCCGAGGCCTTCCCCCCCCAGCACCATGTTGCCTGCGGGGCGCAAGGTATTCGGGTGGTAGTACCCATAGCTGTCGGTGTATCCCAGGAACTCCTGGGTGAAGTAGTTGGCCGTGCCCCCGCGGGTCGTATCCAGAAGGCCGTAGCCGTTGAGGACCGGATCGTAGGTGGTGGGCAGGGTCACCTCGCCGAGGTACTGGGTCAGCCCCTTGCCCAGCTTGGACACCAGGGTCTGGGTGGGCGTGCCCGGCGGAACGTCCACGGGCGTCCAGGAGACCGTGCCCGCGGCCGCCGGCAGGGCACTCTTCGGAGACTGGGCCGCCGCAGCGGCGAGCACCGCTTTCGCGTTCACCGTGGGCTGGCCGGCATAGGCGGCGCCCCTGGCGTAGAGGAAGGGGTTCTTGATCTCCGGGCCCGCCACCTGGCGGTCCAAGATGGCGCCGCTCTCAGCATCCAGGATGACGATCACCCGGGCGTTGGGCAGAGCGGGATCCGCGGCCTTCAGCTCGGCCTGTATGCGGTAGGCCGCCAGGTACGGCCGCTGGGACGAGAACAGCTCACCGCCCTGGAGGGGATCGGGGGCGATGAGCCCCGTGACCGGATCCTTGGCCAAGGCGAGGTCCCCCTTCTCCGACGCCGGGAAGAGCACGGGCTCAGCCACGGGGGTCCGCGCGAACCCGGCCACCGGGTTCAGCTTCGCCGTCATGAGTTCCAGGGCCTGGACGGGGGTCAACCCCTGGACGGCTGTCGGGAGCGGCACTCGCGCCGGGACCACCTTGGTGGCCGACATGCTGCACGTGCCATCGGGGGCCACCTTCACCACGAGGCCGGTGTCCTGGACCATGATGTGGTAAGTCCTATCGCTGATCTTGACGTCGTGGAACTGTTCGAAGCGGACGACGCACTCTCCCTGGGTGTTGGTGATCGCGTTGCGGAAGTTCAGGGTGTCGGTGGCATTTAGGGACAGGGTGGGCAGCACGGTGCCGTTGGCATAGGCGGTGGCCGCGGCGATGCGGCTGGCCTCCTGGGCGCCGAGGGTCTTGAGGACGGAAGGGGGCAGCTCCGGCAGGGGCGCGGTCTGGGCGGACAGGGCGGCCCCGGCCAGGAGCATGCCCAGCGCGGTGACGGGTGGACGGAGGCGGAACATCACGGAATCTCCTCTGATTCGTAAGGGGACGGGATCCGGCGACCTACTTGGTCACCAGGGTCCCCACCGAGATCTGGACGGGGACGAGGGAGCTGTTGAAGTTGGCCATCACGCTGCCGTAGCCGTTCAGATCCGAGGGATCAGCGGGCATGGTGCCGATGTAGCTGGGAATGGCCTTGGCCTTGGTGATGGCGAGGGGGATCTTCGTGCCGGGGGGCAGGGATGCCGTCTTCGTCGCGTCGAAGTCGATGGAGATCTGGCACACGGGCTTGTTCACGGAAACGGAGGGCCAGTACCGGTCCTTCTGGAAGATGCCCACCGTGAGGAGCTTTCCGTCCCCCTTCACGCCGCCCGCCAGGAGCACCGGCTCCACGGGGTAGTTGGCGTAGGTGCTCTGGAGGTGAAAGACGCCCGTATCGCGAACGTAGCCCCCGGCGCCCATGTGGCCGTAGGTCACGGAACCATCGGACTTCAAGTTGAAGCCCACGCCTCGGAACTTTGTGCCCGTAGGGCCCACCAGGTCGAGGATCAGGTGGGTGTCCGTGGAGGAGGCGTTGCGGACCAGGGTCCAGTCGCCGCCCTGGGGATCGGTGTAAGCAAAGCCTACAGAGGACGGGGCGGCCTGGGGGCCGGGGCCGGTGGCGGCTCCGCCACAGGCCATGAGCAGCGCGAGTGCGGGAGCGGCCAGGAGCTTGAGGAGGGTGTTCAGGCGCATGGCGGCTCCTTAATTGCCGAAGGCGTTCATGAAGGCCTCGTTCCAGGCCTGCAGGGTGTAGTCGTCGAAGGAGTGGCCGATGATGGTGGGATCCCCGAAGGACCAGTAGATGTAGCCCGTGGGCGCGCCGCCGGAGTTGACCTGCTCCACGATCCAGCGGGGGAGGTTGAAGCAGAGGGCGAAGGCCCCCAGGTCCACGGCGTCGTTCTCCGCGTCCCCGTCGGAATCCAGGTTCACCGTCATCACGGGCAGGTAGGCGAACTCCAGGGGGTCGGCCTTGCTGGTGGCCTTGGTCATGCAGAATTTGGGGTCCACCAGCGGCGTGTGGTAGTACCCCTCTGCGTCGAAGGAGCCGTTGGCGGCCATGGACCCGGAGGCCCCGCTGCCGTTGGAACCGCCGTCATTGGGGAAGGGTACCTGCCAGATATCCCAACCCGTGGACCAGGCCACCGAGGGATCGCTGGCGTTGGCCACGTTCACGTGGAGCTTCACCTTCTCCCCGATAGGCGCCATGGGGATGGTGTAGTAGAGGTACTGAATGCCCGCGGCCCGGTAGGGCCCCGTGGGGAGCCCGATGGAACCCAGCGGAGAGTAGGGATCCACCAGGTTGTTGGGCAGGGTCACGAGGGGACGGCCCTGGCCGCCGTAGGGAGCGCCGATGTTCACGGCGGCCAAGGCGTTCATGACGGCCTGCTCCTGGACCGAACCCTCCCCGTAGAGATCCCCCACCGCGGCGATCAGAGCCGGTCGCATGGAGCGGATACCCGTAGTCGGCGTCATGTACTCCGACACGGCCTTGAACCAGATGCGGCCCGCTTGGTCGATGCCGATGCCCGTCATGCCCTTGGGCAGGTAGGGGCTGTAGGCATCCGTGGTGGTGTCGGCGCTGGATCCGTTGGCCAGGAAGTAGAAGAAGCGGTTGGGCACGCCCATGCTGAAGTGCCCATCGAGGTTGTTCACGCCCGCGAACCAGGCATCAGGGCTCAGGCCATCTTTGGAGGGCTTGTCCATCCAGCGCAGGGGGTGCTGGCCGTCGTAGGAGATCTCCGGAGCCATCTGCCAGTTGACCTTGCCCTCGGGGATATGGTCGGCAGGATCCCCAGGACCGCGCAGGGTGTGGGCCTGCACGCACATGCCCATGATGTCGGAGTTGGCCTCGTTGAGACCCATACTCTCGCCGTAGTAGTTCACCGAGGCGAGGTGGTGCATGACACCGTGGGAGACCTCGTGGCCGCCGATGGAGATGGTGGCGAAGGATTTGAATCCGTACGGGTTGGCAGAGCTCCAGGAGCCATCCCCGTAATGCATCATGTTGTCCACGTATGAGAAGTGGGCATTCTCGATGCCCCCCAGGTTGTCGTGGACCACAGAGATCATGCCGCTGTCCTTGCCATCCACGCCGAGCCAGCCGAACACCTGCTTGTACATGTCGTAGGTGGCCTGGGTGGCGTTGTGGGCGCCCACAGCGTAGGTCTGGCCGTTGGCATCGCCGTAGTGGAACTCGGAAATGGCGCTGGGATAGTGCGTGGCGCTCCTATTTCGGAAGGCGTAGGGGGATAAGTAGGGCAGCCCGTCGCCCCAAACGTTGGAGACTGAGCCCGCAGGGGTGGAACCGCTGGCGCTCCAACCGCTGTTGTCCATGGCGTAGGTGCCGTAGAAGGCACCAAGGTAGGGGAACTCGTAGTCGGTGGGAGGTGCCGGGATGTTGAAGTAGATGGAGGGCAGGACGTCGGCGTACCAGGTCTGGCTCCCCACGGTCTGGAAAACCGGGTGGGGACGGGCCGTCCCGCGGGTGAGGTCCACGAGGTCATAGCCCGAGCCATTGGGGGACTGGGCAGTATCAAGGTTCACGAGGCCCAGGTAGAGGTCGTAGCCCCAACCCTTGGCGGGCACCATGCCCCCAAGGGCACCGGTGGCGGCCAACATGGGGCGGGCGGCGGCGGGCTTGGCGGATCGGTAGGCGGGTGGCGCGGCCACCACGGGACGGCTGGCGGCCAATCCGACCCGGGAGGCGTACGTCACGGGCTTGGGAGCCCGGGGTGCCTGAGGGACGAGGCCGGCGGCGTCGTCCCACTTACGCATCACCTGACCCGTCTCGGCGCTGACGATGAGGTTGTATTCGCGGTAGCCGTCCTGTGCGTTGTTGAAGGCGGCCTTCACGAGGTAGGCGGAGATGTAGGTGTCGGTGGGTCGGGGCCCCACGAGGGTCGCATCGCCATCGATCCCAGGCTTGCCCTTGGCGTCCACGGACATGCGGAAGCCGGAGCTAAGCACGGTAGGGAAAATGATGGGCTCGGCGGTCGGTATGCCTGAGTAGGCGCCATCAGGGGCCAGGTTCCGGTGAGCTGCCAGGATCGCGTCGTCGGCGCTCAGGCTCTTCGCCCCAAGGAGAATGCCCGTGGCCCGGTCCTGGGCCAAGAGGTGGGCCGTTCCGTCAGGATCGACGCGCACGGTGAAGGAGGTGCCGTAGACGGGGATGCCCTCGTGGAGCTGCTGGTAGCGGGCGATGGTCTGGCCCTGGGTGTTGGTGGAGACGCTCAGTTCCCGGAACGAATCCGAGGGGGCGAGACCGAGGGAGGGCACCTGGGCCTGAAGGAAGGCCAGAGCCTGGGCCGCGCGCTGGGGCTGCTGAGCCCGGGCCGCAGCGACCTGATCCGGCGGAAGGATGGGGTGGGGGGCCTGGGACATGGCCGCAGCCTGCACGAGCACCAGGGCCATGGCCGTGAGGAGGGGTCGGGGCGTGATCATCATGGGGACTCCCGAAGAAAGGTCGCGGACTAGAAGCGGTACTTCGCGCCGGCCTGGATCCAGGTCGGGTTGTAGCCACGGATGGACTGGG